>DASYDU010000328.1:0-10565 GCA_036499445.1 Lacipirellulaceae bacterium
CTGGACCATAAGCTTCCGTTTTGGCATACCCTCAATTTTTTGGTCGGAAAATAACATGTGCAGCTCCTTATCGTATTTCGCTTTGAACTCCGGTGTTGCCGGATCGGCGGCCATCAGCCGCTGACAAAACCGTTCTTGTGATTCATTCATGACATCGCCCCTTTCGACAGCGCAGAGCGCAACGCTCGCTTGGCATGATGGAGTCTCGACTTGACTGTCCCTTCAGGTATGTCCACGATCCGGGCGATCTCGGCGACTGACAGTCCCTCCAGGAAAAACAAGGTCAGCACTTCACGGAACGGCAGCGCCAGCTTGTCCAGGGCATGATGAACTTGCTCGGCATCTTCCGATGTAAAGTCTTGATCGGGCTGTTCGATGTCCGTCAAATCTTCCGCGTAGTCCCGAGATTCGCGATCGGTCCGGCCCGCGCGAAAGTGACTCGCGGCTGAGTTGCGCGCCACGCGATATAACCAAACGGGCAATAGCCGTCCATCCTGCAAACTCTTGATGCCACTAACGACTGCCAGCCACACTTTCTGCAAGACATCCCATGCGTCTTCCTCCGTCGGTGTCAAACGCCGGATGTAATAGAAAAGTCGAGCTTCCCATCGGCTGACCAGCTCTTCAAAGGCCTCTTCATGGCCTTGTTGACAACGCACGACGAGCCATTCGTTGTAGGCTGCCTCCTTTTCATCACGTGTCGGCAAGTGCATGTCGGCGCCCTCACTACAATAGTCGCGGATCGGACGCCTTCGGTTCAAACCATTTTCAGTCTGCCGTGGAACCGCGGTCGCTCCCTCGACAATAGCCCGTTACTCTTAACGAGATTCGCATCCGAGGCCGACCCCAAAACCCTGATGTCTGGGTTTTGAGAATGAGAATGAAGCTTCGTAGGACTCGGCCACGAAAGATTGAAGCGAGCGAAGTGGGGGAATCGTTGCCACCGTCGGCCGTCGGTCGCATCTAAGCCCACTTACCGACTAGTAGGTAGGCGGGCCGACGATCTGCAACGACCAAACCTGTTCGGCCAAGAGCTCTCAGCGGACAGAGGCAAGCGCCGCTATTCAAACACCGCCTGCAGCGTGTCGTTTAGCTGGTGCCAACGCTTGTCGATGTCGGACTTGTCGCCGTAGTCGAAGTTCTTCACCTCATCATCCTGTCGCGTGTTGTGAAAACCCGTGATTTCGACGTGATGATTCGTGAGTGCCGAAAAAATGCGGCCGACGTTGCGCTCGCTGTCTTCGTCGTGCACCACGGCTTTAATGTCGCGCTCCGCACGGGCTAGTAGCGTCAGCAACATGATGCCTTTGTGTTGACCCGCGGTCATCATGATTCCATTCTCGTAGCTGATCGGCTTTAAATCCTTTTCCTTGACGCCATATGCATCGAGCTCACCATTCGTGAGCCCATAGCCGTCCGGCTTCTTGGGATCGTACGGAAAAAACCTGCCTCGCGGCCAGGCCTTCACAGGTAAAGCGCTCCGTGCGAAATCAAAACCGTTCCGTTTCAATTCCCGCTCCGTGGCATTGCGGAATTCATCGCCGCGCGACGTGAGCACTACAGTCGAAATGCCACGGTCTTGCAGCTTCTTCATTAGCTCCGGCAAGTCCTTTTGCGTCGGGTGCATCCGTCCGAGGTTGTAGAGCATCCCTTGGGCGTCGAGCAGGCCGGGGAAACTGTCGGCCACGCATTCGGGCGACTTTGGATCATTGGCAATTAACGACCGCTGCCATTCAAACCACTGATCGCTCCCCAGCGGATGATTCATCGCTAAGAGCGTGTTGTCCAGGTCGAGCACCAACAGTACGTGCTCCGCGCCGTATTGGTCGCAGTAGCGATCGACGGCCGCGGCCACGTCGGCGAAATCCGACGTGTCGCGAATCTCGCCGCCGATCGCAGACGACCGGCCGCTCAACAGGAGCGCGATGACAGCCAGAGTGGCGAGCGCGGAAGCCCGGCTGCGCCGAAGGGGGGAAATGCTCATCGAGTGTCTATTCAAAGGTGGGCGAAAAGCGACGGGTATGGTATACCGTCTAGCATAATTACCCCTTGGGCTTCACGCCACCGGCAATGCCCTCCGGCGCTTGGCATCAAGTGCGGTAATACCGGGATTTTTACGGCATTCTCGCCTGCGAGTCATCCCCTCCGCCGGAGAATTAACTTGGACCAATTTCTGCAAATGGCGATCGACGAGGCCCGGCAAGGGCTCGCCGAAGGTGGCATCCCGATTGGGTCGGTCCTCGTTGTGGACGGCCGCGTCGTGGGCCGCGGGCACAATCGCCGTGTCCAGCGCACGAGCGCCATTCTGCACGCCGAAATGGACTGCCTGGAAAATGCGGGACGGCTGCGGCCGGCCGACTATCGCCAGGCGGTCCTCTATTCCACGCTCTCGCCTTGCGACATGTGCAGCGGCACCGCCCTGCTCTACCGCATCCCCAAGATCGTCATAGGCGAGAATCGCACGTTCCAGGGGCCCGAAGATTACGTCCGCTCGCGCGGCGTCGAGCTCGAGATCGTCAACAGCTCGGAGTGCGTCGAGCTGATGCGGGCCTTCATTGCCGCGCGGCCAGACCTGTGGAACGAAGACATCGGCGAAGTGTAATGTTCATCCCCTTTCCCGTGCCTCAACCTGGATGAGGGCATGGGAGAGGGGATGAATAGCGAGTTGACCCCAATCGACACTGCGGACTATCGGTCCCGATCCGCGACAATTGAGAAAACCAGGACGACTGCCTCCTATGCCAAAGCCGCTCGTATTGTCCCGGCCTTTGTGCTGACTCGTACCTCCCTGCCAAGTCGATGTAAGTACTTTGTCAGGAGGTCAGCCGTCATTCGCGAAATCTTGCCATTGATGAGTTCGCTTACCCGCGGCTGCGGGACCTGAAGGAGCTTTTCCACCTGACGAGGCGTGAGCCGCCGTTTCTCAATCACCTTCATAATTTCAATATGAAGCTGCGTTTTGATTGCCAGTACCGCTGCTTCCTCAGACGAAAATCCTAAATCCGCAAAGACATTCCCTCGCGTGACATGCGAAGGTTCATCTCTTTTTGCTGGCATTTCTCTTCTCCTCCAATAGTCTCGCCTTCACCGCTTTGAGGCGGTTGGAAGCGATATTCAAATCGTTTTGTCCCGTCTTCGCCGACTTCTTGACGAAGCTGTGCAGCATGTACAGTCTGTTCCCCACCTTGTTCAAATAGATGACACGATACCAACCCGCATCATCGACCTGTTTCAACTCATAGACTCCCTTGCCAATTGACTTCATCGACCGGCTGTGGAGCGGCCTCTCGCCGACCTGAAGACGGCGAATATCGGCCCCTAAATCTTCGCGTATCCCTTTGGGAAATGTTCGCAGGACGTCGAGACTATCGCCCTCCCAAACTACTTCGGCTTCTTTCTCTGGCAAGCTCATCCGATTTATCTCAACATATACTTAATTAAGTATATCACAGTCTGTCTATCCGTCAATTCATCTCGAACGGCAGCCGTGAGATCGAGACCGAACCCTTGTCACAATCGACAAGGCGGACTCCCCGTGCAGAACCGCCGATAACGCGTGATCCCGGCCCCCTTGCTCACGCGCAGCTCGACCAGCGAGCCGCAATGCGGGCAGTATTCGGGCTCCTCAACATAACCGCCCGCCGATTCGGCCTGCCCTTGGCACGCCACGCAACGTTTCGTCCCGGGAACTGCTTCGAGCCGCTCGACCGCGATCGGCTGACGACAGATTTCGCACAGCACGGCCGCGAGCCAATTACCGTTTTCGGCCGAATCGTCATCACTGGCCGGCGTCGCACGCAGGCCGACCTCTTTGCAGAGCGGACACGTCATTCGCCGAGCGCCGTCTAAAAACAGGGCTTCGAGCAGGTCGTCGCTCGGCTCCGGCTCTCGGCGCAGCGCTCCAATGATCCGCAAGCGAGCGATCACGTCGTCGCGCCCACAAACGGTTCGCCACCCACAACGGCAGAGGAGCTCGAAGGAGATCAACGCCTGCGCTCCGCAAACAGCGGTGCGGCCTGGCGCGAACCTCCGTGCCGCGCCAGACCGCACCATTCAAACGCAACAAAACAGCGCACCAATCCGTGTGCAAACGCAATCAGAGCAAATTTAGTTAGGCGACCAGTCGCATCGACGCTGCCGACTCTTTCACCGCGTCGATAAACTCCTCGAAGATTCGCCGATCGAGCGCCGAGGCGGTCGCCGCCTCGGGATGGAATTGCGTGCCGATCGCAAACCAATCCGGCATTCGGCTCTCAATCGCCTCGACGATTCCGTCCGGGCAGCGGGCCGTCACGTCAAAGCCCTCGGCCACTTCGTCGAGCCCCATGTGATGCATGCTGTTGACGCGCAGCTCACCGTCGCCGTAGACGCGTTCCATCAGTGAGCCGGGCGTCAGCTCCAGCGTGTGCCGATGGGCCGGATCGAGCGGATCCAAATGCGGCAACGCGGCCGGCCGATCCTCCGGGATGTGGAGCAGCAAATTGCCGCCCATCGTGATGTTCAAAAGCTGCATGCCGGCGCCGATGCCAAACACAGGCATCCGGCGGTCGGCCACGATTCGCATCAGCCGCCGATCGAAGCTCTCGCGACGCGGCGCGAGCGGTCGGATCGAGGGATGCAGCATCCAGCCGTCGCGGCGCGGATCCAGATCGGCCCCGCCTACCAGCAAGACGCCTTCGACGCGGTCGAGCACTTCCTCCAAATCCTCATCGCTTTCCAGCGGCGGAATCACCAGCGGAATCCCGCCCATCTGCGCGATCGCATCGTAGTAGCACGCATCGATAAACGTGAAAGACGATTGGCCCTTGGCTGCGGCGCGAAAATCGGCATTCATCCCAATGATTGGCTTGGACATTCCCTTGCACTCCTTTATTCGCCATTCCCCTGGCGACCAAACATTCGCGAGCCTAACTGTCGGCGAGCAACGAGACCGGATCTCGGAACGCAAGCAGCCAATTCAAGCTCGAGTTGCCCAAGAGCGAGCGCACAGAAGTACGCGCCCTGACGGGTAATTCGATCGAATTCGCCACGCACTCCAAAGCGACGCGCCAGCCTGCCACTGTCTGCAGGTTACCCTGTGAGGAAGGCTGTCACGAATAGTCGGCGCTCAGCGCAACACCGCTGCGCCGCCAAGCTCGGTCGGGGCTTACCCGTGGGTGAGTGCTTGGCGATGAGCCGGCCGGACGTCCTGTTCGCTCGGCTGAAAGAACTCCCTTGGTTGACGGCCCTGTCACGAGGCCATGCGGGAAATGCAAGTCAGCGTGCGAACTTATCAAACGATATTGCATTTGCAAGTGTTTCGCTCATTTTGCGGTGTAAAGCAAAGTGCTAGCACAACATCGTGTGGAACGCGTAACGGTTCAAGCTCAGGGTTCAGACATTTCGCGTACGAATTGAAAACTGAGTACCACCGATTGACCCAACCAGTGTTGCGGAGCAACACGAAGCTTCGTTCGCGGACACGATGCTTCTTGCGGCTGCGCCGCACCGGTTGAAGACAACCGGTGCTACCCTCCGAGCATTCCGCGCACTAAATCGTACCCCAGCAAAAAAATTCCGGCGTCAATGAGCAAGTGACTCGCCCACGGTCCAACTAGCGAGCCGCTGCGATCGTCCAGCCAGGCCCAGAAGCCGCCGCCAATCGCTACCGCCGACGAAAGTAGCAGCGTGATCCACGACAGACCGCCAAAATAACTCCCCAGCACAATCACGTGATGGGCCATGAAGCCGATCGAGGAAAAGGTAATCGCCGGCCACAAACGCACCAGCCGCCGCAATTGCCCAAACACAAACCAACGCCAGTAGTACTCTTCGAGAAATGAATGAACCAGCGAGTAGAACAGCCCCATCGCCGCATACGCCGCCGCCGAATCCAGGCCGAAGCCGGCGATCTTTGTCCTGATTTTGTCCGCTGCCGCGATGAGCAGTGCGCTGCCGCTGAGCAGTTCGCGGTAAACCAGCCAACCTCCTAGTATCACCGCAAGCGCAAACACAATTCCCGCCCCGAGGCCGGACAGCCGCGGCCGCGCCCATCTTGGCCGCTCTCTCAAAACGACCAGCGTCCACACGATCGGAAATAAAAACTGCCCAGCCTTGAGGGCACCAAACGTGATTCCCTGGACAGCTTTCGACGACGATGCCGCCAGCACGAAGTACGCCCAAGTGACAACCGACGGAAACACAAGCGCAAACACCACGCCGAGCCAAGTCAGCGAACGACGCGGTTGAGCATCGTTTCTTTGCGATTGTGTCACCGACATATCTCACCCCGGTAGCCCCCGGCTCTGCCAGGTTTCAATCAGAACAATTTGTATTGTGAACCGGGTTGCAACGCAATTGTTCATCGGAGAATTGAGGATACAGCCGCACCATCGGCTGATATATTGTTGTTTGTTTTTCCACCATGACAGTTCCATCGGCTAACGATTAGGTGCGGTCGAATGACGACAAACGATTCAGCCATCGCCGCCGCCTACGAAACGGCCAAGGAGCGTTACGCGGAGCTCGGAGTCGATGTCGACGAAGCGCTGCGGCGGCTGGCAACCGTTCCCATTTCGCTCCATTGCTGGCAGGGGGACGACGTCGGTGGTTTCGAAAACGCCGGGCAGGAACTTGGCGGCGGACTGGCCGTCACCGGCAACTATCCCGGCAAAGCCCGCACGCCCGATGAACTGTGGGCCGACCTCGACATGGCCCTGTCGCTCATCCCGGGCTCCCACAGGCTCAATCTGCATGCCTTCTACGCCGAGACCGGCGGCCGACGCGTCGAACGCAACGAACTCGCGCCGGAACATTTTCGCAGTTGGATCGACTGGGCGAATCGCAAAAAAATCGGCATGGATTTCAACCCAACTTTTTTCTCCCATCCCAAGGCGGCCGGCGGTTTCACGCTTGCAAGCGCCGACGCCGGCATCCGCCAATTCTGGATCGAACACGGCATCGCCTGCCGCCAGATCGGGGCCGCGATCGGCGCCGCCCTCGGCTCACCCTGTGTCACCAACGTCTGGATTCCAGACGGCTGCAAAGACTTGCCGATTGATCGCCGCTCCCCGCGCGAGCGATTGGCTGCGTCGCTCGACGCAATCTTTGCCGAACCCCTCGACCGGCGACACAATCTAGATGCGGTCGAGGCCAAGCTCTTCGGCATCGGCTCCGAAAGTTATGTCGTTGGCTCGCACGAGTTTTACTTGGGCTACGCCGTGCGAAACCAGAAGTTGCTTTGCCTCGACACCGGCCACTTCCATCCGACCGAGGTCGTAAGCGACAAACTGTCCGCGGTTTTCACATGGCTCGACGAGATCCTGCTCCACGTGAGCCGCGGCGTGCGCTGGGACAGCGACCACGTGGTCATCCTATCCGACGAGCTCGAAGCAATCGCTCAGGAGCTCGTCCGCGGCGCCTACCTTGGCCGGACCCACATCGGCCTCGACTTCTTCGATGCCAGCATCAACCGCATCGCCGCCTGGGTGATCGGCACACGAGCGATGCTCAAGGCGCTACTCCTGGCCCTCGTCGAACCGACGGCCACGCTCCGCGAACTCGAACAATCGGGCGACTTCACCGGTCGACTCGCCCTCGTCGAAGAATGTAAAACGCTGCCGGTCGGCGCCATCTGGGACTACTACTGCCTGCAACAAAGCGTGCCCGTGGGCCGGGCGTGGCTCGAAGCCGTAAGAAAACACGAACGCGAGACCCTCAGCAAGCGCTAGCTGAGCCATCCGGAGCCGGCCGTCGGCTCGTACGCGACAAGTTCAAACGACCGGCCAACGATTTGGCGAATCTCGCCGACGTCGGCCACTTCACCGCCGGCCATCGCCTGCACGAGCAAGTTTCCAAGCGCCGCCGCTTCATAGGGCCCGACAACCACGCGACGGCCCGTGGCGTCGGCGGTCATCTGCGCTAAAAGCTTGTTCTGCCCGCCCCCGCCCACGACATGAATCACGTCAAACCTGCGGCCGAGAATCGACTCCATCGCCACGAGCTTGTCGCGGTACGTCGAGGCCAAGCTCTCCAGACAGCAGCGCACGAACTCACCCGGCGATTCCGGCACCGGCTGATTCGTCGCGCGGGCGACGTCCGCAATCTTGTCCAGGATGTCGCCCGGTGTTTGGAACGACACGTCAAGCGGGTCGATTCGCGTGCGAAACGCCTCGGCTGCGGCAGCCAATCGCGTAAGACTGGCGTAGTCCGATTCCTGACCGCGACGCGCGAGCTCCCGGCGGCACTCTTGCACCAGCCACAAACCGGGGATGTTCTTGAGAAACCGCGTCTTGCCGCCAACACCGAGCTCATTGGTAAACATAGCCGCCTGCGCCGCCGCAGAAACACATGGATCGGGAAGCTCCGCGCCCAACAGCGACCATGTCCCGCTCGACAAGTAGCACCAATTCTCTTCCGCCGTCGCCGGCACCGCCGCCACGGCGCTCGCCGTGTCATGCGCGGCCGGCGCAATCACCTGCACTCGCCCCGCAGCCGCCGCGTCGCCCAGTCCGATCTCGCTCGCCACTTGCGCTCGTAGCGTGCCGACCACAGTGCCCGGCGGCACGATCGATCCAAGAATCTCGGTCGGCAGCCCCAACTCGGTCAGCAGATCACATGCCCAGTCGCCGGTGTGGCAATCAACCATCTGGCTCGTCGACGCAATCGTCGCTTCGACGGCCATCTCCCCACTCAGCCAATAGTGGATCAGATCGGGTAGGAACAAAAAGCGGTCGGCGGCCGCCAGCGCCGCCGGACTCGCCAGCCGCTCAGCATACAGTGAATACAGCGAATTGATCGCCATCAACTGGATGCCGGTCGCCTGGTAGATGCGGTCGCTGCCAAGCTGAGCGACCACCGCGTCAAACGCGGCCAGATTGCGTGGGTCGCGATAGGCGTGGGGCAAGCCGACAAGCTCGCCCGACTTGTCCACGAGCGCCCAATCCACGCCCCACGCGTCGACGCCGACGGAGCGGATTTCACACCGATTGGCCGCTGCCCACGCGACCGCCTTCCGCAGCCCAGAGAGAATCTCCCGCCAGATGCCCGTGATATCCCAGTGCAAACCGGTGGGAAGCCAGAGCGGCACATGAGCGAAACGGTGCACCTCTTCGAGCGCCACCCGACCGTCCGCGAGCGTGCCGACAATCACGCGGCCCGATTCCGCTCCCAAGTCGATGGCGATTCGCGCCGCTGGGGTCTGGCCCATTTTTCGGTCAGCAGACGATAACTTTGCCGTTTCATCGCTGACCGAAAACATGGACCTGAACCTTTTGCTTCGGCCAAGTTGTTAGGCGCTACTGCAAAGTCGCAACCGGTGTCGCCAAATAATTCCCGTAGCCGATCACCAGCGTCGAGCCAATCAAAATCAGGATCCCGAACCAGACGAGCGATTTCGTCCGCGAGCTCGTGCCGCGCCACTCATGAAACACCAGTCCCCACAAGTTCAAAAACACCACGATGAAAGCCATGTGAATCGACCAGCTCGCAAAATGAAATTGGTCCCCCAGCTTGGTCTGGCCCATGCCGTAGAAAAAGAATTGGCAGAACCACGTGATGCCCGCGAGCCAAACGAGCGCCAGATTGCGTAGATAGGCGGCATTGAACCGCGCGTAATCGCCAAACGTGCCGTTGCGAAAATTCAGCACGAGGCAGCTCAGTGCGTTGCTCAAGAATCCGCCCACGAGCACGGCAATCAAGACGACGTTGTTGGAATAGAGCGGATCGGTGCCATGCGCAACCGAGATTGCGGCGACTTCAGTGCCGGCGTCCAGCCCGAAGGCAAAGCATGCGCTCAATATGCCGGCCACGACCGCCACCAGAATCCCTTTGCCGAATTGAAACGGCTCGCTATCGCTGTCCACGGTTTCCGCGACCAGTTCCTGTTCCCTGCGCCGTCCGGCTTCGCCGCAGAGCGCGATGCCACACACGCACAGCGCGATGCCGGCCAAAATGGCCCAGCCCGACGGCGTCGTCCACAGTCGTTCGGCCGTCCCATCGTGGATCGGCGGCGCGAGCGTCCCGAAGACCATGCAAAAACCGAGCGCCACCGAACCGCCCAGCGCGATTCCCAGATATCGGGCCGCCATCCCATACGTCAGATTGCCAAAGCCCCACAAAAAGCCAAACAGAATCGCCCAGCCGACCGCCACCCCATGCGCCGAAATCGCCTCCGAAATCACCTGCCCCAACTGCGGCGTCGTCCGCCACGCGGCAAACCACGGCGCAGCCAGCCACGCCGCCAGCCCCATCACCAGCCACGCCGTCTCCCACGACCAGCCGCGAATCTTCTTCAGCGGCGAATAGAAGCTGCCCGCGGCAAACCCGCCGATCGCATGCAACAGCACGCCAAGCGCTGGATTAGGCGTCATTGTTTCATCCGCCAAGCAAAGGGTAGGTAACCGAAGCCGCTAACATACCGGATCGGCTGCATCGGGAGCAATTCGCTTTGTCCAGGTGCCATTGCTATTTTGACGCCCCACTCGCTTCGTGCTACCGTTGTATTAGATGCAAACCCTCGCGGAGAATCTCATGTCTGCCAATTCAAGCAATCCGACGACCGCCGACATCATCGCCTCCGTTTTACA
>DASYDU010000329.1:0-15973 GCA_036499445.1 Lacipirellulaceae bacterium
CCAATGAAAAACGTCCTCGCTGAGTTGTGGGTCGCCGGCTCGCAACCCCTCAGACGAGTCAAGAATATTGTCGCCTCGCCCACACGGCGGCCAATCATATCCAGATCCGGCCGCCCACCACCCAAAGTCGCCCACAAACTCGCCTACGGAATCGAAAAAGTCGACGACCGGACGTTCGCCGACGAGCAACGTATGAGACGTGCCGTCAGTAACTGATCGCAAATCGACCCGAACGTTTGTGTCCGGAAACATACCGTCCGCCTTGTAGCCGTCTTGAAGCGCTTCTTCTCCGCCCTGCGTACCGGTGACTCCTAAATAGTTCGTGTAGGCTCGGTCGCACCAAATCTGGCCACCGCAGCTTGGACTACCGACCCGGTGCGACTCGGGGTCGTCAGGGCAGATTAACAAATCGACGATCTGGCTAGAGGCCGCGTGATTCGCTGCCATGCCGGACTCGCTAAATGCGTCCAGATTGAGACTAAAACGGTTGTGCAAGTTTGTCTCTTCCAGATCAGGAAGTATGCGAACGATCCAACTCCACCAGGCGGACCTGTCAAGGAATGTAACATCGGCGTAGGCGCGACATAGGCCGTTATTCGGCAGCCGCGCTACGTCGATCTCGTTGCCGGGCGGGAAATTCTTATGGACCTGCTCGAAGTTGAGCAGGCCAACGCCCAATTGGCGCAAATTATTTAGGCATTGCGCGCGGCGAGCACTGGCCCGCGCAGCCTGTACCGCCGGCAGGAGCAGTGCGACCAGAATGCCGATAATGGCAATGACAATGAGAAGCTCCACCATCGTGAAACCGTGGGAACGGCGACGATCGCGAGGAGACGCTCGAATGACCATGTGAATACCTCTTACCCCATCGTCCCAGAGGCTTGGCCGCGAAATGCGAATCACAATCCAATTATTAGCGACAACGGGGCGGCGCGCCAAAAACGAATAGCATCTCTCACTATTTTGCTAGGTCTGCCGAAAACTGCAATTGCTGCTAACGGGAGTTTTTGACCGCGTGGTGTCCACGCCGACCAGATGTTGATCGTTGGGAGGCCCAGTCGAAAATATATTGGCTTCCCACTTTGCCGAAGATCGCATGCACGGCCTGATAGTGCGTCAGTCCCAACCCAATCGATGGTTCCGAACCCAGCCCCTGCAGCGTGTACCACGGACCGGACACGAGTCTGGCGGGCGTGTTTCTAAGAGGGTCATATAACAGTATATCCGACAAAACGTGCGAGGTTGCGAAACAATCCTGCATTCGCGGCTAATGTTGCCGATGTTTCGGCGATAAGCTTCCGACAGGCCCAATTCGGACACGTCCGTTCAGTTTGCAGAATGGCCTTGGTAGCTCAGCCGCGTTTGCCTGATAATTGCGCCTGCATCTGCCCGGCGGCGACATCTGCGTGACTTGATCCGTTTAACATTTCTTCCGCTATCTAAACGCGTTAATTCGAACTGCCTCCAAAAGGTTTCATGACTTCACCTGCCCGTCCACAGCGACCGTTTCTCAATCGATGTATACGACAGATTACCCGCCGCGCGGTCGACGCCTTGGGTCCCTGGTTCATCGCGCTCGGGATGCTGATCTTGCGTGCCACCTGCCGCGTCCGACTTCATCACGATCCGCGCCCCACGTTGCGTGCGGCGCGTGCGCGGTATGTCTACTCGGTGCTACATGCTCATCAGATCGCGGCCGCGACTTGCCGCGAAGCTGGTACGGCCGCGATGGTCTCACAGTCGCGAGATGGCGATTTTGTCGCAATGGGTTTAAGGATTGCCGGCATCAAAACGATCCGCGGTTCCAGTCGTCGGCGCAACCACGACAAAGGCGGCCTCTCCGCGTTAAGCGAGTTAGTTGAACACGTACGCGCCGGCTCCCCGGCGTACCTGGCGGTCGATGGTCCGCGCGGACCGCGCTCTCGGGTCCATAAGGGAATCGCGCTGCTTTCGCAGCAGACGGGCGCTGCGGTGCTCAATGTGGTTGCGGTTCCCACGCGACGCTGGATTTTCAAACGCAGCTGGGATCGGTTTCAGATCCCCAAGCCATTTTGCAGAATCGACATTTTCGTAGCACCACCAATTTGGCCGCAGCCGGACGAATCGATGGATGAATATCGGTTCCGGATCGAGCAGTCGCTTTGTCAGCTCGAGACCCTGCGCGACCCTGTCGAGTCCGAAATCGCGACAGGTCGCCATAAGCAGCTCCCTGAGAGGGGCGCTTCCGCCTCATCCGCTGCCTGATCCGGTTCAGCATCGAAAGCTTTTTCGCAGTCCTGTCATTGAGGATTAGTTTGCCAAAGCATCCACCGGGATCAGAACGCCTCCGAATCTCACTCCGCAAAGCGGACATCGGCAGTGCTGCCCCTATTGAATTAAGAGCCCTTCGCCGAATGAGTTGCGCTCGGGTCCCCTGTCGCAGGCGGTGAGTGATCTGTTTCGGCCGGCGGCCCTAAGAACTTGGTCAGCAGCGGCCGCAGCCCATCTGCCCACACCTGGTAGCCCTTGACCGTCGGGTGCAACTTATCGACGGTCATGCCATCAAATAATATCCCGTCGGAATTGGCGAACTGATCATTGACGTTGACGTAGAAGACCATTTGCCCGTCGGCCAGCTTCGATAGTTCATCATTGATCTTCCGAATCTCCGGTAGAACCTCCGGATGATCATTTCGCGGGAAGATCGCCGTCAGGACGATCTTTGCCTCTGGTGCTTTCGCACGGCACGTGTCGATCAGCGCGCGAAAACCATTGAGAATATCGTTGACTTTCTCATCGTCGCCGGGTTGATTTCCGACGTTGTTCGTGCCGGCGAGGATCACAATGACTTTCGGATTGACGCCGTCCAACTCGCCATTCTGAATGCGCCACAAAATATTCTGGATGCGGTCGGCGCCCCAGCCGAAGTTGGCGGCATTCCAGCCGAAGAAGTTCGCCTTCCAGTTGGCCATCATCTTCGACCACTGTGGATCAGTACATCCCCAACGGCGAATTATTGAATCGCCGAGGAAGTACAGATCAATGCCGCCCGCCTGAGCCTTGGCGACGAGTTGCTCATATGCGAGTATGGAGTTGGCATCGGTGCGCGGTGCGGCTACCGCGGCCGAATCCGGCTGGGGCGCCGACTTCGCTCCGGCGTCGCCCCGGTTTGCAAAGGTCTGCGCTACAGACGCAATAGGCGATGCTAGAAAACTCGCACAGGCACACGCGATGAGTATCGGCAGCGATGTTCGGTTCGAGTACTTGTGCATGGGTTCTGCCGTTTTGTAGCTGGCTTCGATCATGAGTGCCCCATATGCTAATTGTCGCAATTGGCCGATGTCAACATACTGCCCGAGAAAGGAGTTGAAGGACGTGACGAACACGCGTGACCTGATAGCACTATGCAGCGCGCGTAACGCCATCGCGAACGGCGTCGCTAATAACCAGCGCTTGCTCAGCGTCGCCTTCGCGATTCTGTTCGTGTTTTGCCCTATTGGGTGCGCATCGCAGCTTAGCGCGGAAACAGCGACCCTGCCGGCATTGCGCAAGGTTGATCGCGTCACGCAATTGTACGTCGACGGAAATCCATTTCTCGCATTGGGAGGAGAGTTGGGCAACTCGACCGCATCGGACCTGGCTGTTCTCGGCGCGGCGCTGGATAAGTGCCAGCGGATGAATCTAAACACGATCATGCTGCCGGTTTACTGGGACCTCATCGAGCCGGAAGCAGGAAAATTTGATTTCACGCTGGTGCAAGGCGCGATCGATCGGGCGAGAACACGCAATTTGCGGCTGGTTTATTTGTGGTTCGGAACCTGGAAGAATAGCATGTCGTGTTACGCGCCGGGCTGGGTAAAGCGGGACGCTTCGCGCTTTGAAAGGGTCAAGCGCGCTACCGGTGAAACGCAGGAAATAATCAGCCCAGAAAGCACGGCCGCGAACGACGCAGACGTCCGAGCATTTTCGGCGCTCATGCGATGGACCAAAGAGTATGACGCTGATAAGTCCACCGTCATCATGGTGCAGGTGGAAAACGAGATCGGCATGATTCCAGAGGCCAGGGACCATTCCGAAAAGTCGGAGCAAGCCTACGAAGGCAAAGTCCCGGACAAGCTCTTGTCCTTGCTGACCAAGGGAGAGCTTGGGCCCGAAGTCGGCGCACTCTGGGAGAAGGCGGGTCGCAAAAGCAGCGGGAGCTGGAGCGACGTCTTTGGATCTCAGCCAGAGGGCGAGGAGGTTTTCTCGGCTTGGCAGTTTTCGACATATACGGAGAAGGTCATAGCGGCCGGCAAGCGCGAGTACCCGCTGCCGATGTTCGCCAATGCCGCGCTGATGCGGCCCAAGTACCAGCCCGGCCAATATCCCAGCGCAGGCCCCCTGCCGCACCTGCTCGAGGTTTGGCGCGCGGGCGCACCTTCGCTCGACATGATCTCGCCTGACATCTACTTCCCAAATTTCATGGAGTGGTGCGGCCGATATTGCCGCAACGGCAATCCGCTGTTCATCCCCGAGATGGCCGCGTCGATGCGGGTGTCGGGGAATATCGTCTATGCACTGGCGCAATTCGGAGCCATTGGTTGTGGACCATTTTCGATCGAGAACGTCGACGAGAAGAAAGAGCGGCTAATCTCCAGCTGTTACGACGTGCTGGGCGGAATGTCGGACCTCATCTTGAAGTCTCAACAGACCGGAAACATCATCGGCCTCTCGCCGCAAGTCGCCTTTGACTGGACAGTCGATGAACAGCCGCAGAAAGGCGAGCTTGGTGGTGTGCTCTTCGAGGCGCAGTTTGATCGACCTGCCACCGGTACGTCGGAAACAACAACATTGCCGACGCTTGGCGCCAATCGATGGGACGCTCCGCCGGGAACGCCTTACGGATCGGCAATGATTGTAGAGCTCGCTCCCGAGGAGTTTGTAATTGCTGGAATGGGCGTGACCCTCACGTTCGCGCCCCGAGACGGAAGCGGAAAAGTCGGGATTGATCGGGTACAGGAAGGTCTTTTCAAAAAGGACGGAACCTGGGTCGGCGGCCGCTGGCTCAATGGCGATGAAACTCACCAAGGCCGGCACCTCCATTTCCCAGACGGGAAGTGGACGGTACAACGCGCCACGCTCTATCGGTATTAGCGGCGGCAGCCGCTACGAACCGCACGACACCGCCGATTCGGCGGCCAAGCTCGCCAAGTTGCTCCGAGATTCGCGGCGAGAAATCCAGCTCGGACTCACCGGCCAACAGGCAATTCGAGCCCGCTACCATGCCGAGCTTTCGCCCTCCCGGTTGTAAAAAATAGTTGCTCATTGCCTCATCCCTAATCTAAGATGACGAGCATGATTAAAAACTCAAGCACAATTGTTGACCACCTTTCGCGCCGCACTTTCCTCAAGACGTCGGCCGTTGTGCCCGCGGCGATGGTTGCCGGTTCCATGGGCCTGGGCGCTTTTGCGGCCGAACCGGCCGCGCCCGCCTCGCTCCCAGCCAAAAAATATCCCATCGGGCTGGAGCTCTATTCCGTCCGAACGGAATTGGCTCGCGACCTGCCCAACACCCTCCGCAACGTGGCAAAGATCGGCTACGAAGTGGTCGAGTTTTACGCGCCCTACTACGACTGGTCGCTGCCCTATGCGAAAACCGTCCGCTCGCAAATGGATGATCTCGGGCTGCGCTGCTACTCAACGCATAACCACATCGAGTCGTTCACACCGGGCGATAAGATGGCCAAGGCAATTGAGCTGAATCAGATCCTCGGTTCGAGAATCGTCGTGATGGCGTCGGCGCCGTCGACCACAAAAAGCTTGGAGGATTGGCAATCGCTCTGCCAGCAGCTGGCCGCCGCCACCGAACAATTAAGTCCACACGGTCTGGCCGCCGGTTACCACAATCACCAAACAGAATGGGCGCCGCTCGACGGCGACAAACGCGTCATGGATCTGCTTGCGTCCAACACACCCAAAGAATTCGTGCTGCAGCTGGACGTTGGCACGTGCGTCGAAGCGGGCGCCGACCCGGTCGCCTGGATCAAGGCCAACCCTGGTCGGATTAAAGTCCTACATCTCAAGGACTGGGCTCCGGGCGCGCGCGAGGAGGAGAAGTCCTACCGCGTCCTCTTCGGAGAGGGCGTCTCACCCTGGAAAGAAATCATCGCGGCCAGCGAAGAGACCGGCGGCGTCGAATTCTACCTGATGGAACAAGAAGGCAGCCGCTTCCCAGAATTCGATGCCGCCCAGCGCTGCTTGGACAATTGGAAGTCGTTTCGTGCAAAGGCGTAAGCCAATCCAGTGGCCGTCTACTACTCGTCGTGGACGATTTCTTGTTTGGGTAAAGCGCAGGCGCCGCATGCGGTCACCCACGGCCCTGGTTCTCGCGCTAGCTCCTGTTCAATGAAAGCGAGCGTATCAGCGTTGGTATTTCCGCGGCTCACGTTTGCGGTGTCACTTTTCACGCGGTCGCGGTAAGCGGCCAACTCGCTGCGATACTCTTCGACCGTCTGATGGGGCTTGTTCCAACGGACCCACACGACGTACGGACCGCCACCAACGAGGCGGTCGTCCGCACCGCTGCCCACGTTGCCGATCTCGATCGACGTGCCGTCTGGATGGTTCAATGTGATCTGGCCATTCTCCAGCTTTCCCCACGGCTCGGCGCCTTTCAGATGGCGGAGCGAGAACTCCAGCGAGGCCACGCCGCACACTTCGACCGAAAACACCTCGGCATCCGAAGCCAGCATGCGACCAACGTACTGCTTGTCGTTGAGGATAATGCGCGACGAGTGGAACTTGAGCCGATATAGGTCATCGGCCGCCTCCTGGAACGACTTCGGGCGCAATTGCACCAAAGCAACGCTTGGCGTGAGATTGAGTTGATAGACTCGCCCTTCCTTGTCGGAGCCCAAATCGAGCGATGTCGGGCGAAGGCTCGTGAGATCAATCCGCTCCTCCTTGGCGCCGTCCTCCCCCGATTTGCCCTGTCGGCCGACCGTCACGTCGGCATAAAAGTGGTCGGACTCAATCGTTAGCTCGATGCCGATTTGGTCCTCGGATGTGGAGAGGCCCAGCTTTGCGCCGGGCGATCCGGACGCACTGCCGTACGAGCGGTAGGATGCGAGCGATTGGTTTGCATCGAGCGAAACCACCGCTGCGTCGACATGGTAGTAGTTGTACGACTCCTGCTCTTGTTTTGCCGAGGTCTGGCGGGCCATTACACCCACGACCGCGAGCACACAGCCGTGGTGCGCGATGGCACGCATCAAATTAAGAATCATCTTTTTTCTCCTTCGCGTCACGTTCTAAGGAAAATCGTGTCTTGGAGAGCGACTCAAGTGATTGAATGTACGACCGCGTTACGCTCCAGGCTGGACCCGCCGCGTAATCCGTACCAGGTTTGGAGGCAGCGCCAGTCTCAACAAATCGGTCCTGCATCGGCCCGGTCGCCGTTCGGTCGGCTCTGTGCCGTGCCGAGGCGGACCATAATAGCGCCGCCGAGGAAATTGCCAGCATCGAAATTGCCAGCATCACCGTCGCGGCGACTGCAATCGGCACTGGCACGGCCACCGTTCGTCGCCACCATGGCGGCCAGGCTCGGAGTGCAAGGGCGTGACGCACCGCCTCCCGATTAGCAACTCTCGCTTCGTCGGGAACGCTCACGGCGCGAAGCGGCGCCAATAAATCAAACAATTCGTCCGGAAGCGATTCAGGTGGATCGTTCATAATAGTCCGCTCGTAGATTGAAGGATTTCTCGTAGCCGCTTGCGCCCGCGGTGCAGCCGGCTCTTGACGGTACCGATCGGTTCGCCAACAGTCTCGGCCACCTCGGCGACAGACATCTGTTCGACATATCGCAGCAGGAACACATCACGTGTCGGCTGATCAAGCGAACGGATCGCTGCGACGACCCGTGACCTGCCTTCGGCAGCTTCCATGGCCGCATCGGGCGCCGGCCAGCTCCCGATCGCATCCGCAACCGACGCAAGTTGATTACATTCACGTGCTCGACGCCGCCATCGCCTGCGTCGAACGTTTCTGGCGACCGCGAAAACGAATGGCCTCAACTGCTCCGCCCCGCCCCTCATCTTCGGCAACGACTGAACCAGATCGCTGAAGCAGTCGGCCGATTGCTCGCCTGCGAGTTGGGGGTCGCCGTGGGAGGCGAGGAAATACCTATACAACGGCGCCTCAAAGCGGCCGACCAATGCTTCGTAAGCATCCGATTCGCCTCTCCGCAAACGACGCAGGAACTCATCTTCCGCCGGCACAAATCACTCCTGACATGGATGAAGATCCAACTGCCGCAGTCATCTTCGCTAGGAAGAGGCGCAACGTCCTCAACAGGTTGCAGAATTCGGAGAGTTTTGGCGAATTTTCGCTCAATCCGCCAAGATATAGCCATAGGGCAACCACCTTGGCGAACGACGGCTGGGCGGTTAAAATACCGGGCTCGGGTTCAATACGCGGTATTTCCGCGGCCAATGCCGACTTGGAACAAACTCATTCAGTTATTGGACAGCCATGTCTGGTTATCAACGAAACGACCGCTTCGACAACAAGCGCAAGAGCAACATCAAGCGTGCCCCCAAGCGCGATCCGCTGTTCGTCGAAGGGCATCAGCCGCGGCCGATGTATGTCGACTATAAGGACCTCGATCTCTTGAGCAAGCTCACCAATCGGCACGGCCGGATCGTCAGCCGCCGCAAGACCGGTTGCCACGCCGCCAGCCAACATGCCGTTGCGCGGGCGATCAAGCGGGCCCGCTTCATGGCGCTGTTGCCGTTCGTCGGCGACTGAAGAAGTAGTCGAGAGCTAAGAGTCGAGGGTCGAGAGCCAGAACCTTCGGCTCTCGACTCTTGGCTCTGGACTCTCGACTCTCCATGCCCACTCCCTTCCACACCACGCGGCTCGTCGAATTCAGCGACACCGACATGGCGGGCATCATGCACTTCTCGGCCTTCTTCCGCTACATGGAAGCGGCCGAGCACGAACTCTTGCGGAATCTGAGCTTCAGCGTCTATTCGGAAATCGATGGTCATCCGGTGAGCTTCCCGCGCGTGGCCGCCTCCTGCGACTACCATTCGCCAGCCCGCTGCGAGGACGTGCTCGACATCAACGTCACCGTCCGCCGCGTCGGCGAAAAAAGCGTTTCTTACGGCTTCCAATTCTCCGACGCGGGGCGCGACGTGGCCACCGGCGAGATGACCAGCGTCTGTTGCCGCGTCGATCACGGCCAGCCGCCTGTTTCGATGCCCATTCCCACGCCGCTCGCCGACAAGCTGCGGTCAATCGCCTGAATCTTGGAAGAGCGAGGTTGGCGTCGGACGAGCAAGGCTGGCACTTGGGAGGGCGAGGCTGGTATTGGGAGGGCGAGGCTCCCGCCGAGCCAAACTGGTTCCCGCCCGATTCGTGGCCCTTGGCCACTTGGCCTCCAGCGTGCCGTCGCCGACAATGCCGTCATGGCCGAAGCCAATTCCTCCGCTGATCTCGTTGTCGACGCGATCGCCAAAGAGTATCCCACGCCCAACGAGCCGCTCCGCGTCCTCTCCGGCGTCTCGCTCTCGCTCAACGGGGGTGAAAACCTCGCGGTCGTCGGCCCCAGCGGTTCCGGCAAGAGCACGCTGCTGTCGATCATCGGCACGCTCGAGCCGCCGACTTCCGGCACCGTGCGCCTCGCCGGCCAGGATCCTTTCGCCTTGGACGAGCCCGGCCTCGCGGCGTTTCGCCGCCGACAAATCGGTTTCGTGTTTCAAGATCATCATCTGCTCCCCCAGTGCACCGTGATCGAAAACGTCCTCGTGCCCTTCCTGGCCGACGGCACGGCGAACTCTGCCGACCGCCAACATGCCGAGCAGCTTCTCGACCGCGTCGGGCTCGCCCAGCGACTCAATCACCGCCCGGCCGAGCTCTCTGGCGGCGAGCGGCAGCGCGTCGCGATCGCCCGGGCGCTCGTTCGCGAGCCGATGCTGCTCCTTGCCGACGAGCCGACTGGCAACCTCGACCGCACGACCGCCGAATCAATCACGCGGCTTCTGCTGGAACTGCAGGCCGAGGCCAGTACTATACTAATTGTCGTCACCCACAGCAGTGCGCTCGCGACAGCGCTCACCAAGCGCGTGGAACTAGACGCCGGCCGACTCGTGCCAACGGAGTAAAACATGGCAAGCACAATCGACGCGACGATCGTCCAACTCGCAAGCAAAGATGCTGCTCAGCAAGCGTCCGCCGCCGAAGCGCTCGCACAACTCGGCCCCGACGCTCGCCCGGCCGCCGCCGCCCTCGTTCGCGCCTGCAGCACCGACGACGACTCCATTCGTGAGTGGGTCACGTCGGCATTGGAGTCGCTGGGTCCGCCGCCCGCCGAGCAATTGAACGACCTCATCCCGCTCGTCGGTAACAAATCGCTCGACGTCGCCTATTGGGCGGCGACTTTGCTCGGCCGCTTAGGTGCCGCCGCGAAGCCCGCCATCCCTGCGCTGATTAGTGCGCTGCAAGGATCCGCCGAAAAATCGGTCCGCGAGCGCGCCGCCTGGGCCCTCGGCCAAATCGGCACCACCGCCAGCTCCGCGCTCCCCGCCCTCCGCGAGGCTGCCGCCAGCCGCGAGCCGCGCCTCAGCCGCCTCGCCACCGAAGCCGTCGCAGCCATCGGCGGCTAAACATTTGGCGCCACCCATGAAAATCACTACCATCCCGCAAATCTATCGACACGCCAATCGCTGGCGCGAAATCCTCACCATCCTCAGCAAGTACGGCCTCGCCGGTTGGGTCAGCCGCTTCGACGTGCCGGTCGTCAAAGGCATTCTTAAAAACCGCGAAGGCGAAGCGCTCGCCCACCTCAGCCGCGAGACCCGCATCCGCCTGGCCATCGAAGAGCTTGGGCCGACGTTCATCAAGATCGGCCAAATCCTAAGCACGCGTCCCGACCAGATCGGCGTCCCCCTGGCCGACGAGCTGCAAAAGCTCCAAACCAGCGTCCCCGCCGACGACTCCGAAATCATCCACGCCACCATCCGCACCGAGCTTGGCCAACCCCTCGAAGAAGCCTTCGACGATTTCGACTCTACGCCGCTCGCCTCGGCCTCGATCGGGCAGGTCCATCGCGCCCGCCTCTCAAACGGCGCCGACGTCGTCGTCAAAGTGCAACACGCCGACATCAGCCGCCGCATGGAAGTCGACATCGACATCCTGGCCGGCCTCGCCCAGCTCGCCGAGCGAATCCCCGAGCTCGCGCCCTACCGCCCCGTTGCCACCGTCGCCGAGTTTCGCCGCGTCGTCCGCCGCGAGCTCGACTTCTCCCGCGAAGCCCGCAACATGCAGCAGTTCGCCCGCAACTTCCGCCGCAATCCGCACGTCCGCATCCCCCGTTGCTACCCCGAGCTCTCCACGTCGCAAATCCTCACCATGGAGTGGCTCGACGGCCTGCGCTTCTCCGATCCATCTCTCGCCACTCTCGCCAATGTCGATCCCGGCCAGGTCGCCCGCCACGGCGCCGACATGTATCTCGAAATGATCTTTCACCACGGCTTCTACCACGCCGATCCCCATCCCGGCAATCTGGTAGTCCTCGCGGGCGGCGCGATCGGCCTCCTCGATTGCGGCATGGTCGGCCGACTTGACGACGCCCTCCGCGAAGACGTCGAAAACGTCCTGATGGCCATCGTCACGCAAGACGCCCAGCAACTCACCTCGCTGGTGATGCGGCTCGGCGCGGTGCCGCCCGGCCTCGACGAAGCAGCCCTCTCAGTCGATCTCACCGAGTTCGTTGTCCACTACGCCAACCAGCCCGCAGACGCCTTCGACCTGGCCGGGGCACTCACGGAAATGATCGAAATCGTGCAGCGCTATCACATCGCGCTCCCCTCGTCGCTGGCGATGCTCATCAAAGTGCTGATCATGCTCGACGGCACCGGCCGGCTGCTGGAGCCTCACTTCAGCCTGATGGAGCTCGTCGAGCCCTACCAAAAAAAGATGCTCCGCCGCCGGCTCTCCCCAATGCGGCAAGTAAAGAAAATGCGGCGGCTCTATTCCGAAGTCGAGCAGCTCGTCGAGATTCTGCCCCGCCGCATCCGTGACATCCTGCAGCAAGTCGAAAGCGGCAAGTTCGACGTCCACCTCGACCACCGCGGCCTGGAGCCCTCGGTCAACCGCCTCGTGCTGGGCATGATGACCAGCGCGCTGTTCCTCGGCTCGGCATTGCTATTGAGCCAAGGCGTCTGGCAATTCCACGGCGCCAGCGTCCCCGGCGTGCTGGGTTGTATGGGAAGCATGTTTCTGGGTTGGCGATTGCTGCGGGCGATCGGAAAGAGCGGGCGGCTGGATCGACGGAAGTAGCCAAGTCCTAATTCGTGGGAGGCGTCTCCGACGCCGCTCTTGTCTTCTTGTCGCATTCCCCCGTTCCGCCGTCTGCCCCATTCTGGCAAACTGCTGACGGCTGAAAGCTGACGGCTGACGGCCCCTTTCCCACCCCCGCCGTCCGCTCCAGCGCATGCTTAGACCAACAGATGCTGCTAAGCGCGAAACTCGCCATAGCAGAGTTTTCTGAGGATGGACCTCGGACGCAGGTACCAGCTGGCCCAAGAGAGTGCGGAATCTCCGTTCATGTCTTTGGCATCAATCCGCGCACCCGCATCCAGAAGCATTTGGATAGTTGCTTCCGTACCGAAGGCCGCCGCGCGGTGCAGGGGCGTTTCCCCCTTGGTTCTGCAATCGCGCATAAAGTGATCCGTTCCAACCGATGGTTTGGTCGCGCAATTGGAATTCGCGTCATTGGCCAGAAGCACTTTGATCACCGCGTCATGGGCCACTCGATTGGCTGTGCAAAGTGCTGCATGCAGCGGTGTTTCTCCTGTGTCCGGCTGAGGCTTGTTTACGTCCGCACCATGCTCAGTCAGAAACTGGCAGAGGCGAGAATGCCCATGAAAGGCGGCCGTGTTGAGCCCGTAGAGCTCTCCCAGGGACTGGAGCGATTCTCCCTTGGCAAGCAGGAATTTCATCGCGCTCACATCGCCATAGTAGGAGCACCACTGCAGAAGCGATATGCCGCCTTGGTCTGTTGAATTCGCCGCATGGCCCGCAGCGATGTAATCGAAAACAAAATCAGTCCGTCCGTCTGCAATTTCATCAAGCATGTTTTTGCTCATATTGCGATGTGTGAAGAGCGCTCCTCGGCCGAGCGACCCCAGCTCTGCATGCCAATTCGTTCGTTCATAGGTTCGCTAACATGTTAATCAGATCGACCCGACGGGCCGAATTCGACGATGGCTTGCTCCACGGACATGTGCCGACCAAAATAGCCCACCTGTTCCTCCAGTCCTTCCGCGCGAAGCAAGTCGCGCGTCTTGGCGTGGGCTTCCACGATCCGGAACTGGACTTCGCGCTTCGCCAATTCTTGGTGCACTGTTGTGAGCAGCTTGGCGCCGGCCACGTCTACATGGGGTGAATTCGACAGGTCGCACACGACAAGGCGCAATGAATTCGCCGCGGAAACCCTCGCCCAAACGAGGTTTCGCACGTGATCGACATTGAAGTAGAGCAGGGATGCCTCGACCCGAAAGACGAGCGCGCCGGGAATCAACTCATTGTCCGGGTGTCGGTCCATATCGGTATAGCGACGCGTACCGGGAATGCGTCCGAGAAAGGCAACATGCGGTCGCGCTGCCGACGACAACAACATAAGAAGCGATATTACCACGGCCAACAACACGCCTT
The DNA here is from genome assembly GCA_036499445.1 of Lacipirellulaceae bacterium. Taxonomy (GTDB): domain Bacteria; phylum Planctomycetota; class Planctomycetia; order Pirellulales; family Lacipirellulaceae; genus DASYDU01. The sequence goes on from DASYDU010000329.1 coordinate 13,675, forward strand.
TCAAGATGCCGAATAGCAATACTCCCGTCAGCGCTATGATCGCGATGACAAACTCGAATCGACTTACACGCCACAGGTGTCGTAGCGCTGCCACATCAATCAGGCCTCGCACTGCAACGAGGACGATCGCCGCCAGGATTACATTGGGCAGATTGTGCAATAGATTGGTCAAGCACAACAAACAGATGCCGATCGTTGCCGAGGCGAAGACGAGCGCAAGCGGCGTGCGAGCGCCCGCCTTGTCATTAACCGCAGATTGAGAAAGTCCGCCAGCAATCGGGAAACCATGACTGAATGCTGCCGCCAAGTTGGCGACCCCGAGCGCCAAGAGCTCTTGACGTGCATTTATTTCGTAGCCGTTCTTTGCCGCCAGTGTACGCGCCGCCGAGATGCTCTCCACGTAGCCCAAGAGAAAGCATGCAGCCGCCAGTGGCAGGACGCCATCCACATCTTGAAACCGTAGCGAGGGCCACGCCAACTCGGGCAATCCAGGCGGCAGAGTGCCGACGATCGAAACACCATGCTGGGCAAGGCCGGAGATGGATATAGTAAGAATTGCCAGGGCGACGACCAGGAGCGCCACCGGACGACCTGGCAAGAGCTTGTCGCCGAAGAACAATAGAGAGATTGCCACGAGCCCAATTGTCAGCACGATCAGATTCGTTTGTCCGAGCTGGCCAACAAGGGTCCACAACCGCTCAAAGAAATTGTCGCCGCCGCCGGGAACTCCGAACAATTTGGGAAGCTGCGTCAGCCCGATCGTAAGCGCGGCTCCCGCCTTGAAGCCAGTGAGAATCGTTTCGCTGATAAAGTTGACCAAGCCGCTGAGCCGCAATAGCCAAGCCAGACCGCTGAGCGCTGCCACCACAAGCGCGGTGAGCGCGGCGATGGCCGCCCAGCGCTCCGGATCGCCTCCCGCCATACCGGCGACGGTTGTTCCCACCAGCATCGCGATGGCCGATGTCGGACCGACGGCTAGCTGCCGCGAAGTGCCAAAGAGCGCATAGCCAAGCCCTCCCACCAAGTAGCAATAGATGCCGTAGTGTGGCGGTAGTCCGGCCAGTGAGGCGTACGCAAGCGAAACGGGAATCGCGTAGGCGGCCAATGTCACGCCCGCGATCAAGTCGAAACGCAACCAAGACGCCTCGTAGCGCGGCAACCACTGCAGCGGCGGCAATACCGCGCCGAGGCGATCCGAGAACCTGCCTTTCACGTGCGGGGAACTGGCAGCACTGCGCTCCGCCAAGGTAATCACCTCGATCATTCTTACAAGGCTGTCGGCCCAACGCCGTCTATGGTTTCGTCGACGGCTCCGCCGCCCGACTATTGTATATGCGCTGCACCGCCGCGACGATGATGCTGGTCGACCAGCCGAGCATCAACACTCCGACTGCTGCCTCAATGGGTCCAAGAAGCCGCCACGAATTTGGCGGAAGGACGTCTCCATATCCGACCGTTGTATAACTCTTCAGCGAGTAATAGAGCGAGGTTTCAAAATCTGGCAGCACGCCGGCGGCTGTAAATGCCGCGGCCCAGGCCGACATTTCGATCAGGTGCAAAACCAACAGCAGGCTCACCAGACGAGTGAGCGTTAACGCGGGACGGCGCGAATCCGAAGATACTTGCTTCCGGTTCCACACGCCCGAAGCAGGCATGACTACGTGTACGGTTCCTAGCGCGTGGAGCACTACGGTCACGCTTGCTAGGGCGAGAGCCAAAAGCAATTGCTGGATCATGATTGGCTCGTGGACGACTTAGATTCATACAACTCGAAACCAGCTACATTCTCACACGGGCGCCCTGCAATCGAAAGTACCGAACGCTGCTAAGGTAGACGCATCCCGCTAAATTCCGCGGCCGTGGCATAAGAAGCCGTCAACTCCTTGCTGCTTGCTCCCTGCTCCCTGCTCCGCGCTGCGTGGCCTACTTCCCATACCTCTCCACCGCCCGCTCGATCGACGGACCGGCTTTTGCCAGGTCTTCGGGCGTCATCACCGCGTGCAGCTCGATCTGCGCGTTGAATGCCAGGAACCACGGTTCGGCAAACGTAGGAATCTGCGACGCGTCGGCCAGATCGATGATCAAGTACCCGCAACGCTGTCCGCGGTCCTCCGTGAAGTAAACCGCCTCCGGCTTCTGTTCGTCGAGGATCGCCTTGATCGTTTTTCCGAGCTTACCGGCCCGGGCGGCCGCGTTGCCGCCGTCGTTCGGAATCGTCACCTTGAGCAAAAACCGCATCGTCGCATCCTCCTGAGACTTGTTGGCTGAAAGCTGATAGCCCAGTTGCTGGACCCTTGCC
>DASYDU010000330.1:0-6808 GCA_036499445.1 Lacipirellulaceae bacterium
CTCGTGGATCTCCGCCAGGTACGTGGTCAGAAGCTCGACGCGCTCCGGCGGCGAGTGGAGCAAAAAGTAAACCCATGCCCAAGACTCGGCATAGTCGGCCTGCTGCATGTCGGCCGCTGACTTGATCGCCTCCAGCCGCGGCAGATTCGGCTGCCAATGGTTGTGTTCCAGCATGTCCGACAAGAGGTCGACGTGCGGCTGATTCAGGCCGCCGTTCCCGCGCGGCACCTCGAAGTATTCGGCCAAGCCTTCGTCGAGCCATAGCGGTATCGCCGGCACGACAGCATGCAAATAGCCGTGGCACACCTCGTGTCGCAAGTCCTCGCCCACTCGGTCGCTCCAATGGGCATAGACTTCCAGTTGCGTATCGGTCTCGACGAAAAACGCGCGGCGCTGCGGCACCGAGGGAAAATGACGGAGCAAGAACTGCTTGTATTTTTCCTCGTCCTGGAACAGATACACCTGGATCGGCTCTTGCGTGCCAATGAGGCCCAGGGTTTGATACACATCTTCGCGCTCCACCGTTAGCTCGCGCAGCAATCGATGATCGCTCGGCAGTGCGAAGTCGCTGTGGATCTTGAGCTGCTGGCCAGACGCCTCGGCGGCCACGGGGAGAGGCACCGCCGGCGCAGGCAGCGGCAAACCGCGGCAGCCGGACCAAGCGGCGCTGGTGGCTATCAACAGACAGATTGTGACCGCTGGCCGCATCGGTGCGTCCCACGAAAGCTACAGAATAGTTGTGATCGGCAGCGGCAGATTCTAGCGAGTTTGGGTAAGCGGCCGAAGATCAGAAATGTGGGCCAGAAAGGGACAAATGGGGCGGGTCGTGCCGCACGGACATGGCCGCCGAAGCCGGCTCGGCAACTCCACTCACTTTTTCGGGAGTCACGGCGCGACGCGGCTTCCGTTTGCGATTGAGCCTCCGCAATTCGCGCCGGCGTAGCGCCACAAGACACACTTCTTGACCGCCTGTGGCCAATTGCCGAAGCCGCACGTCGCGGTAGCCCCAGCCGCGAACCCTCGCGGCAAACTCCGGCAGCCGCTCCGCCTCCGTCCAATTCGCCAGCTTGAGCGTCAACACCAATCCGCGAATCGCCACGTCCGGATGATTTACGATCGCCTCGACGGTATCGAGCGTATAGCTCGGCGCGAGATTCACGTCGGCCGTCAGCCAACGAACGCCCGCAAATTCGCCACGGCGAACCTCTTTACTCCGCTTACGAAGGTGCCGAAACCGCGGGTGTGCCAGCACCGCCGGATCAACTTCCGCCGGATCGATCCCCGTCACAAACAACCCGCGGTCCAAGAGTGCCTGGCTGGCCCCGCCCGGCGCGCAGCCGATCTCGACGCATTCGTCCCCGGCCTCAATCGGCAAATCGCTCCATGCCAGCGCCTCTTCTAGCTTGGCGTAGGCCCGCGACACTGCGTGCGTCGGCAAGGCAACCGGGATCGCGCCGCCAGCATAGCGCTGCGGATGCGTCACAGCCAGATGGGAACCAATCCACCATTCACCGGGCGCGACCACGACGACATCTAGCACGCGCACATTGCGGCTCGTCGGCCGCCGAGGGCCATCCTTCAACCTCTGCAAGTGGGCAAACGATGGCGGTGCAGCAGCACGAATTGCGGTCTCGATCTCATTGGGAAGGGACGAGCTGCCACCCGCCGCGGCCGACGTATTGCTCAATTGGGGTTGCCGCTCCCAAACGTGGACATCAGCAATCGGGTTTTCGAGTGGCATTGCCGCGACTGCGGCGAGCTGCCACATCTGCTGGGCTATTTCGCCCATCTGCTGGCCTGTGACTCGGCCGAGTGAGATTCCGTGCGTCCGCGCGAACGTCCAATTGCGCGCCGCCAGTTGCGCGTCATCAAGCTGCTCCGAGTCCGGAACCTTGAACGTCACGAACCCGGGCCGCGAAAAGGACAGCCGCCAAGTTGACTCGGTCCGCGTAAGCTCCTGCTTCAGTGCCGGCTCAGCGCCCGGGCGGCAAGTCATGAACACGAATTGCGGCGAGACAGCCATTTTCTCTCCGACGAACCAAAGCAGTTTGCGTGCTAAAAGTAGGCGAGTGCCGATGGACTGCGGATTGAACAACTCAAGCCGCGACATTTGATCGTTCCATACTTGACCATGTTGTGGCAAGGGGCTCGTTTTAATCGTCCGAATCGGCATCTTGAATCACCGTAGAACACCGTTTAGAATCAATAAGCCATTTTGCCATCGCCGTAAACTGCTGAGCTGCTTGCGGTTCCGGCGGAACGGCGATTCAGTTTCAGTCTCAATAAGCATCATCGCCAGCCAGATTTGGTCCGCCCCGGCGGGCCGCCAGCCAAGAATGGTGCCGCCATGTCCAACGATTTTTCCCTCGGCGAAGTCCAGGTCGCCCTCTCACCGCGAGAACGGTTCGACGAATACCTGCAAAGCCGAGGCAAGCGGATCACTGAGCAGCGGCGGATTCTCGTCGATCACGTCTTCGAGCGCCACGACCACTTCGACGCCGACGAGCTCATCGCCAGCCTGGCCACCAAACCAGAAACCCGCGCGGTCAGCCGGCCCACCGTTTATCGAACGCTCAACGAGCTGGTCGAAGCCGGCCTACTCCGCAAAATGACGCTCGGCGGCCGGGCCGTCTATGAGCACGATTACGGCTACCCACAGCACGACCATCTCTACTGCCAGATGTGCGATAAGCTGATCGAGTTTCACAGCGACGAGCTGGCCGAGATCCGCGACGCCGTGGCTCAGGAGCACAATTTCCGCGTGACTGGCCACCGTCTCATCATCACCGGCGTCTGTCGCGAGTGCAGCCGCACGCGCCACCGTCGACAATCGCCGCAGGATTTGATTTAGCCTGCCGGCCGCCAAACGCCGCATGGGCTCTTTGCGGGCAGAGTCTGCAAAATGTCGCAAAGCGGCAAAAAAGTGTCGCACTTCGCACGGAAGTTTGAAGTTTCGACGGCAGACCGCTAACGTAAAGAATGCGGGCAGGCAAAGAATTAGCCGTTTTCGGCAACCGGTTGGCGGTTCGGATTCGGCGGTGCCCGGAACCAATGGCGGGAGCAGAAGAGATGTTACGGCAAAACAGGCTGGTTGTGCGCGGTGTGCTCTGCGGCGTGGCGTGGGCACTTTTCATGACGGCTCTCGGTCGCACGGCCTCCGCCGCCGTGGCCGACAACGTCGCCGGCAATCTGATCAATTTCAACAACGACGGCGCTTGGTCCTGGTACATGGACGAGCGGGCGATCATCGATCAATCCACCGGCACTTTGCTGGTCGGTTCGGATTCACTTTCCACCGTCGCCTATCCAACCGGCAGATCGCGGGGACAAGACGAGGTCTCAACGTATAACCTCTCCACCGGTGCTCGGACTCAAACCCAGCTTAGCGGCAACAACGTACTGAGCCTCGATGATCACGACGCCCCGGGCCTGATGGTCCTTCCTAACGGAAACTATCTGGCGATGTATTCCAACCATGGCAACACCGCCATGGGGGACTATCTCTCGCGCTATCGCATTTACGACAACAATCCGGCGGACCTGTCCTACCATACCTGGTCGACTGAACAGACCTTCGATTGGTCGACGGTCACCGGCTCTAATACCAACCCGAATGCCAACAATCGCGTCAGCTATCACAACCTCTACTATTTGCCCGCCGACAATGCAGGCGCCGGTCGGATTTACGATTTCTCGCGCGGAACGCATCAATCGGCCAATGCCTTGACATTCAACCAGGCAACCAACACCTGGAGCTGGGGCGGCCAATTGACCACCAGCGCGGTCGGTGGCTACAGCACCGGCTATGTCAAGTACGCCTCCAACGGCAACGACAAAATCTATTTCATGAGCACCGAGACCCATCCTCGTAACTTCAACAACAACCTCTGGGCCGGCTATATATCCAACGGCAAAACGTACGACATGGCCGGCAATGTGATCGATTCCAACTTATTCGACAACGAGGACACCGCCGGAGTGGGTGCGGTGCCGGACATAAATAAGTTCACTAACGTCCAAGTTGCCGATGGCAACAGCTTGGCAAATCCGAGCGGCAATCCCAACGCCAATGGCACCGGCCTCCATCGCCTTTGGACGGTCGACCTGGCCCTCGACCAAGCGCAGAATCCTGTCGGGCTTTATCTCGGTCGCCTCGACGCCGACGCGAGCAATCCGGGTAGCGATCTGAATACCGACCATCGTTTGTACTATGCCCATTGGACAGGTAGCCAATGGGTAAATTATCCCGTCGCAAAGATGGGCGGCCATCTCTACAACTACACCAGTGAAGAGGACTACACCGGTTTGGGCGCGCTCGTTCCAGGCGATCCCAACACCCTCTACGTCTCCACGCAATTCGACCCGCGTGATCCGACGGGCAACACGGCGACGCCCTTTCATGAGATTTATAAGGGGCATACCACCGACGGCGGTGCCGACTGGTCCTGGTCCGCAATCACCAGCAATTCAACCGTCGCCAATCTTCGCCCGGTCGTGCCCGCGTGGGATCCCACTCACTCGGCGGTACTCTGGTTTCGCGGAACGTACACTTCAGCCCAAAACGTCGACGCCGCCGTCGTCGGGCTCGTGGATCAGCACGTGGATGAACAAGTCGGCTTGGTCCATTACGTCGACGCCACAATCGGCGCGGGCGGGAATACGACGCTCTCGACCGGCGCCGCAGTCAGCGGCTGGGCCACAAGCACCACCACCGGCAATGGCGGCAGCGTCCTTCAGGCGACTGCGAACCAGACCTCGCTCAAGACAACGCTCACCGGACTGTCCGACGGCAAGTACGATATTTTCGGCTATTTCTGGGCCGATCAGACCAGCGATTTGCGGATTCAATTTGGCCTCGATCAAACCAATGTTGGACCAACGCTGACGCATATGCAGCTCTACCGCCGTAATGGCTCGCAGCAGGCGGAGGCTGCGCAGTTTGATTCCGCCGAGCTGCTCGCCGGCGGCGGACTGAACTTGTATCGCGCTTATTTAGGACGCATGACCGTTAGCGGCGGATCGTCGATCAACGCATACATCGACGATTTCGCCACCTCCACCACCACCCGCGCCATGTACGACGGCCTCGGCTATTCCCTGGTCTCGCTCACCGGCGACTACAACCACGACGGGATCGTCGACGCCAGCGACTACAACGTCTGGCGCGACACGTTTGGACAAACTGTGTATGCGGGCACAGCTGCCGACGGCAATGACGACGGGATGATCGACCAAGGCGACTACGATATGTGGGTGGCAAATTACGGCCATTCAGGTTCCGTGCCGGGCGGAGGCGCCATGACGGCAATTCCCGAGCCGACCACGTGTTCGTTGCTAATCTTCGGCGCGCTGGCCCATATGGCCGGCCGCTGGAAGCGGAAGTAGCGAAAAGACTTATCATTTGAAGGTTCGCCTCGGCCGCGGATCGGCTTGCAGGCTGATTGCGCGGGAGTGACTCCGCTCTCCGCTCGGATTAGAATAAAGCCCGCTTGTTGACCTAGGTGGGATTACAACAGAGAATGTCGAAGTTACGCATTTAGCAGTTCAGGGGACCGATCATGCTGCCTTCGCAATGGGAAATATTCAAGCGGGCCGCCCGCCGAGAGAAGCTCGAAAAGGTGCCCATGGCGCTGATCGTCGATAGTCCGTGGATTCCCGGCTACCTGGGACTCAAACATATGGACTACTACTTGGACCCCGAACTCTGGTTCGAGTCGAATCTCAAGATCATGCGGGAGTTCCCCGAGATCATCTTCGTCCCCTCCTGGTGGATGGAATACGGAATGGCTGCCGAGCCCTCAGTGCTAGGGGCCAAGATCAAGTTTTGGCAGGATAACACTCCCAGCGAATACCACACGCTCTATCGACTCGAAGATATTGACCAATTTCCAGAATACGAAGTCGAGGCCGACGCCTTTGCCGCCCTCACGCTCCATCGCATCGGCATGATCAAGCCGCGAATCCTCGACCACGGTTATATCCTGCCAATGGTCACTTCGCGGGGCCCTCTCTGCACAGCCGGATTCGTCCGCGGCACCACCCATCTGATGATCGACCTGGTCGAAGACCCGGTCGGCTCCCATCGCCTGATCGACCTCTGCACTCGCGTCATCATCGACTGGCTCAAAGCCCAACACAAAATGATGGGCGACACGGTCGAGAGCATCTTCATCTTGGACGACATCGTCGGCTTCATCAACGAAGAGCACTACCTCGAATATGCCCATCCCTATCTGAAGCGAATCTGCGATGCCTTCCCGAAGGATTGGGTCAAGGTCTACCACAATGACGCCGAAGTCGACGCCTGCCTCGACCATTTGCCCGACACCGGGTTCAACGTGCTGAATTGGGGCAAACAAAAGGACATCCGCGAAGTGAAAGAGCGGGTCGGCGACCGCATGTGCCTGATGGGAAACGTCAATCCGCTGGAGATCGCCGTCCGCGGCACACCTGAAGAGGTTCGCGACGCTACCCTCGAAGTGCTCGAAGGCTCGGGCGGAGAAGGAGTGATCCTCTCGGTCGGCGGCGGCGCCAGTCCCGGCATGCCGAAAGAAAACATCGTTGCCATGCTCGAAGCGCTCGAAGAATTCAACACTGCGCGAGTTTAGATTTACCGGATATTGATATGCCTGATTACGCGCAGATGAACCAATTCCTCTATGAGGGAAACGCCAAGGAAGTCGAGCAACGAACGAAAGATGCTTTGGCCGAAGGTCGCGCCGTTCAAGAAGTCTTGACCGAAGGCTTGATCGCCGGCATGAGCGTCGTCGGCGAGGACTTTAAGCACAATGTGCTCTACGTGCCCGAG
>DASYDU010000331.1:0-6397 GCA_036499445.1 Lacipirellulaceae bacterium
CGGCCGTCTACATGCACTGCCTGCCGGCCGACCGCGGCTCGGAAGTCACCGATGCCGTGATTGACGGCCCGCAGTCGATCGTCTTCCAAGAAGCCGAAAACCGCCTCCACACGGCCAAAGCGATCATGGCCTGCACGATGCGCGAGCGGCCGTTCTGAAATCTTTGACGGGATAACAGGATTTTCAGGATCGACAGGATCAGAACAAAACGGCCTTTACAATGATGAACCTTCTAGGAAAACCTCACGCAAAGGCGCAGAGGCGCAAAGATCGTCAATAAAACCGTCATCAACGACTTGCGATTGAGATGCTAGTCGGAAAAATATCGAACCTTTGCGCCTTGGCGCCTTTGCGTGAGACCGACTTGCATTCTATCCGCAATTGTTTCAGCATCCCGTAAATCCGGCCGATCCTGTTATCCTGTCAGAAATAGTTGTGCTCAATCATGTCTGACGTGCGAAAGCGACTCGTGGTGGCTCTCGGCGGCAACGCCATTAGCGCCGCGGGCAAGATCGGCACGATCGATGAGCAATTCGCGCAGGTCCGCGAAACGGCCGAGTCGCTCTGCGACGCCATCGAGCGCGGCTACCAGCTCGTGATCACGCACGGCAATGGCCCGCAGGTCGGCAACATCCTTCGCCGCGTCGAGATCGCCTCGAACGAGCTCTACACGATTCCGCTTGAAGTTTGCGTCGCCGACACGCAGGCCGGCATGGGCTACATGATCGCCCAGTGCCTGGCCAACGCGATGGGCCGTCGCCATCTCACGAGCGACGTCACGACCGTTGTCACCACGGTCCTCATCGACCGCGACGACCCGGCGTTTCAAGACGCCACCAAGGCGATCGGCCCGGTGCTTACCGCGGCCCAAGCCGACGCCCATCGCACCAAAGACGGTTGGAAGGTCCGCGACGAAGGGGGCGGCAAATTCCGCCGCCTCGTCGCCTCGCCGCTGCCGCGCAAGATCGTCGAGCTGCCTGCAATCGAGCAACTCGTTGATGCCGGCGAGATCGTCATCTGCTGCGGCGGCGGTGGCATTCCGGTCTACGTCGATCCATCAGGTATCGTCCACGGCGCAGCCGCCGTCATCGACAAGGATCGCACCACCGGCCTCCTCGCCCGCCATCTCGAAGCGCCGACGCTCGTGATCCTCACCGCCGTCGAATACGCTTGCCTCAACTACGGCAAGCCGAACGAGCAGCGACTAGAAAAACTCACGGCCAACGAAGCCGAAGCCCATCTCACGGCCGGCCACTTCGGCGCCGGCTCGATGCGGCCGAAGATCGAAACCGGCATCGACTTCGTCCGCAACTCCCCCCACGCCGACGCAACAGCCATCATCGCCCACGTCGACAAACTAGCCGAAGCCCTCGACGGCACCAGCGGTACGCAGATTGTGCGCTAGGGACGGCAAGGCTCCCGCCGAGCCATCCGCGAACGCAGCAACTTACGGCGCGGACTCCGGATGACAATTACGGCGCCAACGCAAATCATGACCCACGTGCTTGGCTCGGGCACCGGTGTCCACATTACCGCGTAATTGTGTGAACCGTCACTTCCATAACCAACGATCGTTCCGTTGCTGTCGACACCGTTGGCCTCTGAATACTTAAAGGTTATCCCCAGGCCGGTAAGGTAGGTATGCAAATCGACCGCACTGGCCGCCGTACCCGACCACACCAGCGCTCGAGGAAAGTTTCCCAGTGTGCCATTTACTCCTGACCCAACCTGATAGATCCCCGAAACTCCCAGCGCACGGCTCGTCGTGAATCCTGCCGGATTGAGATCAGTCGCACTCGCTGCTGTTCCGCTCCATAAAAGTGCATGATCGCGGCCACCAGTTGCTGCGCCGATCCCGTCGCCGACTTGGACGCTTCCGTTACTTGCGATCGCTTTGCCACTGCTGGTAGAAAACCCAGTTGGATTCAAGTCCAGCGCGCTTACGGCTGTGCCGTTCCACAATGTTGCGTGGAAGTTGCTGGACGGCAGCGCGGCGCTTCCAAATTGAAAGCCTCCAGAAACACCCTCACAGCTACTCTGCTGATATCCTGCCGGATTGAGGTCGACTGCGCTTGCCGCAGTACCATGCCATAACACCGCGTGAAACAAGTCGGCTAATCCTGAGGTATAGTACGCCTCGCCACCTTGATCGTTTCCCGAAACAGCGTAAGCGTACGAGCCGACAAAACCAGCGGGATTCAAGTCGACGACGCCTACCTTACTTCCATGCCACAGAAACGCATGATCTCCCGCGAATGACGCGCTGTTCGCATAACCCACTTGGTTGCTGCCTGACGCCCCAAACAATTCACTGTAAGAGAAACCAGTCGGATTCAAATCGGCACCGGTTGCAGCCGTGCCAGACCAAAGAAATGCATGCTGAGCAGCTCCCGCTGGCGTGGCCGAACCAACTTGCGTGCCACCTGAAAGACCGTTTGCGGCGCTGTCGGAATAATTACCCGCGGGATGAAGCAGTGTGGCCTTATAAACGACTGCATCCGCGGTGCCCGCTGTTAACGCGACAAATAAAGCAACCGCGTTCCGCGAAAAAATTCCGCCAACCATGAATGGCCCCGAGGCGTCGTCTTGATGAGAGAATCGCGCGTGACTCGTTCATGATACTTCGGCATGGTGCAGTGTCAAGCACATTGCGTGATCACGATTCTTCCCAGCGCGTTGCAACTAGATCGGAAATGAGCGCACAACAGATCTCAACGGCTGTAACACAGAATCGTGATTATCCTGCCGCAACTTCCAGCGGCTCAATCTGCGCAATATGCAGATTGCTCACCCGATGGATCTTGCCGTTCACGACGATGCCCGTCACACGGCGACCGATTGCAACCGAGCCGGGGTGGCGAATTTCGTAAGTTTCGCCGTTGGTCAGGCGGAGTCGCTTCGGCTCAAACTCGCCAGCGAAAATCGCCAATTTCAATTCGTCGTCGCTCATCGTATTACCCTTTCCGCCATTTCCATTTTACGTCACGGCGATTGTTTTGCCAGCCTGCGCTATTGTGGCGACTATTCACACGGGAATCGCCGCCATGCGAGAGTAGAGGCCGCGGGAGATTTCGACAGCCGCAGTCCGCTCGGCCGCTTCGTCGCAGGTGACGACGTGTCCGTTACGCAGCACCCACCAGCCGTCGATCATCACGTCGCGGAGCCGCGGTCATTAACTAAGCAATCGCCGAAAACCCTCGTCTTCAAAATGGCGATCCGTCGACAAGGCATCTTGCAGGCCCCTCTCCCGCATCAGCACGAAACTCGTCGCATCGCAAAGTGAATAGCCTCGGCCTTGACGTGCCGTTAGAAGAGCGACTGCCTGGGCAGTGTGCGCTTCGCTCGGCCAGACTTTTTCCACATCCGGATTTGCAAGCAGGCTCATCACAAATTCGATCGCCAGAGCCGACGGAACGCCGCGCGCATTAGCAACTGCCACAAGCTCTGCCAGGACAAATCCGTGCGTCACCCGCAAAGACGCGCGTGAATACTCGTCACAAGCCTGCTGATGTTGCGGCTCCCGAACGTCAAGCAATGCCAGAATCCCCGATGTATCCAACAACATCAGGTGGAACCCAGAGTCGAGGAGTACTGTTGGGCAAGATCGCTGTCAATCGTTTCATTCACGATGCCAATCGGTCGGCCCAAATCGACGCTCCCGAAACACTTTTCAAATCGCGCTCGCGCCGCCTGCGCGTCCGCCGACGTCACGCGCGGACCACCTGCGTAGATACTTTCTACCGCGGCGGCCGCTAATTCCGCCGGCGATTTGCCCGCGGCCAACGCCTCGCTCGAAAGCACTGAGAATGTTTGATCGCTCAATTGGATAGATAGATTGCTGCTCATAGCTGTTCTCTAAGTGTAAGTATACACCGGCAACGACAGAAATGCGACGACGGACATCGGCAAATGTCTACGTCGTTATTCGCAGGGGAAAGCGGCCATGCGGGCATGCAGGCCGCGGGAGATTTCGACCGCCGCGGCGCGCTCGGCCGCTTCGTCGCAAGTGACGACGTGCCCATTCCGCAGCACCCACCAGCCGTCGATCATCACATCGCGGACGAATTCCGGCCCCATCGTGAAGATCATGTGCCCGGCCAGATTCTCAGCTGATAAGGGCGTCGCAGGGCGATAGCCAGTTAGCACCAGATCGGCCGCCGCGCCGACATCGAGCAGGCCCAACTTCACTCCGAGCGCCCGCGACGCAAACCGAGCCGACTCGCCCAGCATTTCCAGCGGCTGCGAAAGTGGCAGCGGCATCTGCGCGTCGTGCGACTTGAAGAGCGCGCTCCGGGCCTCGTTCCACATGTCGGCCCCGATGCCGTCGGTCCCCAGCATCGGCGGCCTCGCATGGCGCACGACGCCAGCGTAACCGATCCCGTTGTTCATATTTGAGCGTGGATTGTGGGCCATCGTGAGCATGGCCCGCCGTTCATTCACTCGCGCCACGTCCGCATCCGTAAAATGCGTGCCGTGAGCGATGATCGTCCCCGGCAAATCCAAAAGCCCATGCCGCTCAAAGCGGTCGACGAGTCCGCACCCGACCATTACGCGCGTGAGCCGCTCGTCGACCGGGTCCTCGGCCGCATGAATATGCACGCCAATACCGAGCCGCTTCGCCAATTCAACGCAACCGGCAAGCGCCGAATCATCGAGCGTGAAACTGGCATGAGCTCCGACCAGCGCCGCGAATTTGCCCTCCTGCCGCGACTGACACGAACGAATGTACCGCTCGTTCTCAGCCAGTCCCTCACGGGCCTCGCTCTTCCGATTGCGGCACGTTACTTCGTAGCACAACACACCCCGCAACCCGACCGTCGCAATACCTTCTTCGAGCGCCGACAAGCTCCCCTCAATCGCCTCGGGCGACGCGTGATGATCGATAAACGTGGTGGTTCCACATCGAACTGCCGCCAGCGCCCCGACCACGCCGCTCGTGCGAACGCTTTCGAGCGTGTGCGCCCGGTCGAGCCGCCACCAAACGTACTTAAGTATCTCGTGAAAATTGGTCGGCGTCTTCGGCGGCGCCGGCATTCCGGCCGCCAGCGCCGAATATAAATGCGTGTGCCCGTTCACCATTCCCGGCATCAGCACCGCGCCGCTGCAATCAACCGTCTCATCCTTGGCCTCGGCCGCGACACCATCGCCGACCGCAACAATCCGCCCGCCATCTTGCCGCAAATCGCCCCGCGCAACCATCGGCGGATCAAGCTGAACCAGCGTCGCATTTCGGAAAACCGTACCCATCGACGATCCAATAGAACAGAAGAGAACGGAGGGCGTAGAGTTTGAGAATCAAGTTCCTTCGGGATTCCACTTGCAATTGAACTTATAATCTTCGCATGCGCCAATTCGATCCTCTGCGATCTCTGTTTCCTCCTGTTCAATTCCCTCTTTCTTTACAGTGAAGCGAGGACGCCTGTTCGTTCGTTGAGCGCCGTGATTAGCCAGTCCCATTCGTCGACCTGCGAGAACATCTCGGTCCAGAAGTCGGCATCCCAGAGTCGATTCAAGTCCTCGACCGACCGCTGTTGCTGCTCGACCCAAGTGAAATACTTCAAATTGTGGATCGCCTTGCGGTCTGGAAACGTCAGTTCGCGTAGATGGTCATCCGTGATCGCTTCCAGATATCGGCCAAAGCAGCGGGCCGCGGCCGCGCGGTCATACGGCCCGCACCGCGCCCGCTCTTCCTCCAAACGGCTCCCGTAAAGCTGCATCGAATCCGTGAGGCACGTGAAGACGACATCCGTCGGACCAAACTCGAAGTGCTTCGCTGTTTTAATGGCGGCCACGAGATTGCAAATGCCGGAGATACCCAAGAGCGGCAACTGCTCAATCAGCGACTGCTCAATCCCTTCGCCTGCCAAAAACTCTCGCCCTGTCGGCTCGTTCATCAGCCGCATCACTTGAAGGCACTGCTCATCATCGATCGCGGCCACCACGTCCGTATTTTGCACGTTGTGGACCCACGGCACGTGCTTGTCACCGATCCCTTCGATCCGGTGCCCACCATAGCCGTTCATCAAGAGCGTGGGACATTGCAATGCCTCGACCGCTGTGACCTTGATCTGTGGATGCACGGTCCGCAGAAAATCGCCAGCTGCGATCGTGCCGCCCGAGCCGGTCGCCGAAGCGTAACCCGAGAGCCGATCGCCTGGCCGCGCGATCCGCCGAAAGATTTCGTCGATCGTTTTCCCCGTCGTGTGATAATGCCATGTCGAGTTGCCGAACTCTTCGAACTGATTGAAGATCACGCAGTCGGGCCGCGTGCGGCGAATCTCCCAGCACTTGTCAAAGATTTCTTTGACGTTCGACTCGCAGCCGGGCGTCGCGATCACCTCGGCGCCGATTTCCTTGAGCCAATCGAACCGCTCGCGACTCATCTCCTCCGGCAAGA
>DASYDU010000332.1:0-16024 GCA_036499445.1 Lacipirellulaceae bacterium
TATAGGGCGTGAAGAGCATCGCCAGCTCAAGGCCCGTGGCAAACAGGACGGCCCAGAGCCAACTCCGCCGCGACGCATCGCCCACCAGGGCCATGTACATCACGCCGAACGTGATGCCGTTCGAGAAGTGATAGACCCAACCGAGCAAGTGCGCGGTTAGGGTGAACTGGGCGTCCGTCGTAGTGGCGTCAAAAGGCTGATTGAGGATCAGAGCCCCGAAGCGCGGAAAGACCTTGAACAGTGGCAGCCGTAGCCAATCGGGGCCGACTTTGTCGACCGCCGCGACAACAAACGGAATGCGGAAGATGTCGTAGGCGCAGGCCGCGAGGAAGCCGGCGACTGCGCCAATCATCACGCCGCGCCACAGAAAGCCATCGCCACGCATGCGGTCCACGACCGCGAGCACAACGAGCGCAGCCGTGGCGGGAATCAGAATCCAAAAAGTGAACAGCCGCATCGAGCAGAGCCCGTAAAACTCGGCGAGCAGGCACCAGATCGACGACGCGGCCAGGAAGAACACGATGGCCCGCGCGGGAAGCGTCCAGCCAAGAAAGGGATACGCTCTAAACAGCATGGATAAATCCGTGAAAGATGCACGTCGACACAGTGGCAGTCTCGGCTCCATTGTCGCGCTCGGCCGGAGGCGAATCAATCCTGCGTAAACCGAAGAACTCGGAGCACCAAAGGGGCCATCCCATCTAAATTGCTCGACTTTGCAATAACTCCGTCCATGGTGCCGCAATGGCTTGATTCCGACTGATTCTGCGCAACTCTGCGCCGCCATCGCCGCTTGACACTTGACGCTGCCGCTAGTATTCTTATGGGTTCCCCAATTCACGTTAAGTTGCGTTGGCGCAAGGAGTTTCGCTCCGAGGTGTGCTTCGCCGCTCTGCTCCGGCAGAGCGAGGTGGAGATTTTGCACCCGCGTCATGACAAGACGAAGGGAAACGACCACGGACCTCTCGCGCATTGATTCGCGGCGAAGTTCGTCGAGGGCCGCTGGCGGAAGCGGCTGGCAAAACTTGGACAATTTGATTGGCCTCGCGATGGGCCGACAGGGTGATTGGCTAGAAGCGTCTACGCCGACTGCCTGCATCGCGAAGAGAGGCTGCCATGAATCCCACGGAAGTGCTGAGAATCGTCGATGCGATTCACCGCGACAAGAACATTGACAAGGAGATCGTGTTCGAGGGGATCGAAGCAGCGCTCGTCTCGGCAGCCAAAAAGCACTATGGCGAGGAAGCCAATATCGAAGTGAAGATTGGCCGCGAAGACGGCTCGATCACCGCCACGCTCGACGGGCAGATGCTCGACTCGGAAGAGACGGTCGGCCGCATCGGCGCTCAGACGGCCAAGCAGGTGATGATCCAAAAAATTCGCGAGGCGGAGCGCGACGCCTTGTATGATGAGTACCACGAGCAGATTGGCCAGATGGTGAGCGGCATCATTCAGCGCTACGAAGGCGGCGCCGCCACGGTCACGCTCACCAACGTCGAAGCCATTTTGCCGCGCGGCGAGCAGATTCCCGGCGAGACGCATCACGTGAACGAGCGGGTGCGGACGACTGTGTTTGAGGTCCGTAAATCGGGGAGCCGCGTCAAAGTGATCCTGAGCCGCGCCCGGCCGCAATTGGTGCAGCGGCTATTTGAGCAAGAGATTCCTGAAATCGCCGATGGCGTGATCGAGATTCGGGCAATGGCGCGCGAGCCGGGCTACCGATCGAAGGTGGCCGTGGCCAGCAGCGACGCCCGCGTCGATTGCGTCGGGGCCTGCGTCGGCGTCCGCGGCAATCGCATCAAAAACATCGTCGATGAGCTCGCCGGCGAGCGGATCGA
Source organism: Lacipirellulaceae bacterium (assembly GCA_036499445.1). Lineage (GTDB taxonomy): Bacteria > Planctomycetota > Planctomycetia > Pirellulales > Lacipirellulaceae > DASYDU01. The sequence continues at coordinate 1,836 of DASYDU010000332.1, forward strand.
CATCGTCCGCTGGGACGACAACCTCGAGGTGCTAATCCCCAATGCCTTGCAGCCGGCCGGGGTCGAGCAGGTGATCCTCTGCAAGATGCTCGGCCGGGCAATCGTGCTCGTGCGCGAGGATCAGTTGTCGCTCGCCATCGGGCGGCGGGGGCAAAACGTGCGGCTGGCGAGCAAACTCTCCGGCTGGGACATTGAGATCATGACGCAGGAAGAGCTGGCCGAGTCGATCGACCGGGCGATCCAGGGCTTCCGGTCGCTCGCGGGCGTGGAAGCGGAATTGGCCGACAAGTTGGTTGAAGAGGGCTTCCTGAGCTACGACGATCTATCGATCATCGAGCCGGACGAGTTGATGGAGATGGGAGGCCTCAGCGAAGAGCAGGTGACGGCCATCGTCGCGCAAGCCGAAGCGCTGGCCGAGAAGGCAGAAATCGCCGCCGCTGAGGCCCGCCGCCAAAAACGCGAACAGGAGCGAACGGCAGAAGCCGCCGGAGAGTCGGGCGACGCTGCCGCCGAATCGGACACTGCCGCCGTATCGGAGGAGCAAATCGAGACGGACGCGGGAGGCGACGAGCTGGAAGCGGCGGCGGAGGAGGAATCGGCGGGCGATACTGCCGACGAGGAAGCAGGCGATGAAGATAGCGGCGAAGCGGCTATGCTGGACGCGAGCCATGTTGCGCCGGAAGTGAAGGAGTGAGTCGGTGAGTAAGTGAGTCGGTGTCGGCGAGAATCCGGTACCTACTCACTTACGCACCTACTCACTTGATTGACCGAGGAGACGTATACCATGGTTTCTTGACGAATTGAATCTTCGCGGCAACGCAGCCTCTTTCTCGACAATCGAGAAACGCCGCAGGCCGACGAGGACTGGAAATGGAGAGTCATCTTGGCGGTTCGCATTTACGCACTCGCGAAAGAACTAAAACTTGACAGTAAGGAGCTGGTCGACATCTGTACGAAGGCCGGTTTCCCCGGTAAGGGGTCCGCGCTGGCCAGCCTGACTGACGATGAGGCGGAAAAGGTCAAGCAGTTCATGAAGGGCGGGAGCCCAAAGGGAAAGACTTCCGGGGCGGCGCCGGCGATGCCACAGCGACCGGCCGAGCCATCGCGGACGGCGAAAATGCCAGTGATCGTCACTGCCAAACCGGTGACGTCGCGTCCCAAATCAGCGGCTTCTGACGGCGGCACTCCGGCACCGACCGGAGAGCATCATCTATCCGCCTCAGCCGCCACGGCAACGGCAACCGAGTCGGCCCTGGCATCCCCGCGCGCTCCCGGCCCTCTGGCCGCGGCTGTTCGACGCGAGGAGTATATTAGCCCAGGCGCCAACAAGGGCAAAGTACCGAACGTGGGCGGGGATGGCAAGACGCCTGTGCGCAAAAAGGGCGAGGGCGGCGCGGCGGCGGAGAGAGCACGTCCGGCGATCAAGCTCGCCCCCATGCCTCGGCAAGCGAAACCGGTTGGCGGGCCCGCCGACACTGAGCCGCCCGCGCAGAAGCCGGACATGAAGCTCCCGCCGGACGTGCTCGGCGCAGGCAAACTTGGCAGCAAACCTTTGGCGGCCCATTTGCGCCGTCATGAACGGACATTGGACGTAGACCGCGAGAAACGCGCGGGCAAGCCCGTGCGAGAAGTGGCGGAAGCGGCACCCGCGACTCGGGGTCGACTGCGAAAGGGCGCTAAAGTCGCCGGCGAAGAAGAACCTGTCGAAGGCCGGCCGCTGTTGGGCGGTCGGGAACAGCGACAATTGCAGCGCCGCCGAAATGCCGTGCGCGGCGACGCCGAAGATCAACCAGCCCGTGCCTATACGCGCAAGCTGAAGCGCGCCGGAGCGAATACCGCGGCGCCGCGGAAGGACCGCGTCACGGTCTATTTGCCATGCACGGTGCGAGAACTCTCCGAAGCAGCCGGGATTCAAGCGGCCCAGATCCAGCGCGTTCTCATGAACGAAGGCGTCATGGCGACAATCACCGCGGTGATCGATCCAGAGCTAGCAGAGCTCGTCGCAACCGAGCTTGAGCTGAACGTCGACTTCGAACAGGCCGTCAGCGCCGAGGATCAGCTGGTCGAGCAAATTGAGCAGCAGACCGACGAGCCGGAAACGCTCCTTCCGCGGCCGCCAGTGGTCACGTTCCTCGGCCACGTGGATCATGGCAAAACGTCGCTGCTCGATCGCATCATCGGCTTGGACGTGGTGAGTGGCGAAAGCGGCGGCATCACGCAGCACATTCGTGCCTATTCGATCGAGAAAGAGGGCCGTCGCATTTCGTTCGTCGATACCCCGGGCCACGAGGCATTTACGGAAATGCGCGCCCGCGGGGCGAACGTGACCGACATAGCGGTGTTGGTCGTGGCGGCGGATGACGGCGTCATGCCGCAAACCGAGGAAGCGATTAGCCATGCCAAGGCAGCCGGGGTGCCGATCGTGGTGGCGCTGAACAAAGTCGACTTGCCGGGCGTCGACATCACTCGCGCCTACCAGGGCCTCTCGGCCAACGAGCTGTTGCCCAGCGAGTGGGGCGGGGACGTCGAAGTGGTCAAGACCAGTGCGACCAAGGGCACCGGCATCGACGAACTGCTGGAAACGATCCTTACGGTCGCCGAATTGCACGAATACAAGGCAAATCCCAATCGACCGGCGATTGGCACTTGCCTCGAAGCTCAGCAGGAAGCCGATCGCGGCGTGGTGGCCAAGGTCCTCGTGCAGAACGGTACGCTCTGCGTGGGAGACGTCGTCGTCTGCGGTCAGGCCTACGGCCGCGTCAAAGCGATGTACAACACGATCAAGACGGGCGAGCGGATCGCCGAGGCAGGTCCTAGCATTCCAGTCAATCTGACGGGTCTTAATACTGCGCCTGGCGCCGGTCAGCGATTCTACGTCTTGGACGACATTGCCCAAGCACGGGAAATTGCCGAGTCTCGTGAGGAGCAAGAGCGAAACGTTTCGCTCGGCTCGAGCGGTTATCGCCATGTCACGCTCGAAACTTTGTTCGATCGCCTCGACGAGGATGGCGAATCGCAAACGCTCAACATCATTCTGCGGTCGGACGTGCGCGGGTCGATCGAAGCGATCGAGAAGGAGCTCTTAAAGCTGGAACATCCGGAAGTCCGCATCAAGCTGCTGCAAAAGAGCGTCGGCGGAATTACCGAGGCCGATGTCACGTTGGCCGACGCTTCGGACGCGATCATCATCGGTTTCAACGTCGTGCCGGACGATAAGGCTCGCGCGATGGCGGATGTGCGCGGCGTGCAAGTCCGGCGCTACGACGTGATCTACAAGATCACCGACGACCTCAAGGCCGCGCTCGAAGGCATGCTCAAGCCGGAAGAACGGGAAGTCGAGCTCGGCCGGGCGCTGGTACAGCAGACATTCAAAATCAGCCGCGTCGGCACCATCGCCGGTTGCCGCGTTTTGAGCGGCGTGGTTGAGCGAAACAGCCGGGCTCGGATTATCCGCGACAGCACGATCATCGGCGACTACGCCCTGGATACGCTGCGGCGCGAGAAGGACGACGCGAAGGAAGTCCGCGAAGGTTATGAGTGCGGAATTAAGTTGGCCGGCTATAACGACATCAAAGAAGGTGACTTGTTCGAGATTTACAAGGTCGAAGAAGTCCAGCGACGGTTTGAGGGATAGGCATGTCGTCTCGCCGAACACAGAGGGCCGCCGAAGCGATTCGCGAGGTCGTCAGCATGGCGATCCTCACCGAGCTACGCGATCCGCGCGTCGAGGATGTGACCGTGACCTTCGTCGAGGTCTCGCCGGACATGCGGCAGGCTAAAGTGCACGTGTCGGTGATGGGCGACGAGGTGAAGCAAAATAAATGCCTGCACGGGCTGGAACACTCGGCTGGCTTCTTGCAGGCGAAAATCGCTAAGCGGATCGATACGCGCTACACGCCGAAGTTGCGATTTGAGCTGGATATGGGTGTAAAAAAGTCGCTGGCGATTGCCCAATTGTTGCACGACGTCCTCCCCCCGGATGACGTACACTTAGGGGACGACAATCTAGCGCCCGACGACATAGCTTCGGACGGCGATTTCGTCGCCGACGAAGCCAACAGCCCCTAGGCCGTTCCGCCCCCTCACCGCGGCCCTTCGCTGGCCCGCCTCGACTTGGTTTGTTTCGCCATTTTCCCTGTTGTTACATACTCCTCCCGGTAAACGATTCATGGCCACCCCTAATCGCGCCGCGCTGATCAACCGCACACTGCGGATCCTGAAGAAGTACTACAAGCCTGTGCCGGCGCCCAAAGATCGCACGCTGTTTGACCACCTGATTTTTGCCTGCCTGGTCGAGAATTCGCCCTTCGAGGCGGCGGAACAGGTGTTCGCCACGCTGCGCAGCGATTACTTCGATTGGAATGAAGTTCGCGTGAGCACAGTCCGCGAACTAGCCGAAGTCACTAAGCCGCTGGTCGATTCCTCAGCGGCGGCCAACCGGCTCAAGCAGACGCTCCACGCGGTCTTTGAGGCGGTCTACCAGTTTGACCTGGAGGCATTGAAAAAGAAGAACATCGGCGAAGCGGCCAAGCAATTGCAGAAACTCAATGGCAGCACGCCGTTCACGGTTTCATACGTGACCCAGATGGCGCTCGGCGGCCATGCGATTCCTACCAATCACGGCCTCTTGGTCGGAATGCAAGTTGTCGGCGCGATCTCCGACAGCGAAGCCAAGGCCGGTGCGGTGCCTGGCCTCGAGCGCGCCATTCCTAAAAACAAAGGCGCCGAATATGGCTCGCTGCTCCACCAATTTGGCGTCGAGATCGGACGGAGTCCGTATGGCCCCACGGCCCGCAAGCTGCTTCTGGAAATCGACCCGAACTGTAAGTCGCGGCTGCCGAAACGCCACGTGCCCGCCCCGCCACCACCGCCGGCGCCGCCCGCCAAGGCTGTCGACGCCAAGGCAAAGGCGGGCGCCACGCCCGGCGTGAAAGGCAGAGATGCGAAACAGCTGAAAGGGGAAAAGGCGGAAGGGGCGAGCGCGCCCGTCGGCAAGAAAGGTCAGCGCGATCGGGCCGTAGACAAAAAGAAGCCAGCCACCAAGCGTCCCGAACCGACGAAGCGGCCTACCAAGCCAGGCACGAAGACGCCGACGTCGAAAAAGAAACAGACGAGTCACAAGATCACCAAACGAAAACCGCGCTAGTAGAGAGCAGAGGTCGGAGGTCAGAGGCTGGGGGACAAGAAATGGCAGAATCTGGCAATATCCGATCTCATCGTGATTTGAGTGTTTGGCAACTCGGAATGGATATTACTGAATACGTCTATCAACTAACGCAAGGGTTTCCTAAAGAAGAGCAATATGGGCTGACAAATCAAATTCGGCGCGCTGCGACGTCGATTCCCGCGAATATCGCTGAGGGCAATGCCCGCTCTTCAACGAAGGAATACTTGTACCATCTTTCGATTGCCATTGGTTCGCTTGCTGAAATTGAAACCTATTTGGACTTGGCGATTCGCCTGCACTTCGGCGACCGCAAATTGATTGATGCAATATCAGACACATTGGCGGAAGAGCGACGTATGCTGCGGGGGCTGCAAAGATCCTTGCGCGCCAAACTGAAGTAGTCTGTCTCCCTTTGTTTCTTCCCTGACCTCTGACCTCCGACCTCTGCTCTCTACTTCCATGGCAGGACATTCTCATTGGGCCAATATCGCCCACAAAAAATCACTGATCGACAATAAGCGAGGCAAGCTTTGGAGCAAGCTCTCCAAGGCGATCATTGTTGCGGCCAAGGCTGGCGGCAGCGATCCGGCCATGAACCTCCGCCTGCGCTATGCCATCGACGACGCCAAGGCCGTCAGTGTGCCCAAGGACAATATCGAGCGAGCAATCAAGAAGGGCACCGGCGAACTGGAAAGTGTTAGCTTTGACGAAGTTCTCTACGAAGGCTACGCTCCCGGCGGCGTGGCAGTACTCTGCGACATTCTCACCGACAATCGCAACCGTACTGCTCCCGAGGTCCGTAAGATATTTGAGATGGCCGGCGGCAAGCTCGGCGCCACCAACTGCGTCGCTTGGATGTTCGACCGCAAGGGACTCGTGGCAATTCCCGCCGATCAAACCGACGAAGACGCCCTGATGGAGATCGCCCTCGAGGCCGGGGCGGATGATGTGCGGCAGTCCGGCGATAGTTTTGAAGTGCTTTGCAACCCGGACGCTTTTGTCAAAGTTTGCGACTCGATTAATGCGGCCGGGCTCAAGCCTACCCTCAGCGAAATCACTCGCATCCCGAAGGACACGATCGACCTCGATGTCGAAACGGGTCGCAACGTGCTCAAGCTCATGGAAGCGCTCGACGACCACGATGACGTGCAAAAAGTGGCCGCGAACTTCAATATCCCGGACGAAGCGCTGGCGGAAATTGAGGCAGGGTAAAGTCTGGCCAGTGTCATTTGGTCACAAACCGCCTCTGCCGACGATGGTCCCGCCATTAGCTGGTGAAGCGGCGGTTGAATATCAACCAAGATGGCCGCGTCTGCGGCAATCTGTCATTCAGCCAATGCTGGTTGCCGCAATTCGCGGCCTTTCTATGGATCAGCGCGTCACACTGTCACGCTGGCACAGTGTTTGCTAATGCAATTGCCGACGCGCATCGATTGTCAACGTAGATCGCGCGGCACAAATCCTTATCGAAACGGGGAACTGTTATGAACCTCATCCTGCTCATTGTGTTAATCATCTTGCTACTCGGTGCAGCGCCCGCCTGGCCCTATAGTCGCAATTGGGGTTATTATCCTAGCGGCGGGTTGGGCATGGTCGTTGTCATTTTGCTGATTCTGATGCTGATGGGTCGGGTTTGACGTCGATTGTCTTGGTGAGTGCGATGTCGGCCGCCGAGCGCCCGATCAAGATGTCGATCTTATCGGCTTCGACCGTGAAGTGGCCGGCATTGACGTCCCAATAGGCGAGCATTGTCGCGGAAAGCGGCAATTCGACCGTTTTGGTTTCGCCTGCTGCAAGCGAGACGCGCTGGAAGCCCTTGAGCTCACGCTGCGGCCGATCGACGGTCGAGTCGACATGCTTCACATACATCTCGACGACCTCCTCGCCAGCACGCTCGCCCGTGTTTTTCAGATCGACACTGACCGTAAGTCTTCCGTCGGCCGCAACTGTATCGGCGCTCGTCCGCAAATTGGAATAGTCGAACGTGGTATAGCTCAGCCCATAGCCAAAGGGATAGAGTGGCTCGCCCCTGAAATACATGTACGTGCGGCCGTGGCGGATGTCGTAGTCCAGCATCGGCGGCAGGTCATCGATCGACCGCCGCCAGGTTTGGACCAGCCGGCCGGCCGGGTTCACGTCGCCAAACAGCACGTCCGCCAGTGCGTGGCCCGTCTCCTGGCAATTGTGGGCCAAGTGAACGATTGCCGGCACGTTTTCCTGCGTCCAATTGATCGCAAACGGAAAGCTGCTCACGAGAACTACGATCGTGTTTTTGTTTGCGGCATAGACGGCCTTGACCAACTCTTCTTGCTCAAGCGTGATCGAACGGCGATCGATGCCCTCCTTGCCATCGCTCTCACAGGGACACTTGCCCCACTCGGCGTTGCACGTCGGATGGTTTCCGACGCAGACGATCGCAACGTCGGCCAATCGGGCGGCGGTGGCCGCGACTTCGTTCGTGTTGTCGGCGGCGTACGTCACATGCACGCCGGGCCCGACCTTGTCGCGAATGCCGTCGAGCGGACTCACGGCATACGGCGGCGTGCCGCTGTACCAGTCGAGAAACACCTCGGCGGCCGATGGACCGATCACCGCGATCGATTTGACCTTGGTCTTGTCGATTGGAAGCAGCTTGCCGTCATTCTTCAACAGGACAATCGACTTTTGAGCAACGAGCCGGGCCACGGACTGATGTTTGGGCGAATTCCACGGCTCTGTTTCGCCATCGCGGCCGATGTGGTTGAATGGAACTTGCTCCGGTGGATCAAGCAGCCCCAAGCGGATCATGACCCAAAAGTTACGCCGCAGGACGTCGTCAAGGTCCTGCTCGGTGAGCGAGCCGTCGTCCAGTGCCTCGCGCAGCGGCTCGTCGTAACGGTCGAGGAATTGACTGATGCCGGCCTTGATCGTGCCCGCGACGGCCGTTTTCAAATCTGGATAGTATTTATGGTCCGTGACGGTCTGTCGAAACGCGTTGGCATCGGTGCAGATAATTCCGCGGAGGCCCCATTGCTTCAGGGCCACGTCGCGCAGGATGGGCTGCACGGTGCAGGGAACGCCGTTGTAGGCGTTGTACGAGGCCATGAAACAGTTTGAGCCACCATCCAAACAACCCATGCGAAAAGGCACGGAATAGTACTCCTGCAACAAGCGCTCGTCGAAATCCGAGGATGTGTGCTCGCGGCCATTCTCGTTGCTGTTGGCGAGAAAATGCTTCATCAGCGAAGCCGTCTGCCAATACTTGGGATCGTCGCCCTGCAGACCGTGGCTCATCGCCGCGGCCAGAGTCCCGCAGAGATAGGGGTCTTCACCATAGCATTCTTCGTTGCGTCCCCAGCGGATGTCGCGCCCCAGATCGGCGTTGGGGGCGCGAACCACCAGGCCGCCTTTCTTCACTCGCCGGCCGCGAAAATCGCCGTAATAGTGCTCGTTCTGAAACACGTAGCGGGCCTCGTATCCCTCGACGGCCCCAGCCTGGCGGATGACCTCTGGGTCCCAGGTCTCAGCCATCCCGATCGCCTGCGGAAATTGCGTCGTTGTGATGGGCGAGTTGCGGCCCCAGTTGCTCGGGCCGCCCATCGCCAGGCCATGGAGCCCCTCGACGTGCCCACAGCCGACGATGCCCAGCCGTGGCACACTGGGACTGCGGCCGAGGCAGGCGATTTTCTCGTCCCGAGTCATGAGCGAGAGGATGTTGTCGATCCGCTCCTCGATCGGCCGATCCGGATCCTGAAAAGGGTACTTCTCGGCCGCAATTGCTGCCGGCCCCACCATTGTCAGCAGAACGCACAGCAGGCCCAAATAGCCGACCAATAGCCTCATAATGCTCTCATCGCTGGAAGGACTTCCGACCCTGGCAATCACCCTGGCTGGCGTGTTCCCCTATACATCGCTTCGGCAGCACAATGGCCTTTGCCGGCCGGCCCATTCTAACCCGCGGCCGCTTTCCATGAACCGGTGATTTGGCGGCATCACACCCCCACAATGGTGAAAGCACCAGGCTTGCAGCAATCAATGATTTGGGGGCGTTTTGGCCCTTTACCCGGACAAGGTATTTCCACCGTTTTCGACCGGAAAACTGATTGACTTGGCACGCCCTACATGGTTCAATCTGCACTGGTGGGTATCTCGTTCGTACGTGTTTCAGGACCCAATGGTACGCAAACTGGTGAGGACTTTCTGATGATGCTTCAACGATGCAAGTGGCTGGGGTTGCTGGGTGTGTTGGTGGTTGCAGGTCAGGCACGGGTGGTCGCCCAAGAGCGCGCGCCCAGTAAAGCGGCGCTCGCTGAGATGGGGCTTTCCGGCTTGTCGGTGATATCGGACGATGATGCGATGGATATTCGCGGCGAAGGTTTTATGGGAGGCGGCTCGGGTGCTTCCGCATCGGGTAGCTCATGGGCCAACGTGTCGACGCCGTTTGGCTCGGCCGGAACTACGAATCAGTATGATGCTAGCGGTAAGCATTCGGCCAGCGGCGACAATTTATCCTTCGCCGGTTTTTCGATCACCACGTCGGGCGGCAAAGATGACGGAACTCACGGAAAGCAGCCGAAAGGTGGCGATGGCGGCCAAGGTGGAAACGGCGGCTATGGCGGCATGGGCGGCGACAACGGCAGCAAAAGTCACGGCAACAAAGGTGGCGACGGCGGCTACGGCGGCTCGGGTGGCAGCAAGGGTGGTAAGGACCACGGAAGCAAGGACGGCGACAACGGCTATGGCGGCTCAGATGGCAACAAGGGAGGCAAAGACCACGGCAACAAAGGTGGCGATGGCGGCTACGGCGGCTCGGGCGGCAACAAGGGTGGTAAGGACCACGGCAGCAAGGGCGGCGACGGTGGCTATGGTGGCTCAGGCGGCAATAAGGGCAGCAACGGCCACGGCGGCTATGGTGACTCGGGTGGAAATAAAAGTGGCAAGGACCACGGCAGCAAGGGTGGCAACGGCGGCTACGGTGGCAATAACGGTGGAAAGTCGGGCAAAGGAAATGGCGGTGGCTACGGTGGTGGTGGTGGTGGTGGCGGCGATAAGGGCGGCCACGCTCCCAAGACCGTCACCAAAGTCGTCTTTGCTGGTGGCTCGTCGCGTGCCCACACTCACTAAGCACCGGGTAAATGCGGCATAGATTTGCCGACGTTTTGAAATCCACAGCGGCCTCGGGAATTAAGTCCCGGGGCCGCTTTTTTGCGCTAAGACAGTGCGTTCTCGCTGCAAATTCAGATTTACCACCGCTGGTGGACTTGAGCGCGAATCCGTTCGTCATAAATGCGGCGGACGGCATCCATCGACTGGGACGAGAGCCGTGGCAGATCAGCCGCGGCGCAGTTCTCATCGGCCTGTGCTGGCCGTTTTGCACCCGGTATGGCACAGGTTACGGCGTCAAACATCAATATCCAGCGGAGCGCAAACTGGGCGAGCGTCATGCCGGGTGGACAAGCTGCTTTGACTTCCTCGACCGCCGCGAGGCCCGTCCCGTAGTCGACGCCGGCAAACGTCTCGCCGACGTCAAACGCCTCGCCGCGGCGATTGAATTGGCGATGGTCGTCGGCCTCGAATTGCGTTTGCCGCGTCAGTTTGCCGGAAAGCAGTCCCGAAGCCAGCGGCACGCGGGCCAGGATGCCGACGCCGCGCGTCTTCGCCTGTTCAAAAAATAGTTCGGCCGGCCGTTGCCTGAACATGTTGAAGATGATCTGTACACTCTGAACGTTCGGAAAGTCCATCGCCTTGAGGCCCTCTTCCGGCGATTTGACGCTCACGCCGTAGTGCCGCAGTTTGCCTGCCGCGACTAGGTCCTCCAGCACCCGAAATACGTCCGGGTTGTAGTAAACGTCATTCGGCGGACAGTGGAGTTGCAGGAGGTCAATCGTTTCCACGCCGAGATTCTTCAGGCTGCGATCGACGAAGGCGACGAGGTTGGCGCGATTGTAGCCTTCGGCCATGTGGGGATTGAGCCGGCGGCCGGCCTTGGTGGCGACATAGATCGTTTCCTTGCGCTCGCGACGCAGCTGGGCGACGAGCCGCTCGCTGCGGCCATCGCCGTAAACATCGGCCGTGTCGACGAAGTTCACGCCTAAATCGATCGCCTTATTGAGCGCGGCAAGCGACTCGCGGTCGTCGACGGATCCCCACGAACCGCCGATCGCCCAAGCGCCGAAGCTAACAGTCGAAACTTTCCAACCGGTGCGGCCCAACTCGCGGTATTGCATGGCTGTTTCCCAATGACCTGATCGAATTCAAAGCAGCCAATACGGTAACCGATTATTTTTGCGAGCGGTAGAAGCTCTCTGGCGGCCCAAGATAGCTGGCGGGCACTTCGCCGTGAGTGACGACAATCTTCTCGAGCACGACGCCGGGATCAACCATCCAGAACCGCAGCACGTGCTCGCCCGGTTGGCTCAGCTCGTGTTTCGTGCTTCGGATGTTGATGTTTTCGCCGACCATGTGCTCCCAGCCGGGAACTGACTCCGTGCCAGTATGGATGTTGACGACCTGCGGCGGTTCATCGTCAAAAGAAATCGCGTACCGCAGGCCGTCGGAGCGCGTGAAGTTGAGCGTCGGCGCGAGATACGCCCGCACCGTGACCGACCCGCCTTCAAAGAGTTGCATCCGATACTCGAGCCGCGGGCTCTCGCCGCCGGGCGTTTGACTCTCGGCAGTCGTGGGAAACATCGTGACGCCAGAAAGCGTGCGGCCAAAATCCGGAATGACTTGCCATTTGATGGGCGGGGCATCGACCGCGCGGGTGTAATGCTCGGCCTCGATCGAAACGAGGCCATTTCCTTCGACGAAGCCGCTGACGCCGTCGCGCGTGGGAGCCTCCGGATTGTTGACGGCGGCTTGGATCACGACCTGGCTCCCGCTGGGTCCGGTGACCGTGATCGGCACACGATGCAAACCAGCGGGCACTTGCGGCCAGACGACCGCCACCCAGACGCGCTGCTGTTTATCAACGTGCCCCAACATGCCGTCGGCCTTGTCCTGGCCAATGAGCAGCCACGGCGCGGACGACTCAATCTTGTAATCGAACGGCTCCTGGCCTCGATTGAACACTTCAAGATAGTGAGACTCGCCCTTGTGATAATCGAACTCCGGCAGCATGGCCTCGCTTGTTTCGTTTGGCCACCATTTGTCCGAGCCCTCGACGGCGACGCCCATCTCGGCCCCGGCCGGCGGTTCCACTGCTTCCGTCTTCGGCATGATGTTGTTCTCGGGCTGCTGCCACATCGTGTAACCAATGTGGGTCTGGTCGGCCATGTGGCTCCATTTGCCGCCGGCGAGGTCTTTGTTGTATTGGCGGCTCAACTCCGCATCTTTGTCGAACAGCTCCTTCGCGCGCGCAGCTAGATCGTTGGTGCCGGCCCGACCCTGCTTCGCATAGAGGCGGTTCTTCGCAACGACAAGATACAGCTCGTTCAGATTGGCGCACGCCTTCACCGGCCACAGCACGAGTTGAAAATAGGCGTCGCGGCAACCGTCCGGCAGCGACTTGCCGAGCTTTTCAGCCTCGGCGGCCAAGCGGATGTAATTGTCGACGACTCGCTCCGCCTCGCGGTAATTCACCAGGCTGTATGTCTCCGGCGCGAGCATCTCGGGCTTTCGCCGGGAGTTGTAGCTCGTGTACTTGGTGAGGATGTCGGCGATCGCCACCGCATGCTCGGGGCCGAATTGCCGCCCAGCCCAGCGCGTTGTGTATTCTGGAAGCTTCTCTAGCGGCCAACTCTGTGGCGACCAAGCGTAATCAAGGAAGAATGAGATTGGTAGCTCCATCGGCTTGATGTCGCCGACGTTGACGACCCAGATGCGATCCACCCCGTAGTCGTAGCAGAGGTGCATTTGCTCCCAGACGCGGGCGATTTGGGTCGTATTGAGCCACTTGTAATTTCGCGGCCCGCCCACGTAGTCGAAGTGGTAATACATGCCATAGCCGCCGGCCCGCGGTTTGTCGCCAAGCTTCGGCAGCTTGCGAACGTTGCCCCAGTTGTCGTCGCACAACAGCAGCGTGATGTCGTCCGGCACCGTCATGCCTTTGTCATAGTAATCCTGCACTTCCTTGTAGAGCGCCCAGTCTTGTGGGACCGTAGCCGGATCGCGGCCAGTGACGTCGGCGATGATCTTGCGTTGGTCGGCCACGATTCTCTCGAGAAGCGCAATGTTTGATCCCTCGGACATCGGCTTATCCCCATCGCCGCGCATGCCTACCGTCACCACGCTTTCGTACGACCCCATCCGCTTAATCCCGCCGGCCCAAAACTTTTTGAGTTTGTCCTCGCTGTGCTCATAGTTCCATTCGGCGCCGTGTCCATACCGGGTCCATTCGTCGTGCGCCCGCATCAGCGGTTCGTGATGGGAGGTGCCAATGACGACGCCCATCTCGTCGGCCAGCCGCGGGTTTTCCGGATCGTCGTCGTAGAAGGCATGGGGTTGCCACATGGCCGGCCAAAGATAATTTCCCTTGAGCCGCAGGATGAGCTCGAATACATGCTCGTAAAACTCGTGCTTGAAACCGCCGAATTTTTCCTTCGTCCAGCCGGTAAGCGCGGGCGCTTCGTCGTTGATGAAGATGCCGCGGTACTTCACGGCCGGCGTGCCGCGGGTGTGGCGACCCGGTAGCACATACAGCTCCTTTTGCGGCCGGACCGGCACGTCGGCCCACCAGAACCAAGGCGAGACCCCGATCTCGGCCGAGAGATCATAGATGCCAAAGACCGTGCCGCGCTTGTCGCTGCCCGCGATCACGAGCGCGCGATCCACTCCGGGCAGCGGCTGGTCGACCGATTGCAGGACAAACGTTTCCCACTTGCCGGTGATGTCGGACACATCAAGCTTCTTGTTGGCGACCAGCTTATCGATAAGTGGGCTCTTGCCAATCGTGCCGACGAGGACGACGGCCTTTGCGGCGGGAATCTCGCCAGTCGATAGCTGAGGCTCGTCGCCGGTGACGCGCGCGATGTCTGCCTGGAGATTCTTTGCGGCGCGCACAACACCGGGCCAGTCATCCCCGCTGACCACGAGCGGCGCCGAT
>DASYDU010000333.1:0-9117 GCA_036499445.1 Lacipirellulaceae bacterium
GACTACTCCGTCGCCGACGGCGGCACCGGCAATTCGGCCGACGGGGTGTTCTTCCAAGTCTCTTATCAGTGGTAGGCGTTCTGCGGCCGCGCGTCTCCGCGGCGAGGGCAGTACCCTCGCGTGCAATTCTGCGACTTGCTAGCGTTGGACGTGACGATTTGCTGGCAGGGCTATCGCCACATTTATCCATCGGCCACAAACATTTGATATCACATGCTTTAGGGCTGTCTCCGATGGGGGGTGCCCTGCGACCTGTTGACAGCTGCCCCCGGATTGAATAATCTTATATTTCAAATCTGAATTCTGAAGTCTTCTGATATTCAGATTGTTAATTCAGTCACAAAATCGTCTTTTCCGAATTAGCTCTGGGCGGAGGGCCTCGGATTCTGTGCGCAATCAGTCGCGTTGAAGTCCGTACCGGTGGTCAATGCACATCGTCGGCGTACCCGGCACGACGATCTGACCTCGCACGACCGCATGCGTAGTAGTTTCGCCCCAAATATCCCATGCATATTCGTTTTCTCAAGATCTTCTGCGATATCGTCGACCTGGCGAGTTTTTCTCGCGCGGCCGAAGCCAACGGCGTGTCGCAATCGAACGCGAGCCAAGTCGTTCACCAGTTGGAGGAGCGGCTGGGAGTTCAACTGATCGATCGATCGAAGCGGCCATTCGTGATTACGCCGGAAGGTCAGCGCTTCCTCGAGGGCTGTCGGGTGATTACTCAGCGATACGAGGACCTGGAACGGGAAGTCCGAGCTTTACATGAGGCCGTTGTCGCGCGGCTCACCGTGGCCTCGATCTATTCGGTTGGGCTGGCGCACATGAGCCGTTTTCTCCGCGAATTCCTGGCGGCAAATCCGAAGGCGGACGTGCGACTGGAATACTTGCATCCGCATCGCGTGTATGAAGCGGTCGACAGCGGCCAAGCCGATTTAGGGCTGGTGAGCTACCCGGAGGAGTCGGACAGCTTGGCTGCGATCGCCTGGCGCAATGAGCCGATGGTGCTTGTCTGTCATCCGGAGCATCGGTTGGCGGCGCGCTCGAGCGTTGCGCTGGCTGACTTGCGCGGCGAGTCGATGGTGGCCTTCCAAACGGGACTCAAAATCAGAGAGGAAATCGATCGAGCATTGGCGGACGGCGACGTGGCCGTGAATGTCGCCCTCGAATTCGACAACATCGAAACGATGAAGCGCGCGATCGAGATCGGTTCCGGCATCAGTTTGCTGCCGGCGCCGACAGTCGAGCGCGAAGTGGCCGACGGCACGTTGGCCAAGGTAGCACTGGTCGACGATTTGCTGGTGCGGCCGCTGGGCATTATCCATCGTCGCGATCGCAAGCTCAGCGACACGGCCGAGCGACTGATCAAGATGCTGCAGGCGACGGCCGCCGAGGTGAACCTGTTCACGACGAACGGGCACGTAACTCGGCGGGCGCAGCGTGCCCCTCAAACGGTCAACTAACTAACTGCCTGCCGGGCCTAATCGGGAACATTTGCCATGGCTGAAAACTTCGACAATCGCGAGCGATTCACATCGCTTCCGCCGCGCCAAGGCCTCTACGATCCCGCTTTCGAGCATGACTCGTGTGGCGTGGGCTTTGTGGCGCACGTCAAAGGGAAGCGGAGCCATCAGATTCTGATCGACGCCGAGGAAGTGCTCCGCAATATGGATCACCGCGGCGCCTGCGGCTGTGAGCCGAACACGGGCGATGGGGCGGGCATTCTCACGGCATTGCCCCATGAGTTTCTGGAGCGCGTGGCCCGCAAAGAGCTTGGGGCCGAATTGCCGCCGCCGGGCGAGGTGGCGGCCGGCATTGTGTTTTTGCCCAAACTGGAAGCCGAACGAGCCAAGTGCAAACGGGAAGTCGAGGAAATCATCGCGGCACAGGGCCAGCGGCTGGTCGGCTGGCGAAAGGTTCCTACGCAATCGGATAAGGCGGACATCGGCCCTTCGGCCAAGGCCGGCGAACCGCACATCGAAATGCTGATCATCGCCGCGGGCAAAGGCCTCGCCGGGGATGCCTTTGAGCGACAACTTTATCTGATTCGCAAGCAAGCCAGCCATCGCCTGCGTAGCGCGGCCGCGCTCACGCAGGCCAAGATGTTCTACATTTGTTCGCTCTCCACCAAGGTAATCATCTACAAGGGGATGCTCACCACGGAGCAGCTTTTCAAGTATTTTCCGGACCTCGCATCGCCCGACTACACCAGCCATCTGGCGATGGTCCACTCGCGGTTTTCGACCAACACGTTTCCCTCGTGGGATCGCGCGCAACCGAATCGCTTCATGAGCCACAACGGCGAAATCAACACGCTGCGCGGCAACATGAACTGGATGCAAGCGCGGCAAGGCGTTGTCGAGAGCAAGCTGTTTGGCAATGAGCTGTCGAAGCTATTCCCGGTCGTTGAGCCGGATTGCAGCGATTCGGGCACGTTCGACAACGTGCTTGAGTTTCTGCTGATGACGGGCCGCTCGCTGCAGGAATCAGTGATGATGATGATTCCCGAGGCGTGGCAAAACCATGAATCGATGCCGGAGGACAAGCGGGCGTTTTACGAATATCATTCGTGTTTGATGGAGCCCTGGGACGGCCCGGCCTCGATCGTCTTTACCGACGGCAAGTACATCGGCGCCGTACTGGACCGCAACGGACTGCGCCCCTCGCGTTACTATCTCACGCATGACGATCGCGTGATCATGGCCAGCGAAGTGGGCGTGCTGCGGATCGAGCCGGAGAACATCAAGGCGAAGGGCCGCTTGCAGCCCGGCCGGATGTTCCTGGTCGATTTCGAGAAGGGGCGGCTCATTCCCGATGAGGAGCTGAAACACGAAATCTCGAATAAGCGGACGTATGCTGCGTGGCTCGCGGATCAGCGGATCGATCTGAACGATCTGGATCCGGAAAACGCCCCACATGGCTTTGAGCCCAAGACCCTGATCGAGCGGATGCAGGCCTTTGGCTACACGATCGAGACGATGCAGTTCATGCTGCTGCCGCTGGTGCGCGAGCTGCGCGACCCGGTCGGTTCGATGGGGAACGATGCCTGCCTGGCCTGTCTCTCGGACAAGCCGCGGATGCTATACGACTATTTCCGGCAGCTTTTCGCTCAGGTGACCAATCCGGCGATCGACTCGATTCGGGAAGAAGTGATCATGTCGCTGGAGTGCTACGTCGGGCCGGAGCAAAATTTGCTCGAAACGACCGCTGAGCACGCCCACCGCTTGCGCTTGCCCCATCCGATTCTCTCCAACGAGCAACTGGCCGCGCTCAAGGATATGAATCATCGCGGCTGGCGAACCAAAACCATCGATATCACCTGGCCGCGCAGCGAAGGCAAAGCTGGCATGGTCAGGGCGCTGGATCGCATTTGCGCGGACGCCGAGGTGGCGATCGACTCCGGTTATTCGCTCGTGATACTATCGGACCGCAATGTCGGTCGCGATCGCGTGCCGCTGAGCGCGCTCTTAGCGACGGGCGCAGTCCATCACCATTTGGTCCGCCGAGCAAAACGAACCCGAATTGGCATCGTTGTTGAGAGCGGCGAGGCTCGCGAAGTTCATCAACATTGTCTCTTGGTGGGCTTTGGGGCCGACGCCATCAATCCGTACTTGGCGTTTGAATCAATCTGGTACGCCCGCCGCGAAGGGCTGCTGATGCGGCCGGAAACGGGCGCCAAGGGTGACGAAGGGGGCGAAGGTCGACTTCATCCGGCGGTGGACGCCGGCGCCGATCACGAAGAGTATGACCCGGTCACGAAGGAAGACCACGAGCTGGTCTATGCTTATCGCAAGGGCGTGGCCAAAGGGATGCTCAAAGTGATGGCGAAGATGGGCATCTCGACGCTGCAAAGCTACAAGGGCGCCCAGATATTCGAAGCGGTCGGCTTGCGCGACGAGGTGGTCGACCGCTGTTTCGCGGGCACGGCTAGCCGCATTCAGGGCGTGGATTTTGAAGTCCTGGCCGAGGAATCGCTGCGACGACATTCACTCGGCTTTCCGGAGCAATCCGGCGATCGTTTGCCGGTGTTGCCGAATCCGGGCGAATTTCACTGGCGGGCCGAGGGCGAACGGCACATGTGGGACCCGCCGGCGATATCCGACTTGCAGGTGGCGGCTCGCAACAACAACGCGGAAGCCTACTATCGCTTCGCGGAACATGCCAACGCGGACGCTCGCACTCGCTGCGCGCTCCGCGGTCTGCTGCGGTTCAAGGCCGGCGCAAACGGCGGCCCAATTCCGCTGGAAGAAGTACAACCCGCCAAAGACATTGCGAAGCGCTTTTGCACCGGGGCGATGAGCTTCGGCTCGATCTCGGCCGAGGCCCATGAATCGCTGGCCATCGCGATGAACCGCCTGGGCGGCAAAAGCAATACGGGCGAGGGGGGCGAAGACCCGGAGCGGTTCAAGCCGCTGCCCAACGGCGACTCCAAGCGCTCGGCGATTAAGCAAGTCGCGTCAGGGCGGTTTGGCGTCACGATTTGGTATCTCACCAACGCGGACGAGCTGCAGATCAAGATTTCGCAAGGCGCGAAGCCTGGCGAAGGGGGCGAGCTGCCGGGCCGCAAGGTCGACGATTACATTGCTCGCATTCGCTATTCAACGCCGGGCGTGGGCCTTATCAGCCCGCCGTCACATCACGACATCTACTCGATCGAGGACCTCAAGCAACTGATCCATGATCTAAAGAACAGCAATCCTTCGGCCCGCGTGAGCGTGAAGCTGGTCTCCGAAGTCGGCGTCGGCACGATCGCGGCCGGGGTGGCTAAAGGTTTTGCCGACCACATTCTGATTTCCGGCGACGCGGGCGGCACCGGCGCCTCGCCGCTCACCAGCATCAAGCACGCTGGGCTGCCTTGGGAACTCGGCATTGCCGAGACGCATCAAACGCTCGTGCTCAACGATCTCCGCAGCAGGGTGATTTTGCAAACCGACGGCGGCCTCAAAACCGGCCGCGACGTGGCGATCGCGGCGATCCTCGGGGCCGAGGAATTTGGCTTTGCGACCGCGCCGCTCGTGACGCTGGGTTGCATCATGATGCGCAAATGTCATCTCAATACGTGCCCGGTTGGCGTTGCGACGCAGGACCCAGAGCTGCGGAAGAAGTTTGCCGGCAAGCCGGAGCACGTCGTGAATTATTTATTCATGGTGGCCGAAGATGCCCGTCAGGTCATGGCTCAGCTCGGCTTCCGCACGATCGACGAAATGGTGGGCCGCGTCGATTGTCTGGAGACCAACGACGCCATCCAGCATTGGAAGACAGACGGTCTGGACCTGACGAATTTGCTTTCGCCTGTGAAGAAGCCGCACGCTGGCGTGGGCACCTACTGCACGCGCGGCCAGGATCATGGGCTACAGTTTTCGCTCGATCGCACTAAGCTGCTCGATCTTGCCGCGCCCGCGCTCGAGCATGGCAAACCAGTCCGGGCCGAACTGGAGATTATCAACACCAATCGGACGGTCGGCACGATTCTGAGCCACGAAATCGCCAAGAAGTGGGGCGAGGATTTGCTGCCCGACGGCACGATCCACTTCAAACTGAACGGCTCGGCCGGACAGAGCTTCGGTGCGTTTTTGGCCCGCGGCGTCACGCTCGAACTCGAAGGGGATGCCAACGACTACGTCGGCAAGGGTCTCTCCGGCGGCCGCGTGATCATTTATCCGCCGGCCAAGTCGAGCTATGTGCCCGAGGAGAACATTATCATCGGCAATGTCGCGCTCTACGGGGCGACTTCCGGCGAGGCGTTCTTCCGAGGCTGCGCGGCGGAGCGATTCGCCGTGCGTAATAGCGGCGCCCATACGGTGATTGAAGGCGTGGGCGACCACGGCTGCGAATACATGACCGGCGGCCGCGTGGTGATCCTTGGCCCGACGGGACGCAATTTCGCGGCCGGCATGTCGGGCGGCATCGCCTACATTTGGGATCCGCACGACTTGTTCCTCGCCAATTGCAACCTCGGCATGGTCGAGCTGGAAAAGGTCGTGGCGGACGAGGACGTGGCCGAGCTCCGCGAGCTTATCGAAAAGCATGCGCGGTACACGGATTCGGCGCCGGCAGCGAAAGTGCTCGAAAACTGGGATGAAAGCCTCGCGAACTTTGTGAAAGTTATGCCGACGGATTACAAACGTGTGCTGGAAGAACGTCGCCGTCGCGCGGCGACGCCCCAACCCGTAGCCGTATAACATGGTCGCAACGGAATCTGCCCCGATGAACGAAAACGTGCGACACTATCGCAACAAGCTGGCGTTTGAAACGGACGCTTGGGACTTGAATGAGTTAGTCCGCGGAGGAGCAAACGTCGTCATCGTTGATGCGCGGTCGGCAGCGTCCTATGCCGAGGAGCACATTCCGCAGGCGGTCAACTTTCCGCATCGCACGATGAACGCGGAATCGACTAAACATCTCGACCGCAAGGCGCTTTACGTCACCTACTGCGACGGCGTCGGTTGCAATGCTTCGACCAAGGGCGCCTTGAAACTTGCCGAACTGGGATTCCAGGTCAAGGAATTGATCGGCGGAATCGACTGGTGGAAGCGCGATGGATATGCGACGGAGCGCGAGCTGCATCAATCGCAGGCATTTGATTGACATGTCGGCAGAAGTATCACGCAAAGGCGCGAAGGCGCAAAGGTGAAGCGGCTACGATTTACAAAAAGTGGCAGCGTTAGATGTTGTTGACGACATGACGGAAAACGAGATAGCCAGAGAAGTTGTTAACGCGGCTTTCAAAGTTCATAGTCGGCTTGGTCCAGGTTTACTCGAATCAGTATATGAGGTCGTACTGGCACATGAAGTGCGAAATCGCCGCTTGAATGTGGTTCGCCAATTGCCAGTGCCAATTGTTTACGACGGCATTCAGTTTGAGGAAGGATTTCGCTTAGATCTCCTGGTTGAAGACAAAGTGATCGACGAGATCAAGTCGGTTGAAAAGATAACGGGCGTTGATAAGAAGCAACTTTTAACGCATCTTCGTTTGATGGACAAGCGATTGGGACTTTTGATTAATTTCAATGTTGAATTGATCAAGGATGGAATGTCTCGCATTGTGAATGGATTGGAAGAATAACCTGGCCGGTCACTTCTCCTTTGCGCCTTCGCGCCTTTGCGTGAGACAATTTCCGTCACGATTGAATTAGAAAATTCCATGGGCAAACCCACAGGCTTTAAAGAATTCGAGCGGCAGGCGGTGCCTTACCGCGATCCGATGGAGCGCGTGGGCGACTTCCTGGAGATTTTTACGCCGCCGGTCGACACGCAGCTCCGCACGCAAGGCGCTCGCTGCATGGATTGCGGCGTGCCGTTTTGTCAGAGCGCGACCGGCTGCCCGATCGATAATTTGATTCCCGAATGGAATGACCTCGTTTATCAAGGCCGCTGGAAAGACGCGCTAGAGCGGCTCCACAAGACGAACAACTTTCCGGAATTCACCGGCCGCACGTGCCCGGCGCCATGCGAAGGGGCCTGCGTCTTGGGTATCACCGATCCGCCGGTGACGATCAAGAACATCGAGAACGCGATCGTCGACCGCGGCTTCGCCGAAGGCTGGATCATGGCGCAGCCGCCGAAAGAGCGGACGGGGAAGCGCGTGGCGATCGTGGGCAGCGGGCCGGCCGGGCTTGCCGCTGCGGCACAGCTCAACAAGGTTGGCCACAAGGTGACGGTCTATGAGCGGGCCGACCGGATTGGTGGCCTGTTGATGTACGGCATTCCGAACATGAAACTCGACAAGGGCGTGGTCCAGCGGCGGGTCGACTTACTGGCGGCCGAAGGCGTCGAGTTCGTCACCTGCGCGCACGTTGGCAAACAAGAGGATTTCCCCAGCGGTCACATGACACAGATCATGCTCGAGCGCGGCTGCCCGGTAAAGTTCATCGATCCGCAGAAGCTGTTGGCTGAAAACGATGCGGTACTGCTCGCGACCGGTGCGACCAAGTCGTTCGATCCGACCGGCCGCTGTGCGGGCCGCGACCTCAAGGGGATCCACCTGGCGATGGACTTCCTGGCCCGCAACACCAAGGCGCTCTTGGATGGAGATTGCGGATTGCAGATCGCGGATTGCGGATTGGATGGAGATATCGGAATTCCGAACCCCGAAATCCGAAATGGGGATGGCGCGGATCCGTACATTTCTGCCAAGGGCCTCGACGTGATTGTAATCGGCGGCGGCGACACTGGGGCCGACTGCATTGGCACGTCGCTCCGCCACGGCTGCCGCAGCATGGTCAATTTTGAGCTCTTGGACTGTCCGCCGGCCGAGCGAGCTGCCAACAATCCATGGCCCGAATGGCCACGAGTGTACCGCGTCGACTATTCGCATGCGGAGACGAATGCGAAATTCGGCCACGACCCGCGCGAGTTCAACATTATGACCAAGGAATTTATGGACGACGGCCAGGGCCGCGTCGCGGGCGTGAAGACGGTCGTCGTCGATTGGTCGAAACCGGATGGCAAGGCGCCGTTCAGCGAAGTCGCCGGCAGCGAAAAAGTATGGCCGGCCGATCTGGTGCTGCTCGCCACCGGCTTTCTCGGTCCGGAGCTCGGCGTCGGCGAGATGCTTGGCGTCGGATCACAAAAGCCGCGTGGCAATTGGGAGACGTTCAAGGCCGACCACGGCCCCTTCGCGACGAACGTCGACAAAGTGTTCGCCGCCGGCGACTGCCGCCGCGGCCAATCGCTCGTCGTCTGGGCGATCAACGAAGGCCGCGGCGCTGCCCGCGCGATCGACGCCTTTCTCATGGGCACCAGCACGCTGGCTGCGCCGGGGATTACGCAAGGGATGTTGGCCGGGAGATAAGAATCTCGGGAACCGAGCTTCTCATCGCGACAGTCCCGGCATACGCTGAAGGATATGACTCAGCTCAAGTTTGTTGTCGAACAGCACGCCGATGGCTTTATCGCCTATCCGCTGGGGTTGCAGGGCGCGGTCGTTGGTGAAGGCGACACGTCGGATGAGGCGCTCGCTGATGCCAAGTCGGCTGCGAAGTTTCATATTGAAACGTTCGGTGCCGAGGCATTTCCAACCGATTCGCCGCTGCTTGATGCGTTCACGGACGCATAGGATCGCAGCAAGTAATCGTCGCACGCGAATCTTCCCCGCCCATGGCCCTGATTCAAATCAAC
>DASYDU010000334.1:0-13241 GCA_036499445.1 Lacipirellulaceae bacterium
AAAAACGACTTCAACATCGCCACCGACTCGGTGCCTGGGGCCACGAGCGACCTATTGGGACTGGCGACGCTAGGTGGATCGAACACCGAAGGCGGCACGAGCGCCACGCAAACTTTTTCTAGCTCGATCACTTACGCGATCGACCTATCGCAGCTCGTCAATACGCGACAGCATTTGTTGGTGGGGTTGCTCGGTACGCATCAGGAAGGCAACGGCTTCGATACGCTGAGTTTTCAATATAGCATCGAAGGCGTGACAACGACTAAGAACTTTACTACGGTCGCCGACGCGACCGCCTTTTTCGGAAGCGGATCGCTCGATTTGGGTCCGATCGGCATTGCCAATGTGAGCGGCAATTTGGACTTGGTCTTCAGCTCGACGCTCACGACGAACGACGCCGGCGCGGGTTTTTACTTCGACTTTGCCTTTGGCAATTCGACGCTCGGATCAGGTCGTCCGTCGGGAGACTACAACAACGATGGTTCCGTCAATAATCTGGATTACCTTCTCTGGAAATCGACCTTCGGGTCGACGACGAATTTGAACGCCGACGGAGACAAGAATGGCGTCGTTGACGCAGCAGACTATACGGTTTGGCGTGATCACTTTGGGATTGTTGGCCCGGGCGCGGGAGCTGGGAATTCGTCTGCGGCCCCCGAGCCGTCTTCACTGATCATTAGCCTGGGAATCATGCTGATCCTCGGGGCCCGCCGAGCAAAGTTGAAGCGTTAACAGTAATCGGCGATTGACTGCAAGTTACCTTGCTAAAGCACGAAAGTGCGACCTTGCGTTCCGCTCAAGGAAGCGAGCGACGCGGCTAATTCCTGCGAGCGATGGCGAAGTCGGCCAGCGCCGAGAGAGCGTCTTTGGCCGGGGTATCCGCGAAGTCAGCAAGCTGGGCTTGAGCGCGGTCGGCATAGAGTTGGGCCTGGTCGCGGGCGTAGATAAATGAATCTTGCCGGGCGAGGTGAGCCAGTAGCGCGTCGCGGCCAGTAGCTCGCTCGGCCACGAGCGCGGCAAGGAATGTCTTACGCTCGTGCGCGTCGAGATTGTCGCGGCAGTGGATCAGCGGGAGCGTCATCTTGCACTTGGCCAGATCAGTGCCGAGCGATTTGCCGGTGGCCGACTCGTTGCCCTCGAGGTCCAAGAGATCGTCGGCAATCTGGAAGGCGATGCCGAGGTTGCGGCCGAAGGCGGCGAGGCGAGCGACGGTTTCTTTGTCGCCGCCGGCGTAGTGGGCGCCCAGCTCGCAGCAACAGGCGCACAGCTCAGCCGTTTTGGCTTCGACGATGGCAAGATAATCGTCCTCAGACAGGTTTACGTCACCGCTGGCGATCGTCTGGCGGAGCTCGCCGTCGCAGACGATGTTGGTCGAGCGGCCAATCGTGCGGCAGGCATAAGTGGAATCGAGCGTGCTGGCGAGGTAAAAGGCGTGGGTGAACAGAAAGTCGCCCAGGAGGACGCTGGTTTCATTGTTCCAGCGGGCGTTGACCGTGTCGACGTGACGACGGAGAGCGGCTTCGTCGAGTACATCGTCGTGGACAAGCGTGGCGGTATGGATCATTTCGACGACCGCAGCCAGCGTGATGTGATCGTCGCCGAGTTCGCCGACCGCTTGGCCGGCCAAAAGGAGCAGGGCAGGGCGGAGGCGTTTGCCGGCCAGGCGGATACCGTGTCGAATGACGGCGTCAGCTTCAGGGTGATCGCTACGCAGTTCGTCGTGCAGCCGGCTGTCGACGCGGCGAAGCTCAGGCTTGATACTAGCATAGAGAGCGGCCAGGGTGCCGACCAGATCGGGGGTCGCAGCACCGGAAGTCGGCCGGTCGACCTTTCGCACGTCGACGGTTGACCGGCCGATTATAGTCATGAGAATCCTTTCGGGGCGGGTAAGGGAGGGCGAAGCTCCCGCCGAGCTCGTTTAGCAAAGGCTCGGCGGGAGCCTCGCCCTCCCAGCTTGTTGTTCAGGGTTTGTCGCGCAGCCAATGCCCGCTGCGGCCGCCGGACTTTTCCTCGAGTTGGACCCGCTCGATCGTGATACCGCGATCGACGGATTTGCACATATCGTAAACGGTTAGGGCGGCGATGGCCACTACTGTAAGGGCTTCCATTTCGACGCCGGTTTTGGCTTCGACCTGGACGGTGGCCTCGATGGCCAGCGTTCGGTCGTCCGGGGATGTGAAGTCCACGGCGACCGAGTCGATGGCCAAAGGGTGGCAGAGGGGTATCAGGTCAGGTGTGCGTTTGGCGGCCATGATGCCGGCCAGGCGGGCGACTTCGAGGACGTCGCCTTTGGCGGCGCGGCGCTCATGGATCAGTCTAAGCGTTTCGGCGGCCATGTGGACGCGGCCGCTCGCTCGGGCCGTGCGGCGTGCGGCAGTCTTGCCGCCGACGTCGACCATGCGGCTGGCGCCGGAGGCATCGAAATGGGTGAGGTCAGGCATGGCGTGCTGGTGATCGGAAAGTGGTCGGGCGGCAAGCCCACTCATTGTAAGAAGTTAGGGTGGGCCGTCGAGGGTCGGGCTCATTGCCTCGAGGAGCCAACCGACATCCGCAAATCGGATTAACCGCCGCTCGACGGACTTTCCTCGGTGTGACCGATTGGGTCGTGCGTCGGCGGATTTCGAGAGAATCGGCGGCGCACGAAATTGGCAACAAGGAACACACTTCCGACGAAAGCGCCGGCCGAGTAGCCAAAAATCGCGCCAGCTGCCAGCCCGTATGCGAGCATTATGGCGACCATCGAAGTGGGATAAATCCGCGGGTTCAATAAGAAGTAGCCGAAAGAAAAAGTACAATAGGTCGCTATGCCCACTAAGAAGGAGGAGGTTCGAGGCCTGAGACCGCGAAAAAGCAATGCTTGGCCAATTCCCACGATCGCGATAAATGCCGCTGCCATCAGATTCACGATCGGAGACAGTTTCAGGACAGAGAGTCCGGCAAAAAGGAGCGCGTAGGCTGTCGTCACGACGAAGATCGTGGCCAGATCGAAACGCCGGGGGGCCGAATAGACCACGGGTCGCGACGATCGCGCGCAATCGCGAAGTATCTGTTCGACGACTGGCCAGGACACATTATCGCCGCTGTTGATCCTATGTTTTGCCAAGAGGCGATCGGCGTCGGCAATTTCAGTACGCGTAGGAGTTGGCCAAGTCTCCTGGGGCAGCGAAGCCCAGAGCCGCGCGATGATGCGCAGGCGATCCTCGGGGCTGAGCGATTTGGCGTCGCGAAGGACTACTTCGATATCGGGCATCGTTTCACCCAAAGCGCCGCCGACGGGTCGAAGCCGCGAGCAATGACTCCGGAAGAATAGCAGTTTGCAACAGGTAAATAAACCAGTTGCCAGGATTCGTCCGGCCATTGGGAGCTGCTAACTGCGGCGAGCCAACTGGCGGTCTTGCCAGCAAGACAAGACTAAGGTCGCGACCAGCGCGCCGCAGAGAGCCATCAGCATGTCGCCTTGGGCGTCCCAGGGGTCACCTTGCATGCCGAGCCATTCTGGGCCTTGGTCAGGGTAAAACGCGACTACCCAGCGCCATTCGAGGAGCTCATAACAGGCGCTAAAGGCCAGGGCGACGCTCACGCCGAGGAAGCCGGCCCAGCGCGGACGGATGTTGCTGCGGCGGACGAGGAGCTCGCGGACGACCAGCGCCGGCGAAACGCCTTGGAAGAAATGACCGACGCGGTCGAAGTAGTTCCGCGAAAGATGAAACTCGTCGCGAAGCCAGTTGAAGAGCGGCATCTCGGCATAGGAGTATTTCGCACCGCAGGCTAAGATGACGAACTGCATCGCGGCGAACACGTAGACGATTGACGTGAAGCAAAAGCGGCCTGTGAAGGCAAGCCACAGCAAGACGGCCGTCGCGATGCCACCGGGCACGAGCTCGAAGGCCCAGGTCGCGTAGTCAATGGGATTCCAAGCGGACCAGGCTGTGGCGAAGAGGGCCACGGCGAGCAGAATCCAGTGCGATAGACTTTTCTGCGGGTATTTTACCTGTCGGTCCAAGCGTCTTGATCCCGAGAGGTATGCCGCACCGCGACGATTAAAATCTCGTCCAATAAGTATCGATAGCCGACAAAGTAGGGAAAATCGTTGAGCAGATAATACCGGTGCTGGTCGTTCCAGCGAGGATGCTGCTCAGGATTCTTGATAATCGATTGGATTGCCGACTCCACTTCATCTGCAAAGCGTTCGGCAGCGCGGACGCTTTGGCTTGAATACCAATCGACAGCCGAATTGTATTCCGATCTGGCAGAATTGAGGAACACAAAGTCATTCATGCGACTCAGATCGCTGTCGCAGTTTTTTTCGGACTTCGTCTCGAACTATCTCCCAGGGCACTGCCTCCATTCGACCAGCATCGTATTCAGCGCACCGGCGCTTCACTTCGGCAAGGTCGGCATCGCTGGGCCGATACTCCGACTTGGGAACTGCCTCCCAAATCCGCGAAATTAGCGCGATCTGCTCGGCGGGGGTGAGCGATTGGGCGATGGCAAAAGCGTCGTCGACGGTAGCCATGACAAGCACTCCGAATCGGTGAGGCCGACTAAGTGAGGGCCACCTCAATCATAGCAGGTTGCGGGGCGGAATCACAGTTAACCGAAGAAACCGGATTGGTGCGTCATCGGCGTCGGAGATGTCTCCTACAAAAGTGTTTAGCGCATGAACAAGGCCCAGCGGCTCGATGAGCAACTGGGCCTTGCGTGTTCGGGTCGTGGTGACGGAGGGACGGGATGTCTCCGTCGCCACGCGGTCGATTCGTTCGACCGACCCTATATGTGAAGCTTTTAGCTATTAGCCGTTAGCGGTTAGCCAGACAATTCATTCTGGCTAAGAGCTAACAGCTAACGGCTTACAGCTTTGTTGTTAGACCAATTCTTTCTTGGCACCGATCAAGGTCCGTAGACGCTCGGCCAAAAGGGCGGCATCGAACGGCTTCTTGAAGGTCTCGTTGATGCTCGAGCGATCGAAGTTGGCGGCCGAGCCGTCATCCGGCAGCAAGGCGATCAAGATCGTATTGCCGAACTCGGTGTTGCGGCGCAGATTTTGGCAAATCTGCAGCGCTTCGAGCTGGCCGATCGAGAAATCGACAATGATGCAATCGGGATGGAAGCTTTCCGCTTGAATGCCTGCTTCGAAGCCACTCGCGGCAGTCGAGTTGCGGAACGACCGTTCGGCCGGCAGCTCGCGTTTGAGATTCTCGATCAAGACCTGGTCCTGGGCCACGATCAAGACTTTGGCCATTGCCTCGTCTTCAAGATCGCCCAGCGGCATACCATGTTCCTTGAGGAACTTGATCAAGTACTCACGCGGGATGCGGCGGTCCTGGGAGCCTGGGATGCGGTATCCCTTGAGGCGTCCCGAGTCGAACCACTTGCTGACCGTGCGCGGGGCCACTTTGCAGATCTTCGCGACCTGACCAGTAGTAAAGACCTTCATCGGGCTCTCCAATATCTTGCTAAGTGTCCGCTGAGTCTTCGGCCGTGGAGGGATCTCACGTCGCGGCCGAACCTATGTGCCCCGCGCTTGTGTCCAACGTTTAGGCGCTTCTTCCCTTGCGCCATCTCTGGGTAAACGTCGGTACAAACGTCTGGGTCGGGGCGATGCTGTAATTCACCTTATGGGTTGGCTCAGGTCCTTCTGATCCGCTCCTTGGTTACATTTCGCATCGGCTAGCAATGCAGGCAGGGATCGGTCAAAACCGTTTGATCGTCACAGATTGGAGCGAGGTTGGTCGCGACAATCGGATCAAACCGGAAAACCCAAACCCGGCCCGCGCGACTGGTCGCGCGAAATCCTGGTGAGGACATGCAGGGAGAGGCTTGCTAACAGCCGTTGTCCCCATGGACGAGCGGCCAGTCGCAAACGCACGCGGTAGGACGTGTCGGCAGGCTCCCCCCTGCGAGCCAGTTCGGCCGCGGTACGCACTGGTGTGTGCGGCTCGCGTGGAACAGGCCCATCCGATAGTTAGTTTCGATAAGACGGGTAGACGAACTTTAGAAAGATTCGATAGTCCTGCGGGCAAAGCCGGTTGAAACGGTTCTGCACCGCGTAGGAATCGCCGGGGAAGCACCAGTTTCTCCGGGCGTCGACATAAAACTGGGGTGCAGTGGAATTCTACGCCGCAGGCAGGGGCGGGGAATGATAGCAGCGGCGCTGAGGAGGGCCGAAGGGGAAAGTGGCAGGCGGGCGGAAGCGGTTCATGCGGCGCGGCGAAGCATTGAGTCGTCGCTAGCTGGCGGCGACGGCGAGTTTTTACGGAGGCCGCTCGGCAAGATGTGCCCATCTTCGCTCACATCTTCGAATCGCACGGAAACGTGCTTCGAGACGCCGGACTCTTCCATCGTAATGCCGTAGAGCGTATCGGCGCCAGACATCGACTTTTTCGAATGCGTGACGACGATAAACTGCGTGAAGGAGAGAAAATCGCGGAGTACCTGGGTGAAGCGGCCGATGTTGGCTTCATCCAGCGCGGCATCCACTTCGTCGAGGATGCAGAACGGGCTCGGTTTGCTGCGAAATACCGCTAGCAAGAGCGCCACGCAGGTGAGTGTCTTTTCACCGCCGGAGAGGAGCGAGATGTTGCAAGCTTCTTTGCCGGGCGGGCAAGCGACGATTTCGATACCGCACTCGAGGACGTCTTCTCCTTCGTCGATGACGATGTCGGCCTCGCCGCCGCCGAACAGTTGGCGAAAAAGTTCGTGGAAGTGGCCGCGGACCGTTTCGAGCGTGGCGAGAAAAAGCTGGCGGCTATCGATGTTGATACGCTGAATGATCCGCTCCAGCGCGGCCTTGGCATCGACGAGGTCGCGATATTGTTGCGACAGGCCGCCGAAACGGGTCTCCAGATCGTCGAGTTCTGCAAGCGCGTCGAGGTTGACGGCGCCGATTTGATTGATTTGATCGCGGAGGTCGGCAATTTCGCGCTCGATGGAATCACGGGAAGCGGGGAGCAGGGAGCCAGGAGCAGGGAGTGAAGAGTTATCGTCGGATTCCGAAGATTCATTCCGCGCTCTGTGCTCCGCACTGCGAGCTTCTTCTTCTAGGTTGATGCCGTAGTCGTCTTGCATCCGCTCGCCGAGCGTTTGGCGTTCGTGGCGGAGTTTATTGACCGCCAATTCCAATTTGTGCTGTTGCGATTGCAAAGCGCCGAGCTCACTGCGCTCCTGGCGGCTTCGTTCTTGAAGTTGCTGGCGGGCGGTGCGTTGCTCGACGGTTGCGGCCAAGTGCAGCGAGAGATCTCGTGCCAGCTGCTCTTTGTGCACGAACAGGTCGGCCAGCGATCCACAAGCGACAAGATTCTGCTGGTCCAAATCGGCCAATTGGATCTCGCGTGCGGAAAGCCGGCCACTGGTTTCGGCGAGCGCCTCCTCGCGCGCCTGCTCGTCGCGTTGGGCTTGAGCCAATTGGCTCTGCAGAATTTCGACGCGCTGCTCGCACTTGGCGGCCGCCACTCGTCGATCGGTCGTCAACGTGCGTAGCGACGCGACGCGCTCTTCTAGTTCGACCAATCCAGCGAGGGCGGCTCGCAATCGCTCTTGCGCTTGTTGGGCCGCTTGGTCGGTCGCGAGCCTGTCGTCATGCGTTGACTGAAGTTCGGCGGCGATTGCCGTGCCATCCTCCGCGGCATGCTGCAATTCTGCGGCCGCTCGCTCGACGGTTTCCAGCAGTCGTTCGAGTTGGCTGCGGGCGAATTTCGCTTGATGATGGTGATCGGATCGCTGGCTCAACAATTCGTTCCACTGAGCCCGGGCCGCCGCAAGCTGCTGTTCTTCAGCGGCGATGTCGCGCTCTATTCGGGCATGGAGCACTTGCTGAGATTGCAGCTGCCGCTCCAGGTCGGCCAATTGTTGGCGACAGGCATGAAGCTCGCTACGTCGCGACAAGAGGCCAGTCGAAGCGCGGCGGGGTCCGACGACGAGCGTGCCGTCGGCGGATAGGAGTTCGCCGTCCGTGGTGACAAACGACAAGCCGCGCCCGGTGGTTTGCGTGAGACGCAGGGCGGTGGCAAGCCGGTCGACGAACCAGGTGCGTCCCAAGAGTCGGCGGGCGAGCGGCACGAGATCGGCCGCCGACTCAACGAATCGATCGGCCCGACCAAGCACTCCCGGCTCCCCGCTGAGGTCGACGCTGTCGGCCGAATCGGCGGGTGGCCGGCTGTCGAGCCGAAGAAATCCTACACGACCGCCGACGCCAAGCGTCTTGTGGTTGAGCCAGTCAAAGAGCCTGCCGGCCGACTGCAGCACCAGATATTCGGCCTGTTCGCCGAGGGCGGCGTCGATCATCGGCGCGGTGTCGACATCGACCTGAAACAAATCTGCGATTACGCCGCGAACCTCGCCGAGCGGTCCTTCTGGCGCATTGCGGGCTGCCATCAGCACGTCGCGGACACCGGAGTTGAGACCTTCCAGACGTTCATTGAGCTCCTCCAGGACGGCGATTCGTTCGTGGGTACGCGTCGAACGGGCGTCGAGATGGCGTCTTTGTTTCTCGACGCGAACCGCTTCTTCGCGGAGCGCGGCGAGCCGCGTTTCGGCCGCGCGCACGTTGTCTTGACGGGCCTCGACCTGCGTTTCAATGGATTCGTGGGCCGCTTGGACCTCGCGGAGCTCACTCTCGTGGAGGCGGCGCTGCTCGTGGAGCTGCTCAAGTTTCAATTCGCATTGTTGATGGCTGGAGTGAGTGGATTGGAGCCGAGCTTGCAGTGCTGCGTGACGGTCGCCGAGTCTGGTCAAGTTGCGGACCGCCTCGGACTGCTCCGTCCGACATTCATCGGCGGTGGCTCGGAGTGTATTCGATTGAGCTTGAGCGGCGGCAAGAGAATCGAGCTGCTGACGGTGTTCGCGGTCAGCGAGAGCAAACTCCGCTTGGGCGGCGTCGAGTTTTGTCGTTGCGTCTCGAAGTTGCTCGCCGGTGCTGCCGTCGCGGTTGCTCATCGCGGTCAATTGCCGGCGAATGCGGGCAACATCCTGCTCGATGTCGGTGCGGCGCGCCGACTGGGTGTGGATGGCGGCCTCGAGGGCGGCGATTTGTTCGCGGGTGGTGGAGGCTTGTGCTTCGATTTGGCGCTGGCGCTCAGTGGCCGTTTCGGATTCTCGTTCGAGTGCTTGGGCCTCGGCATCTGTCCGCGCCAGCTCCGCCTCGCGCTCGGCGCAGCGGCGAGTCATTTCGGCCAATCGTTCCTCACGGGCCGTGATTTGCCTCGTGAGCGCGCGCCAATCGACCAGGCCGACTTCTGTGCGAAGTTGTTGCAAGCGAGTTGTCCATTCGCGGTAGCGGCGAGCTTTGCCGGCCTGCATCCGCACGCTGCGGAGCCGGCTCTCAACCTCGTCGACGATGTCCGAAAGGCGGAGCAGGTTTTGCTCGACGCGTTCGATGCGGCGAGCAGCCGCGATTTTCTTGGCCTTGAACTGGCTGATGCCGGCCGCTTCTTCGAAGATCACCCGGCGATCGCGCGGCGAGGCCTGGAGCAGGACGTCGACTTTGCCCTGCTCGATGATGCAGTAGGCTTCGGTCGTGATGCCAGTGCCGGCCAAGAGGTCGCGGATATCGCGAAGCCGGCAGGGCTGGCGATTGATCAAGTACTCACCCTCGCCGCTGCGGTAGACGCGGCGGGTGACGTGAACTTCGTGAGCTTCGATTGGGAGCGCACCAGTGCTATTGTCGAAAGTGAGGGTAGCCTCACCGGCGCCGAGCGGACCACGGGATGCCGAGCCGTTAAAGATGACGTCGGTCATTTCCCGTCCGCGGAGCGACTTGGCGCTCTGCGAACCAAGAACCCACTTCACCGCGTCGACGACGTTCGACTTGCCGGAGCCGTTGGGCCCAACGACCACCGAAACGCCACGAGGAAACTCGAACCGCGTGCGATCGGCGAAACTCTTGAAGCCGGCGAGTTCCAGGGCCTTGAGCATGGGCGAGAATTGCGGATTGTGGATTGCGGATTGTGGATTGCCGTCTTCAATCCGCAATCCGAAATCCGCAATCCGAAATTGCGTCAGCGCTCTTGGGTGAACAGGTTCGGCATGGGCGTCGAGACGTCGACCGGTGCGTCTTGCGAGTCGGCGGCTGGGTCGTCGGTGTGACGCTCGGCATGCTCATGGACGTCGTGGTCGTATTGCCGGCCGGACTGCGGCAGGGCGTCGACGGCGAACCGGCTCGTAAGCGAGCCGTCTTTCTTCGCCTGTTGCAGGGCCTGCACGACGTCGGGATAAGTGCCGCCCAGATCAACGATGGCCCGGATCACATCAACAACGCTCGAGGAAACGACCTTCTGCTGCGGCTCGGCGCCGGGCGAAAATTTGCTGACGGTGATCTTATCGCCGCTTTGGCCATTCACCAGGATGTTGTTGCCGGCGTCGAGCACGAGCGGTAGCTCGAAGCGCTGATCTTTGCCAAACATGACAATCTCGGGCCGATAGCTGCGCGTGACGTGGACCATTTTTGGCCCGGGCACGTCGAGCACGTGGAGCTCAAACTGATCGCCGAGGCGCTCGCCGCGGATGAACGGGTCGCGCTGATTCATGGCCCACAGGGCTCGGAATGCGCCGTAGCGGGTTTCGGCGCTGCTGACTTCGAGCAGCGATCGCAACGCGTCGTACGCGGTGACGTCGTTCATCGCGCTGAGCGCTGCGAGCGAGTTGACGCGGAAGGCGGGTTCGTCGCGGGCTCCGTCGGCCAACGTCTGGACTGCGGAGGTTTGGTCGAGGTACGCCAGCGCCTCGGCCGCATAAAATCGGACCTCCGGGTCGGTGGCGGCGACATTTTGATTCAGGATGCCGATCGCCTGCTCGTTGCCGATGGCTTCCAGGCGAATCGCGGCATTGGCGGCGGTGAGGGGGTCGGCCAACTGGTGTTCTAAAAGCAGCAGCCGATCCTGTAGCTCGTGCGGAGACTCGTTGACGGAGATGTTACGGACGATACGGATGTAGCGTGCCACGTTGTCCTTGTAGCGCGGTTGGATAATCAAGTCGATGAACTCGTCGGTCTTGGGCGTCGCGACGCCTTGCTTGCGGCCGCTGACGAAGGTGAAGAAGCGGTGATTGACCGAAGAGGCGATTTGTTGACTGAGCCGGACCGACTGGTACTCGTGGCCGATCACAAGTCCGAGGGAACGGGATTTGACGGCCACGCCGCCGCCGAGAATACGACCTTGAGTGAC
The DNA here is from genome assembly GCA_036499445.1 of Lacipirellulaceae bacterium. GTDB lineage: Bacteria > Planctomycetota > Planctomycetia > Pirellulales > Lacipirellulaceae > DASYDU01. Next base: position 11,160 of record DASYDU010000334.1, read on the forward strand.
GACGGCCGGGTTGGATTTTGAATCGGCCGATGGATCGACGAGGACCGGTCCCTCGGCCGAGGCGAGCAAATTGCCCTGGCGGATTTGTTCGCCGAGGACGGCCAGCTCGGTCAGCCGCGTCGAGAGCAGATAGCCGCCGCGCAGACTGGTGGTTTCGCTACGGCTGGGAACGCGGACCTCGACGTCGAAGTGATCGCCTTCTTGGATTCCCGGCCGCAAGAGGCCGCGGACCAGGACCAGCGAGGTGTTTGAAGAGGCGAGCATTTCGTTGGGCTTCGCGACATCGCGTCGGCTCATTTCGGCTAAGAGTTCGGCGCGTTGTGGCGAAGGAGGCGGATCGGAGCCGGTGCCGGCCAGCCCGGTCACGAGTGAAACCGCTTCGACTTTGATCGGGCTCATGCCGTAGGCATGCGTGTATTCGGAGATCAAATGAACGTCGGGCGTCGGCGGCAAATTCAAGCCGGCTTCGGGACTCTGCGGGCGAAAAATCGGCCCGCTGCAGCCGAGCGAGAAGAAGATCAAAATTGCGATCGATCCGACGATACGCCGGTGGGCGTAACAGCGAAGACCGATCGGGGCGCGACGCATCATGCCGAGCGCTCCTGCGCAGACGGACGTAGAATGAGTCTCCGACCGCACATCGTGCGCGGTCAGGCCCGACAGCAACGCGACAAACGACCTAAGTGTCGAGACAAATTGGGCCTGCGGCCTGCTGTCCGGGCCGGCGGAGAGTACTGATTGCCAGCGGGAGGGTCAAGGTGGGACGCGGCGACGGCGCAGAGCGGTGTCGCCAGGCTGCCGAAATGCCAGCACGGCTAGCGGGGCGCAGCAAGACAAGGAGACTGGAAGATTAGGAGGCTTGGAGACAAACGTTGCGAAGGCGTCTCCAAGTCTCCGAGTTTCCTTGCCTCCAAGTCCATACTAAGGCGGGTCGTAGCCACCGGGGTGGAAGGGGTGACAGCGGCAGATTCGCCACAGGCCGCGGAATGTGCCGCGGACGGCGCCATACTTTCGCACCGCCAGGATGAAATACGAGCTGCAACTGGGCTCAAAGCGGCAGCGACGTCCCAGCAGCGGGCTGAGCGTCCATTGATAAACGCGAGCGGCGCCGATCAGCGTCCAGCGAGGTACGTTCCAAATGGTTCGGGCAAGCTGGTTCATGGGACTGGTTTCGACGGCGAGCCCACGTCCCCAGTGCCGGACATGCTATCGCGAAGCAATCGTTTGTCGAGCCGATCGGCGAGGGATGGCAAAGTGACCATCAGCTGTCGCAGCCCCGGGCAGCTATCACCCCGCGGAATGCAAACCAAGTCGAGGGGCGACAGTTCGTGCTGCGTCAAGCGAAAGGCCTCGCGCAAGACACGCTTCCAACGATTCCGCGCTACAGCATTGCCCACCTTGCGCGAGACAGTGAGGCCGAGCCGCGGATGAGCAAGGCCGTTGGCGACGCCGCCGAGCCGAAGAAAACGGTCGGATACGATGTGGCGGGCATCGAGCACGCGCTGGAACTCGGACGGCTTGAGCAGGCGCAGCGATTTTGGAAATTGAAGTTTTCTCATCGTCGGTGATTGGCCTTCAACTAGCGGCCCGTCACGGTGTCGTTGCTCGCGGGGCGGATGACCGTCGTTTCGTCGGTGGGGCCCGCCGGCAAGATTGGTTGCAGAGCGGAGCGCATTCGCTCGTTTTCGATATTCGTATTTCCGTCAGAAGGCGGATGCCGGCGTCGGGCGAGCCGCCGCGCCCAGTGCCCCCCTAGCAAAACGCAGGTGACCAGGAATAGTCCGATGATCGTGATCGCCAGGAGAGCCATGATCACCGCGGCGCGGCGCGGCGGATCGAGCCGCTCGATCAGCGGCTCGGCGGCTCGCACGTCGGCAAGTGTCGCCGACAACAGCGGAGAATGAGACACGATGCCTACCATCGAAGTTCGGCGCGGGGTTGCTGCGGATGGGCGGTCGAGATCGCCCCGAGTTGCTGTCGCTCTTGTTGGCTCAAGTTGTCGGGCAGCACGATTTGAATCTCGGCGAACAGATCGCCCGGCGGCCCGCTCTTTGGCTGGACGCCGCGCCCTTTGATTCGCAG
>DASYDU010000335.1:0-9079 GCA_036499445.1 Lacipirellulaceae bacterium
CGGCCGGGCCAATCGAGTTTGATGCTAATCATTAGCAGGCCTCCGGAGGGCGTTGAATAGCACGTCGGATGTGATCGGAAGTGATGCAGCCGAATCGCGGCCGACAGAACCCCTTGCCATTATGGGCAGACTTCGGCCGCCGATGTCACGGCTTAACAAAGAGTTCACGGAACGCAAAACGGCGCCGCAGAAACCACTGAAGGCGGCGCATCCGTAAAAAAGTGATTCGGCGTGACGTCAAGAAGGCGGGCTGAACGCCGAGTTGGTGCGGCTTTTTCGAAAAATAGTGGAGCGGAAGGGAGTTGAACCCTCGACCTCTGCATTGCGAACGCAGCGCTCTCCCAACTGAGCTACCGCCCCGAAATTGTCGGCCAAGAGGCCTTCAATTATTGGAATCACGCATTTTAAGGCGATGGGCGAGCGGTGTCCAGGTTCGATCGATGAGGGCAAACCCCCGGCCGACCCGCTGTACGAGAGCCCCTCAAGGGCCGACGGCGCCGAGGAATGACTGCCGCCGAATCGGCGACAGAAGTCGCCTTCCACAAGATCGTCAGCGCGGGGGGCGGCGGCCTTCGTCGAGCATTGGCTTGAGCTCTTCGAAGAAGTCATAGACGTCGTTGAACTGACGGTAGACGCTGGCGAATCGCACAAATGCGACGGCGTCCAGATCGCGCAGGTAGCGCATCACCAGGTCGCCCAGTTGGCGGCTCTGCACTTCGCTTTCGAACTGAGCATAGACTTCGTTTTCAATGTCGGTCGTCGTGGATTCGATTTGCCGGCTGCTGATCGGCCGCTTCCAACAGGCCCGCTCCAGACCGCGCTTGATCTTTTCGCGCTCGAATGGCACGCGGGAGCCGTCTTTCTTGACGACCTTGATCGTGGTTTCTTCGGGCCGCTCGTAAGTGGTGAAACGCCGGTGGCAAGCGACGCACTCGCGACGGCGTCGAACGGCCAGGCCGTCTTGGCTGGAGCGCGAGTCGATCACCTTGTCGTTGTCGGCACGGCAAAAGGGGCACTTCATAATCGCTCACTATACACTCAGTGAGCGGTTCGTACAGCGACCCCAACCAAATCGAGCGCGCGTCGCGTCTGGACAGTCGCTAGACAATCCACACAATGCAGTCGTGGCCGCACCCTTTGGAATCTTGAACGTCAACAAGCCGGCCGGCTGCACGTCGCGGGACGTCGTGAGCCGAATTGATCGCGTGACCCGGCCTGCCAAGTGCGGTCATGCGGGGACTCTCGACCCACTGGCGACGGGCGTTTTGGTGGTTTGCGTCGGTCAAGCGACGCGACTGATCCAGTACGTACAGCGGATGCCGAAGCGGTACGAGGGAACGTTTCTGTTGGGTCGCCGCAGCCCGACGGACGATTTGGAGGGGGCGGTTGAATTGCTAGCAAACGCGGCGGAGCCGTCAAGGGAGGCCGTCGAACGGGCGCTCCCACGCTTCCTGGGCGAGGTTGAGCAGCGGCCTCCGGCCCATTCGGCGATCAAGGTCGGGGGCCAGCGGGCGTACGAGCGGGCTCGTCGCGGAGAGACGGTGGAATTGGCGGCCCGAACAATCACCATCCATCGCCTCGACATCCGGCGGTATGAGTATCCGGAGCTCGCGCTGTCGGTCGAATGCGGCAGCGGGACGTATGTGCGATCGCTAGGGCGAGATTTGGCGGCGGCGCTGGGGACGGCGGCCGTGATGTCGGCACTGGAGCGGACCGCAATCGGCGAATTTGATGTGGCCGACGCGGTGCCACTCGCCGATCTGTCGCCGGAATCGCTGAAAGAGCACATTCGGCCGGCGCTGGCGGCGGTGGCGAATCTACAGCGGATCGAGCTCGATGCGGCGCAGCTTGTCGAAATCCGACACGGTAGGCCGATCCTGATGCCGCGACCTTTGGGGGTGGGTCCGGGGACTCTCCCGCCCGCTGAAGCGAGCTCGCCTGGTGGCGAATGGGCGGCGATTGATGCGAGCGGTGAACTCGTGGCAATCGTGTTTCCGAAGCGGCCGGGCGAGCTCTGGCCGCGGTTGAATTTTGGCGAGTGAAGTGCGGATTGTATCGGCTATTACATGGCCAAACGGTTCGACCGCCGTTTTTGCCAGCCTAGCTTCGCAGTTACTACTGGTCCTCCGCATTGGGACGGAGATACTTCGGATAGCTGCCGCGTAAGAGTTGAGGCGGCTGGGTTAAAGGTTGGGGTGTGCTAGCAGGGGTGGTCGAAGAGAGATGATGTGCGGACTGATACCGTGGGAAGAAGCTCGGCAGGAGCCTGGCCCTCCCAGTTTGTGTCGCGACGCACCCGTTTTTACGGACAGCTCCTCGGGCAAGGACGTGCCCAGACAAGTCGTTGAAACCTTTGTACGACAGGTCGCGTCCGTTCGCTTCTCGTCTCGCAGTCCGACGCGGCCTTACGGCTGAGTATGTTTGAAAATCGTAGTCGCAAGCTGGACCTTGCTGCGCTAGCGCTCGCGGCGGCCGTCATGTTCCTCGGAGTTTCGCTGTGGACCTATGACCGCTTCGATCCGCCGAGCACGCTGATCTTTCCGCCAACGAATATCGTGCACAATGCTTGCGGCTGGGCGGGCGCATTTGCGGCGAACTACATGCTTGAGACCTTGGGCCTGGGGGCGTATTACGTTTTAGCGTCGTTGGCCGTGCTAACCGCGCTGCTCTTGGCGCATCGCGAGATCGATCAGCCGGTGCTTCGCGCCGCCGGTTGGGTCGTTTCGCTCGTGGGGCTCGTAACGCTCGCGGCGCTGGTGGTGCCAAATTGGACGCCGGGGCCGGTCGTTGGATCGGGTGGGTTTGTTGGCGCTTTAGGTCGTGGGCTGCTGGAAATGCACTTCGCGCATGCCGGGGCGTTTATTTTTGCGCTGAGTGTGCTGGCAGCGGGGCTGCTGTTGGCGACCGATTATCACCTGTTGCGGATGGCCGCCGTGACCACGCAAATATCCGGTCGGTCACTGGCTCAGTTGGGTCAATTGGGCCAGGGCGCGAAAACTCGGAACGGAAAACGGCGGCGGGTAAAGACCGATTTGGAAGACGGCGTTGACATCGGCGCCGCCGAGGGCGACCCCGATTCAGGCGCTGAACATAGTTTGCCCGATGACGAACGCGAGATTCGGGTGCGGACGCCGGCCGACAAGGCAGAGGAAGCGGCAGCAGTTGCCGAGCGCGGCGAAACAGACGAGGTCGAGGAAGATGAGGCCGCCGAGTCAGTTGAGGAAAGCGTCGACGAAGATGGCGCGGAGGCGGAAGTCGCCGCGACGAGCGCAACCTTTAAGCTGGCAAACGGCATCAAATCGGCCCTGGGGATCAAGAATCGCCGCCAGCAGCCGGGGCAGGCTGAGAAAAGCGAGCGGCAGGAAATGATCGAGCAGCTCGAAGCAGCCGAGCAGCAGGCGGACCAGGAAATCGCCTATGAGCTGCCGCCGCTCGATCTGCTTTTGCCGAACGACGAGGTTTGCTACGAAGAGCACGAGAAGGAAGTCCGCCGCAAGGCGAAGATTCTCGAAAAGACGTTCAAGAACTTCGGCTTCAACGTGCGCGTCGTCGAGATCGAGACCGGCCCGGTGATCGCGCAGTATGAGGTTGAGCTGGAAGCGGGTCTGCGGCTTTCGAAGATTTCCGGGCTCGCCGACGACTTGGCGATTGCGCTTCGCGTGCCGAGCGTGCGGATCGTCGCGCCGATTCCGGGCAAGAACACTGTCGGTATCGAGGTGCCCAATGAGAACCGCCAACTCGTGCGGCTCCGCGAGGTGATCGAAGAGACCAACGGCCGCGCCAAGCGGATGAAGATTCCCATTTACTTGGGCAAAGACGTAGCCGGGAATCCCATTACGGTTGACCTCACCACGTTGCCCCACCTCTTGATCGCCGGCCGCACGGGCACGGGCAAGAGCGTCTGCCTCAATTCGATCATTTTGTCGATCTTGATGAGCCGCGGGCCGGACGAGGTGCGGATGCTAATGATCGACCCGAAGATGGTCGAGCTGAGCGGCTATCGTAAGTTACCGCATTTAATGCACCCGGTCGTGACCGATATGCGGAAGGCCGAGGCGATTCTGGCCTGGGCCGTGGAAAAGATGGAGGAGCGGTATCTGCTGTTGTCGCGGGCGGGCGTGCGACATGTGAGCGTTTACAACCAGCTGGGCGAGGACGAGCTGCGCGAGCGGATAGAGCCCGAAGACGATGAGCAGTGGCGTCAGATTCCGCGGCAATTGCCATACATCGTGATCGTGGCCGATGAATTGGCCGACTTGATGATGACCTCGGGCAAAGACGTTGAGCAGCACATTATTCGTTTGGCGCAGAAGAGCCGGGCGGTCGGCATTCATTTGATCCTGGCGACGCAGAAACCGACGGTCGACGTGATCACGGGGCTCATCAAGTCGAACTTGCCGGCGCGAATTGCGTTCCAAGTGGCGAGCCGCGTCGATAGCCGCGTCGTCTTGGACGAAATGGGGGCGGACAAGCTGTTGGGCAACGGCGACATGCTGTTCCTGCTGCCGGGCACAAGCACACTGCTCCGCGGCCAGGGCACATACCTTTCGGACGATGAGATCACGCGCGTGGTCGATTTCGTGGGCACCGACGATCCGCAGTTTGCCGGCGAGTTGATGCAGCTCAAGACGAAGGAAGAAACCGAGGCGGCGGGTGGGGCGGCCCTCAAGCACCGCGACGAGCTGTATGAAACGGCGGTCGATATCGTGGTCCGCGAACGGCGGGGCAGCGTCTCGCTCTTGCAGCGGGCGCTCGGCATTGGCTACGGCCGCGGGGCGCGGCTGATCGACTTCATGGCCGAAGACGGCATCGTTGGCGAATACAATGGTTCGCAGGCCCGCGAGGTGCTGGTGACGCTTGAGCAGTGGGAAGCCATGAGCCGCACAGGCGAAGGGACGCAGACGGCTCAGAGTGCCGGAACAGCGACCGCATTAACGGCGGCCGCACCGCGGTACGTGACCGTCGGCGGTGTTGGGACGTCGGCCGCGGCTGTGGGAGCCAGTGGGGCCAGCAACGCACTGACGGTCGCCGCAGCAACCGGTACGCGACCGCCACGTCGTAATCGCATCGTGCCGGAGCCGAGCGATCTCGAAGATGAAGTTGACGGTGAAGAAGATTCGATTCCATTCGATGCGGATTCGGATGACGAGCAGTGGGAAGAAGTCGATGAGGACGCCGATGGCGAGTGGGAAGAGGATGATGGCGACGTCGGCGAGACCGCTTTAGCGGTCGGGGGCATGGACAAAGATCAAAGCGACGAGTCCGACGACGACGAAGATGAAAGCGAAACGGGCGAAGCCGAAACTGACGAGGAAGAGGATGAGTCTGAAGAAGATTGGGATGAATCGGAAGACGAATGGGAGGAAGACGAAGAACTGAGCAGAAAATAGTCCTCGTGGCGGCGAATAGTCGTGCGGCTTGACTGGCCTGCCATCGCCAGCTATGGTTGCGATAGCAGTTATGAAGATCGCGTAAGGCAAGTGAACCAACCCTGAATGTCCGGGTCCTATCCGCTATGTACCTAGTTAGCCCTAGCGTTGTCGGCCAGATTATTACTATCATCGCGATTGTCGCGAGCGGTAGGCCGTAGGGCTGGGTTCTAGTTACTTGAGTACACCAACCCCGAGGCCGAAATGGCCGCGGGGTTTTTTGTTGGCTTCCGCGGTTCAGGTTTGGAAAAAAAGACCAGTTCGGCGGAAAGTTCAGTTCGGCCAGTCCATGACGAAAATCCAAGTCTACGACACGACGCTTCGCGACGGCGCCCAGGGTGAAGGCGTCAACTTTTCGCTGCAGGACAAGTTGCTCATCGCGCGCCGACTCGATGAGCTGGGCTTCGATTTCGTGGAAGGCGGCTACCCACTGTCGAATCCGAAGGATGCCGAGTTTTTCACGCGGATCGCGGAAAAGCCACTCCGCAATAGCCGGCTGTGTGCTTTCGGCATGACGCGGCGCAGGGGCGCAAAGGCCGCCGACGATCCCGGCATGAAGGCGCTCGTCGAATCGCAGGCGCCGGTGATCACGATCGTCGGCAAGACGAGCGATTTTCATGTCACCGAAGTTCTAAGGGTGTCGCTCGAAGAAAACTTGGCGATGATCCGCGAAACGGTCGCGTTTTTGCGGGCGGCAGGACGCGAGGTGATTTACGACTGCGAACATTTCTTCGACGGCTGGAAAACCAATCCCGAATATGCGCGGAAGACAATCCAGGCGGCGGTCGAAGGTGGAGCGTCGATCATCGTGATGTGCGACACCAACGGCGGCAGCATGCCGGAGGAAGTGGCCGCGCTCGCCAAGGAAGCGGCCGCGGCGGTGAGTGTGCCGCTCGGCATCCACACGCACAACGATTGTGAGCTGGCGGTCGCCAATTCACTCGCGGCAATCGACGCGGGCGCGGTTCACGTGCAGGGTACGATCAACGGGCTCGGCGAGCGCTGCGGCAATGCCGATCTGGTTTCCGTCATGGCGAACCTGGCGCTCAAGAAAAAGAGTAAGGCGTATGAAGTCCTCGGAGGGAAGGGTGCCGAGCATCTCACGGAGCTTTCGCGGTACGTTTACGAGGTTGCAAACATGCACTTTCGCACGAATCAACCTTTCGTTGGGCCGAGCGCGTTTGCCCACAAGGGCGGGATGCACGTCCATGCGGTGAGCCGCGCGGCCAAGAGCTACGAGCACATCGAGCCGGAAGCGGTCGGCAACGAACGCCGCGTGCTGGTCAGCGAACTTAGTGGCAGGTCGAACATCATCGCGCTCACCGCGAAGAATGATTTGCGGAACGACAAAGACCTGATGAAGCGCGTGCTGCAGCAGGTGGTGGACCTCGAGAATCGTGGCTATCAATTTGAGGCGGCCGAGGCGTCGTTCGACCTGTTGGTGCGGCGGGCGGCCGGTACGTTTACGCCGCATTTCAAGCTGCTTCACTATCATGTGGGCGTGGAGACAAACGAAGATGGTCGGACCACCACCGAGGCCTCGGTAAAGTTGCGCGTAGCCGAAAAGGCCGACGCGATCCACGTGGTGGCCGAGGGGGATGGCCCCGTGAATGCTCTGGATGCCGCGTTGCGAAAGGCCCTCAATGGGCATTTTCCGAGCCTGGCGGGCATACAGCTGGTCGACTATAAGGTGAGGGTGATCAACTCTGAAGCGGCCACCGCGGCGGCCGTGCGCGTGGTGATCGAAAGCCGCGACGCGGACGGCACGACTTGGGGCACGGTGGGCGTCCATGAGAATGTGATCAAGGCTAGTTGGGACGCGCTGGTGGATAGCATCGAGTACAAACTTTGCAGGCAAGAGCAGAAGTAGCGTTTAGCATCTTACGTTTTGATATGAAATCCAATTTTTTCTTCGCGTTCATTGCTCCTTGGCGACTTTGCGCGAAACTATTTGTCGCGCAAAGTCGCCAAGAGGCAAAGGACGCAAAGGAAGACATTGAGATTTCGGGCTGAGTGTTGGGTATGCGAAATGGACTTTAAGGATTTACCATCCCAGTACGATCACAAGGCGGCACAGGATCGCTGGTATCCTTTCTGGGAAAAGAAGGGATACTTTCATGCAAAGGTCGACGATCCAGACAGGCCGACGGCGTTTACGATCGTAATTCCGCCGCCGAATGTGACTGGCGCACTTCATCTGGGCCACGCGCTCAACGAAACGCTGCAAGACATTTTGATCCGCATGAAGCGGATGCAGGGTTTTAACACGCTGTGGATGCCGGGGACGGATCATGCGGGCATCGCCACGCAGGCGGTGGTCGAGCGGCGGCTGTTTGAGGAGGAGAAGCTGACGCGGCACGACCTGGGCCGCGAGGGGCTCGTGAAGCGGATTTGGGACTGGAAGGAAAAGTACGAAGCTCGGATTCTTGGCCAACTCAAGCAATTGGGCTGCAGCTGCGACTGGCAGCGGACGCGATTCACGCTCGACGATCAATGTGCCCGGGCCGTGCGCGAGTGGTTCTTTCGGCTTTTTAAGGATGGCAAAATTTATCGCGGCAAGCGGCTGGTGAATTGGGACACGTTTCTGCAGACGGCCGTCAGCGATGATGAAGTATTTCACGAGTCGACGAAGGGGCATTTTTGGCATTTCAAATATCCGGTGGTGAAGGCCGACCGGCGCCCAGGCGAGCCGGAGTTTGTCACCATCGCTACCACGCGGCCCGAGACGATGCTCGGCGATACAGCCGTCGCGGTGCATCCTGATCCAGCGGCGGCGCTCGATAAGGCCGGGGCTGAATTGCGCGAGCGGCTCATTGCCGCGCCGGCCAAAGAAAAGGGTGGGCTCGAAGAGCAGGTGAATTTGCTACTGGAGCGCCGCGCAAAGATTCTTCCATTATTGATCCAATTGCGCGACATGGCGAAGCGGGGCGTGAAACTGGAGCTGCCGCTCACGGGCCGGACGATTCCGCTGATCGCCGACGAGTGGGCGAAGCCAGAGCTTGGCTCGGGGGCGGTGAAGGTGACGCCGGCCCACGATGCGAATGATTATGCCGTGTGGCAGCGGCATCCCGAGATCGGCCTCATCAACATCATGACAATCGAGGGTGTGCTCAACGAGAGCGCGCCCGAGAGATACCGCGGCCTCAAGATGCACACGAAGGCCCGCGAGGTGGTGGTAGCCGACATGGAAGCGGCCGGGCTGTTCAATCCTGAAACCGATCGCGAAGACCGTGAGATCGATCTGGCCCATTCCGACCGCAGCAAGACGCCGATCGAGCCGTACTTGGCCGATCAGTGGTTTGCGAAGATGGATGAGCTATCGCAGTCGGCGATGGACGCGGTGACGGATGGCCGCGTGAAATTGACGCCAGAGCGTTACGCCAAAGGGTATCTTGATTGGCTCGGGGAGAAGCGCGATTGGCCGATTGGCCGGCAGCTGTGGTGGGGGCATCGGATTCCGGTGTGGGAAGCAACAATCCGCCAAGGAGGAGTTGCCCATGAAAACTACGAATCGCGAATTGCGGAAAAGCAGGAGGAGTCGATCAGTGGGTTGAAGAATTATTTTGCTAAGGAGGGCGTGGAGGCAACTGAGTTCGTCATAGTATCGGTCGAAGACTGGGGCCTAAGGATTTGCAGCCGATCTAAGGCTG
>DASYDU010000336.1:0-2433 GCA_036499445.1 Lacipirellulaceae bacterium
CGATCCACGACGAGGTGCACCGCGATCATCGGGAATAGCCAAAAGCCAAGGCCGGCCAAAAAATAGAACAAGACATAGGCACCCCAAACGACGCGACGCACGAGCGGGATACCGCTGACTTTCAAGTAATAAGTGTTCGGCAGCCAGTCGTGGTAATAGACTTTTTGGAGCAGCATTTGCGCGGTTACAAAAATCGCGATCGAACCGATGCCGATTGCCAATGTGCGGCGACGCTGTTCGGGGATCGCCCACGCGAGCCAGAGCACGATCACGACACCGGGCACAACCGCGTCCATGCGGACCGTCGTGAGCAGGCCCAAGAAGGGAAACAGCCACCACTGGTTTCGCGCTCCGGCCGCGGATGTCAGCGCGGCCCAGACGGCCAGCGTAATCCCAAAGGCCATCAGCCCGACCTCCATCCCGCGCAGCGTCCATTCGTTGAGCGGGTAGTAAAAAGCCGTGAGTAACACCGCAAAGAAGGGCGCGAGACCGGATAGGTTGACGGTGCTCGGCGAAACCTTGTCGCGAGCTTTGGGCAACGGCGTGGCCTCGGCCAGCCGCTCGGTAATCACCTTGACGAGAAACAGCGTGCCACAAATCAGCGCCGCCCCCGTCAGTTGAATCGGTAGCGAAATCAGCTCCGGCGGCAGCGGCAGGAAATGCACGGCGGCCATGTAGAGCATCCATAGCGGATTCGAGTAGCCTTGCACCGGATCGGCGCCGGGAAACCACACGGCGCCAAATCCCTGCGCTAAATTGCGGGCATAGGTCATGCTGATCATGGCATCATCGACCAGCAAAAAGTAGCGGCGACCGTCGACCACCACGCTGCTGTTAAAAATAAATGCCAGCGCATAGGCCACGTAGCCGACGAGCAGCCACACAAACCAATGACGTCGAATCGCGGTGAACAATTTCGGCGCTCCTGCGAATGATCTGGCGCGATGCGATTTACGGCATCACGATGATCATCCAGGATACGCCAAAACGGTCGGCAGCCATACCGAAGCGTGGTGAGAAAAACGTCTTCACTAGCGGCATTTGCACCTGCCCGCCATCCGCCAGGGCGGCGAACAATCGATCGGCCTCGGCCTCGTTCGGCACGGCAATCGACAGCGAAAAACCCGTGAACTTTGGCTCTCCGGTGCAGCGTCCGTCGGAGACCATCAACGTGGTGCTGCCGATGCGAACAGTGGCGTGCATCACTTTATTTTCGGAACCGGGCGGAATGTGATCTTGATCGGGGCTCTCTTTGAAGTGCATCAGATTGACCACCTCGGCACCGAGCGTCTTGCGATAGAACTCGATCGCCTCTTCGCAGCGACCGTCGAAAAACAGATAGGGTTCGATGTTCATCGTGTTCTCCTTCTAGATTGTTTGTGGTGACTTTTGAATCGAAGATTTCTAATCGGCGGCGGAAAGCGGTCGTTATGGTAAGCTATCACCGTCGTAGCAGGGTAGCATGTGTCGCATAAATTGCCTTTACTCGATCGGCCGAACCGCATTGGCCAACGTCACGTCGTCGCTGCCATCTGTGGCCGCTCGCTTGCCGGCAGTCCCGGAATCTCGATCACGGGCCGCACTTCAACCGTTCCCCAACGAGCGCCGGGAATTCGTCCGGCGATGGCGATCGCTTCGTTGAGGTCTTTGGCCTCGACCAGAAAGTAGCCGCCCAGTTGCTCGCGAGTCTCGGCAAACGGGCCGTCGGTTACCAGCCGCTTGCCCTCCCGCACGCGCACGCTGGTCGCGGTCGTCACGGATTGGAGCGGATCAGCGCCCACGAATTGACCACGCGAGTGAAGCTCGTGCGCAAGCTCGGTCGACTCGGCGTAACAATGCTGCCGCTGTGCTTCGTCGCGAATCGCCTGTTCGTCGGCGTAAATCAAAAGCATGTACTTCATGGTCAACCCTCTCGTCGTGATTGTAGACATTGATCCGATGTTATTTCTTCGCCGCGATCTCCTTCATCAGTCGTTCTTCTTGCTGGCGGAGCTCGGGCGTGAACTCCGCGCCGAAATCCTCGGGCTCGAAAATTTGGCGAATCTCGATTTCCGATTCCGCTCCGGTCGGATTCGGACACTTTTTGACCCAATCGATCGCCTCGGCCAGCGATTGGCACTTCCAAATCCAGTAACCGGCCACCAGCTCCTTCGTCTCGGCGAACGGCCCATCGGTTACAGTCCGGTTCTTGCCCGAGAACTTCACTCGGGCGCCCTTCGAACTGGGTTGCAGCCCTTCGCCAGCCTGCATGACGCCGGCCTTCACCAGCTGCTCGTTGAAATTGCCCATGTCCGTAAGCAACTGCTTCGAGGGCATGACTCCGGCCTCGGTTTCTTTGCTCGCCTTCACGATCACCATGAATCGCATTGTCGTATCTCCTTGTCGGTTGAAATCAATGTGTTTGTCTGAGTTTGGTTGGTCGCTCATTTGCCG
>DASYDU010000337.1:0-4807 GCA_036499445.1 Lacipirellulaceae bacterium
ATTGCAGCCCAACCGGATCTTTCACGACCCAGTAGATGCGGCCTTGGTAACGCTGCTGCTTGGCGCGCAGGTCCGGCCTCATGCGGATCGGCAGCTTCCGCGAAGAACTGGATACCAGGCTTTCGGCTAATGTGGCCATGGTAGAGCGGAGAGAGGAGAGTCAAGTGTCGAGAGCCAGAAACCGCTACAACTCGATTCTGGCTCTCGACTCTCGACTTTTGACCCTCGACTAATTTCGCCGGCTCACGTCGGCCGCCGGAGCGCCGCCCGTGTTCAAATGGATCGTCATCGTGGCTTTCATGCCGTCCGCCAAGAGCCAGCGGCCGTGCTCCTGTCGATTCGGAACCTCGGCACGCACCAGGAATTTCTTGTCGCCGCGGACCTCGGAGCTGACGTAGGTAATTCGGCCCTCGACCTTTTCCTTGCGGCCGCGGGCCATTTCCACCTCGATCGTTACGTTGCAGTTCACCACCTCGTGCGGATCATAAAGCGACCGATCCAAGGCCCCGGCAACGTACATCGCGTCGAGCCGAACCAGCCGCAATATCCAGTCGCCCACTCCGACCCACTCTTCCTGGTGCCGATTGATGTCGACGACTTCGCCATCGAAGGGCGCGCGAAGCACGCGGCGGTCGATCGCCAAATTGGCCGCCTTTAACTCGGCCTGCTTGCTATACGCGTCGAACTTGGCCAGCTCCTGATCGTGCTGGGCCTTTTCCACCGCCAAGTCCGAACGAACCCATTCAAGCTGCTTCTGGCGGACATAATCTCCCGGCACCGATTTGTCGGCCTGGCGATTCGATTCGACCAGCAAATCGTATTCGGCTTTGGCGGCCGCAGCCGCAGCTTTCGAATACCTGATCTCGACGTCATCCTTCCATTTGTTATAGGCCGCGTTATACCCAGCCTCGGCCGCTTCCTTTTGCGCCTGCGGCTGGCTGTCGTCAGTCTTGCCGATCACCTCGCCCGCCTTGACCTGTGAACCTTCTTTCACGCTCAACTGAACCAGCACCCCCGCCTCTTTGCCGGCCAGCTTGACGTCGTCTTGCGACTTGACCAGGCACTCGCTCAGCACTGGATCGGCCGCCGTCGCAGGTTGCGCATCGACCGCCAGACAAGCTACCGCGACGATCGCCGTCGCGGAAAAGCTCAAACATCGTGCAAAAACACACATCGTGCCGCTCCTCACAATCGGAACAATACTTTGGCTCGAATGAAATCCACGAGATCGTGCAGCCAGACAAACGCCACGGACCGCCTGCCGCAAGTGATTTTGGCCGTCGCCCCCGCGCCAATCTTCGGATCGCTCACCACGTCACGCAGCTTGTCTTGATCGAACGACACTCGGATCAACACCGTGTTGCCGTCCTCGCCGCGGACTTCCGCGCTGCGGTGAATCTCTTCGACTTTGCCTTGCAGCTTATTCGAAGGACTCGTGGCCAGAATGAACGTCACCGGCAAGTCATGATTTGCCTTTTGCGCGTCGGTCCACGCCTGGGAGACATATCCCATCCGCGACTCCGGCATCATCACTTCCAGTTCCCAGGGGCCACTCGTGTCCGCCACTTCCATCAACACTTGCCCGCGGGTCACCGGCCGCCCCTGCAGCTCTTCCTGCACCTTCCATTTTACTACTCGGCCGTCGATCGGGCTTCGCACTTGCAGTAGCTCACGTTTCTGGTCCAGCACTTTCATCTGCTCCTGCAAGCTGACCACCTGCTGCTCGAGCTGGGCCACGTGCGAAATCTTTTGACTTCTGTCCGCTTCCGAAAGGTCTTTGTCGTCCATCAATCCACGGTTGGTCGACTCGATGTCCGCCCGCGCTTGCTCCAATTGCCCGCGGGTGGTTTCCGATTCCTTATCCAAATCGAGACTTCGCTCCACGACCAATAAATCGTCCTTCTTCACCGACGAGTCGTGCTCGACCAACACTTGCTGCACTTCGCCGTCAAGCTTGGCAAAGACGTGCTGCCGAATCGTTGGCCTCAGCTTGGCGTGCCCCTCCAGCGTAAAGTCCGTCGGTATCAGGCAAGCTGCCGCCACCGCACCCACCACCAGCGCCGAAATCGACAGCGTCTTCGGCAAGGCGTGGCCGAACAATTTGCGCGACGTCTTTCCCATCGCGCGCCACACCGGCAGCAAAAACAGACCCTCATACTCTAGCGCGTTGGTGAGCGCCGAAGCGCTATGCGTGCGGACCACGTCCACGCGCTGCCGAAATCCTTCCGGCGGCCGGCTGTCGACCATCTGCTCGACCACCAGCGCCCCGATCACTTCCGGCGGCTTCGGCGCCACTTCGTCCGGCGCGAG
The DNA here is from genome assembly GCA_036499445.1 of Lacipirellulaceae bacterium. Classification (GTDB taxonomy): domain Bacteria; phylum Planctomycetota; class Planctomycetia; order Pirellulales; family Lacipirellulaceae; genus DASYDU01. The sequence goes on from DASYDU010000337.1 coordinate 2,311, forward strand.
CTCGACCTCGCCGCCCGGTTGCACCAACGGTAAAATCGCCAGCGACTTCGTATGCGCCTCATCCACATACGCGTTGAGCGCTTCTTCCACCTGCGGCGCGAAATCTGACGTATCGCCCGAGTACCAAACCTCCTCGCCCGTCTTCACCACGGCGCCGGCCAATTTACCGAGTAGCACCGTAACGTTCGATCGTTTGTCGAACGTGTCTTGTCCGCTCACCGCTTCAATTCGGCAGCTGCCGCCATGCCGGATCGCCACGCTCACTCGATCGCAGCCAATTAGCCGCCGCCCTTCGTTCGCAATCGTGTAGGCCGTTTCCCGCACGTCGAGCTTTTCGTGTGCAGTCCGGGTGAACGTTTCGAGCTGTTCCCACAGCGTTTGTTTATCCGCCAGATGCCGCAGTCGACGCGACTTGAGATAGTCCCCGGCAAACTCGCAGATCTGCAACAAGAACCGGAGATAGCCGCGCTGAGTCGCCGTGCGGGCGCCCGCCCGCTGAAAAATCTCAACGACCCCCTGCGGTCCCTGATCGTTGTAGACCGGCGCAAGCACCAACAAAAACTCCGTGGGATTGGCCGCGGTTTCTGCGTCCCCGTCGGTGCCCTGGCCGGCGCCGGAATGCGGCGCGACCAGCGCGCCGTCGGTCCCGATCAAAACCTGGTGCAGCAACCGACCGTGCTGCGCTTGGCCGACCGGATTGTCGATCAGGCCGGTTTCGCGGATGTTGATCTGATAGGTGAGCTGCAGACCGCCAGTCTCGGCCAGCGTCCAGACCGCTCCGCCGGGGGCAGCCAACGCCGCCACCACCTTATTGAGCAGCGCATCATAGAACCCGGCCTGGTCGACTTCGGTCCGTGACAGCTCGGCAATTTCTTGAACGAGCCCCTGGATCTCACGCTTCGCGCGTTCGACCTCGGCCGCGTCCACCGAACCGGAGGAGCGTTCCGAGCGAGAAGTCTGGGAATAGTCGGCAGAGGAGCTCAAAGGATTTCGATCGGCCGTGTGGCCGCGAATGGCGAGATTTCGGTTCCGTGCAGGCCAACCCTTAATAGTACCGCAATCTAAGCAAAAGACACAGCACGGCGAACTGCCAAAAGAAGCGGCCTTTTCGTCCGCCAGCATCGTACGAGAGAGTCCGAAGCCCCGATAACCCGCCTGATCCGCAAAACCTGCCGCTGGCCGGCACCGCCTCGCGCCGCTCGAGTCTCGTCACAAAACTATCGCAATGAACGAGGCACTTCGGCGTGGTCGGTCGGAAATCACCGCCCGATCCTAAATTGTCGAATGTGTTCGCGGGCTGGCACCCTGCTAACTTATTCCGTGAAGTTTTCTGCGGGATCGACAAGTATCGATGTAAAGGGTGCTTGACACTCTTTGTTGTGTCAAGTATCCTTTACATACCAACCAAACTTTAAAGGAGGCCCTATGGAAAAAAACTGTTGGAACCATGCTCCCGCGAGAAGGTACACCGTCGGCGTCTTAGGCGCAATGACGCTCTACACGATCGCCCTCGTGATCAGCATTCGATGGCTGCATCACAATCCGGAAGCGCCTTGGAAATACGCAATTGCCGTGTTCCCGGTTTTGCCCGTGCTCTGGGTTCCGGTCGCCGCGGTCCGTTTCTTCCGCGAGATGGACGAACTGCAAAAACAGATGCATTTGGAAGCGTTGGCTTTCGGATTTGTCGGGGCCGGCGTGCTGTCGCTCACGTACGGATTCTTGCAGAATGGCGGGCTGCCGGAAGTGAGCTGGGTCTGGGTCTGGCCGGTGATGTGCGTGTGCTACGTCGTCGGCCTCGTGGCCGCTCAGCGGAGGTACCGGTGAAAAACAAGCTCCGCCAATTGCGCCAGAGTCGTGAGTGGTCGCAAGCCGAGCTGGCCGAACGTTTGAATGTCTCCCGACAAACGATCAACGCCATCGAAACGGAAAAGTACGACCCGAGCCTCCCTTTGGCGTTCAAGATCGCCCGGCTCTTCAAGTTAAACATCGAAGACGTCTTCGAAGACAAACGCTAGGCCCGTTGTCTTTGCAATGTGTGTCGACAAGGCATGTAAAACGACTGCCACGCATCCGAGAAAAACTTGACTCCACTTTCACGCACGATGTACACTGGAAATAGGAGTACGCGATGAGTCTTCACGTCGAAATCCCAGATCCTTTGGCTGAGAAAGTGGCTCAGGCCGCCAAGTCGCAAGGGAAATCTTCTCAGGACATTGTCCTCGAAGCGGTAACGAGTACGCTCGACCCCTTTGCGCGCCTTAACGAGTTGATGGCCCCGGTATATGAGCGTATGAAAGAGCTGGGCATCAGCGAAGACGAAGCAGTTGAGGACTTCGAGACCGAGAAACACGCCATGAGAAGAGAGCGGCAGGCGGCCGGAAAATGACGACCCCGGAACGAGTCGTCTTTGACTGCAACGTCTACTTCCAGGCGCTAACTTCACCCCGCGGTCCGGCTCGGCGCTTGCTTGCTTATGCCTCGAGCGGTGACATCTCCC
>DASYDU010000338.1:0-25094 GCA_036499445.1 Lacipirellulaceae bacterium
TGCTGGGCATCGAGCTGACGCCGCGCTGCACGTATTTGCGGACGATCATGGCCGAGCTGATGCGGCTACACGATCATCTGCTCAACGTGGGGACGACGGCGCTCGACTTGGGGGCGTTCACCGCGTTTCTGTACGCCTTCGAACAGCGGGAAAAAATCTACGACATTGTCGAATACGCGTCCGGGCAGCGCTTTCACAGCAGTTACACGCGGGTGGGCGGCGTGCTGTTTGATGTCAACCTGGAATGGGTCGAGCGGGTGCGGAAGTTTTTGAAGGAGATCCCGCCGGTCTACGCGGAGGTCGACAAGCTGCTAACGCGGAACCGAATCTTCATCGATCGCACCAAGGGCATTGGTGTATTGAGTCGCGAGGATGCGATTGATCTGGGCGCGACGGGGCCGGTGGCGCGGGCCAGCGGCGTGGTGCGCGATTTGCGCAAGGACGAGCCATACTTAGCTTATGCCGATCTGGATTTTCAGGTCGTCTGCTCGCACGGCGGCGATTGCTACGCGCGATATTTGGTGCGGATGCGCGAGATTTTGGAAAGTTTGAAGATACTCGAGCAGGCGGTGGAGAACATTCCGGGAGGGCCTGTTAATGTCGCAGCGGCAACCGATGTGGTGCTGCCCGCCAAGCCACCTGTGTATCGAAGCATCGAGGGATTGATTCAGCATTTTGAGGTATTGATGCCGAATCGCGGGTACGATGTGCCGTTTGAAGAAATCTATGCGGCCACCGAATCGCCGAACGGCGAGTTGGGCTTTTATGTCGTGGGGAACGGGACGACACGGGCGTATCGGGCGCGGACGCGGCCGCCGTCGTATGTCCATTTCGCCTTGTTCCCGCACATCATCCGCGGGTATCAATTAAGCGACGTGGTGGCGGTGTTGGGAAGCATCAACATCATCGCGGCTGAGCTTGACCGGTAGACAACACAATTATTTAGACAGGATTTACAGGATCAACTGGATAGGAAAGAGGTCGATTGAAGGCAAGCGGCCATCCAATTGCCTTGATCCTGTCCATCCTGTTAATCCTGTCAAAGAATACTCATGTCGACATTGAGCGACGAATTGCAGGAGCGGATTCGAGGGGAGTTCGCCAAGTATCCCGATAAGCGGGCGGCGACGCTCCCTGCGCTTCACTTGGTGCATGACGCCCATCGCCATGTGTCGCCGGCGGCGATTGAAGAGATTGCGGAGCTGCTCGAGCTGCATCCGGCGGAGGTGCACGACACCATGTCGTTCTACAACTTCTTCAAGGAGGATGCGAAGCACGGGCTGGGGCGGCATCGGGTGTGGGTTTGCCGGAGCATTTCGTGCATGTTGCGGGGCGGTGAGGAATTGCTCGCGGGGCTGAGCCAGCGACTTGGCACGAAGCCCGGCGAGCGATCGGCCGACGGACGCGTCACTTTGGAGTTTGCCGAGTGCCTGGGTGCGTGCGAGGGCGCGCCGTGTATGTTGGTCGATGACGAATGTCACATGAATCTCACCGAGGACTCGGCCGCCGCGCTGATTGAAAAACTGTAACCGATGTCCAAGTTTGAACCGGTTCTGCTTGCCCGAATCAATAAGCCCGACTCGACGTCGCTGGCCGGCTATCGCGCGGACGGCGGCTATGAAGCACTGAAAAAGGCGCTCGGCATGGCGCCGGACGATGTCACGACTGTGGTCAAGGATGCCGGGTTGCGGGGCAGGGGCGGGGCGGGCTTCTCGGCCGGCGTGAAGTGGACCTTCCTGCCCAAGAATCATCCGGGGCCGATTTATCTATGCGTCAATGCGGACGAGAGCGAGCCGGGGACGTTTAATAACCGCATTTTGATGGAGCAGGATCCACATCAACTACTGGAAGGGATCGCGATTGCGTGCCACGCGATTCGCTCAAGTATTGCGTACATCTATTTGCGCTATGAATATGGTCGCAGCTACCGCGCACTGGATGCGGCGATTCGCGAATGCTATGCCGCGAACTTGCTGGGCAAGAACATCTTGGGCGCGAGCTTCAATCTCGACGTCTATTTGCATCGCGGCGCCGGTGCGTACATCTGCGGCGAAGAGACAGGGCTGATCGAGAGTCTGGAAGGCAAACGCGCGTGGCCGCGGATAAAGCCGCCGTTTCCGGCGGTCGAAGGCTTGTTTCGCAAGCCGACCATCGTGAACAACGTCGAGACGCTCTGCTGCGTGACGCACATCGTCAGTCGCGGCGCCGATTGGTTCAAGTCGATGGGTGTGCCGCCCGATCCGAAAAACCCGCGCGATCCAGGCAGTTACGGGCCGAAGCTGTATTGCATCAGTGGGCACGTGAATAAGCCGGGCTGCGTGGAGCTGCCGCTCGGCGTAACGGCCCGCGAGCTGATCGACGTGCATGGCGGCGGCGTGTGGAAGGGCCGCAAGGCGAAGGCGGTGGTGCCGGGTGGGATCAGCATGGGCTTTTTGTCGGCGGACGAGCTCGATACGCCGCTCGATTTTGCCGGGCCGGGGCGAGTCGGGTGCTTGGGCTTGGGCACCGCGGCCGTGGTGGTGGTCGACGACGCGACAAGCATGGTCGACGTGCTGTATAACTGCTGCCGGTTCATGTCGCACGAATCGTGCGGCCAATGCACGCCATGCCGCGAGGGGACGAGCTGGATGACGCGGATTCTGGAGCGGATTCGCAGCGGCGACGGACAGATCGAGGATTTGGATTTGCTCTACGAAGTAGCCGCGTCGATGGGAATCATTCCGGGGACGACGATCTGTGGCTTGTCGGACGGCGCAGCCTGGCCGGTAAAGAACGCGATCAAAAAGTTCCGGGGCGAGTTCGAGGATTACATCCGCAGCAAGCAGAAGTCGATCACGCCGGCCCAAGAACTAATGGCGGCACATTGACAACTGATAGGGGGACCTCACGCAAAGACGCAAAACTTCAGTGTTGAAATCATATCCGTTGGCATATCTGTATCATGGGAATTTAATTAAATCTTTGCGCCTTAGCGCCTTTGCGTGAGTATTCTCGCTTCGCCATTATATTCAGGATTCAAACCAGACCATTCATGCCGACAGTTTACGTCAATAATGAGCCGGTGGAGATCGGCGCTGACGAGCGGCTGAATTGCATTCAGGCCGCCGAGCGGGCGGGTGTCGAGATTCCATCGTACTGTTGGCATCCGGCGCTGTCGGTTGTGGCGAGCTGTCGGATGTGCCTCATCGAGATTGGGCAGAAGAAGCCGGACGGCACGATTGCGATGGATGGCAAGCTGGTGCCCGGTTGTCAGCAACCGGTGAAGGACGGCACAGTGATCGTCGCCAATAGCGAGAAGGTCAAGGCCGCGCGGCAGGCGACGCTGGAATACTTGCTGCTCAATCATCCGCTCGATTGCCCGACTTGCGACCAGGCAGGGGAATGCTGGTTGCAGGACTACAGCTATAAGTACGGCCGCAGCTATAGCCGGCTGCAAGAGCCGAAGAACCAGAAGGCCGACAAGGACCACATCGGCGATCAGATCACTCTGTTTACCGATCGCTGTATCATGTGCAGCCGGTGTGTGCGGTTCACACGGGAGATCAGTGGCACCGCCGAATTGCAGGTGATCGGCCGCGGTACGGACGAAGAGATCGACATATTCCCCGGCCACCCGTGCAACAATAAGTTGGCCGGCAACGTGGTCGATTTGTGCCCGGTCGGAGCACTCTGCAGTAAGGACTTTTTATACAAACAGCGGGTGTGGTGGCTGCAATCTGCCAACAGTGTTTGCCCAAATTGCAGCACGGGCTGTAGCGTGCATGTCGACCAGAACAACGACACAGTGTATCGTTTGCGGCCGCGGTCGAACCCGCAGTCGCAGGGCGACTTCATGTGTGATGAAGGCCGCTTCGGTTGGAAGTATTTGCAGGCGGACGAGCGGCTGACATTGCCGGCACAGCGAGAGCGCGGCGGACGCGTCGTGTCTCAGGATTGGGACGTTGTGCTCGCGGCGGTGCATTCGGCGCTGGCGATTGCGGCCAAGGATCCGCACAAGGGTTTGGCCGCGGTCCTCTCGCCGTGGATGACGCTTGAAGAAGCGTATCTCTTGGCGAGCTATTTGAAGTCATTGACGACCAATGTTACGCTCGCGCTTGGGCCGGTGCATATGGTGGGCGAGGATGATCGCTATCCGAAGGATTTGCGCGGCAGACCGCTCGAGCCGACGAAGTTTACGATTCGCGCGGAAAAGTGCCCGAATCGGCGGGGCGTGGAGATCGTACTCAATCACTTTGCGGGCGGCGCGATGCCGATGGGCGACGTGCTAGGACGTGCAGCCGCCGACGACTTCGCTGCCGTTTATCTTGTCGGTGGTGATCCGGCTGGCTGGATCAGCGAGGAACAAGCCGCGGCGCTCGAACATGCGAAGCTCTTAATCGTCCAAGATATTCTGCCGTCGGCGGCGAGTCGGCGGGCCGATTTCGTGCTCGCCGGCGGCTCGTTCGCCGAGCGCGACGGCACTTTTGTGAATCATGCGGGACTTGCGCAAGAGATTCGCCGGGCGATCCACGGCCCCGGCGAAGCACGGCCCGACGGTCGCATCTTGTGGGAGTTGGCTGCGCGGCGCGGGATGTACCAAGCGACGGCACTGCGGCGCGAGATGGGGCAGAGTGTTCCGGCGCTCGCGGCGCTGGGCATCGGGGAGCTGGGCGAGTACGGGGTGAAGTTGGACGTAGGAGCGAGGAACGAGGAGCAGGGAGCGAGAGTTTAGAAGCAGCTTTCCTCTCGATCCTCGCAGCTCGCTCCTGACGATCAATTGCTTTATGCCGCAACAGACGAAATTGCGATTTGACTTCGATGAATGACCTGCTCGTCACCTTGATCACGATCGCCGTCGCAGTGGGCGCGATTCAATTGGCATGCGCCTATCTGGTGCTGGCTGAGCGGAAGGTGTCTGCGCGAATGCAGGACCGCATTGGGCCGAATCGCGTGGGCCCTTGGGGTTTGCTGCAGCCTTTGGCGGACGCGATCAAAATTCTGCTCAAGGAAGATATCTCGCCGTCGAATGTCGATCCGTTCCTGTTCATGATCGCACCGACGATCTCGGTGTTTACGACGCTGATGGCGTTTGCGGTGGTGCCGTTCGGACCAGTCGAACAGGCGCCGTCGTGGCTGCGATTTATTATCGCACCGCACGTCGACATCGGCATCGTGTTTATCTTTGCGATTACGAGCTTGGCCGTTTACGGCGTGATCCTGGGCGGATGGGCGTCGAACAACAAGTACAGCGCGCTGGGGTCGCTACGGGCGAGCGCGCAGGTCATCAGCTACGAGATTCCGCTGGGCATGTCGGTGCTCGGCGTGGCGCTCCTCGGCGGCTCGCTTAATTTGGAGCAGATACTCAATCAGCAGGCTAGCGCGGGCATCCTTGGCTGGTACGTCTGGTATCAGCCGCTGGCCTGCTTGATTTTTTTCACGAGCGCGCTCGCGGAGTCGAACCGGTTGCCGTTTGATCTAGCGGAGTGTGAGCAAGAGTTGATCGGCGGCTACCACACGGAATATGGTGGGCTGCGGTTCGTGCTGTTTTTTCTCGGCGAATACACGCACGTGGTGACGATCAGCTTTTTGACCGCCATTTTGTTTTTCGGCGGCTGGCACTTGCCCTGGATAGCGACGCCCGAGAGCACGTATTTCGGCGCGTGGCTGGTGAAGATCGGCGTGCTGTTGGCCAAGGTCGGCATTGTCGTCTTAGTGATCATGCTGATCCGCTGGACGATTCCGCGATTTCGCTTCGATCAGTTGATGGGGCTTACGTGGAAAGTGCTGATTCCGCTGTCGCTGGCCAACGTGGTGATCGTGATGACGGTGCTGCAATTTGATTGGAACCGCTGGTGGCTGTTGCCGATGGCGGCTGGATTGTTCTCGGTGGCCGGCGTGCTCGGCGTGAACGCGACGCGCGCGGAGATTCTCCGGCGACCGCGAGCCCGCGCGGCGACGGCTTAAAATGACAGCGCCAAACTGGTTTTGACAGGAAAACACGATTTGCAGGATCGACAGGATAGAAAGCCTAAGGATTAGACCTTTCCACATTTGGAGGATCGGGAGTGCCTCACGCAAAGGCGCAAAGTTCAATTGTCGAGCGAAAGAATTCTGGATGCCGATTACTGCTGAAAATCGTAATCACAAACCTTGGCGTCTTGGCGCCTTTGCGTGAGACAATTTGATGCTGACTTCGTTCAATCTTCGGATCTTGCCGATCCTGTTATCTTGTCAAAGAAAGTTATGCTTTCAATAAGTTGATCGTCATGCCTATTGCTCATAAAGACGTGGTTTGGATCGAGGAGCCGGAGTTTGGCTTCTGGGAGGCGACGTTTTTGCCCGCGATTGCTTCGGGACTGAAAACGACGTTTCGGCATTTCACAGAGAACAAGCCGGTCACGGAGCAGTACCCCGAAGTCAAACCAGAGCTGCCGCTGCATTACCGCGGCGTGCATCGGCTCAACCGGGACGAGCAGGGACGGGTGAAGTGCGTGGCCTGCATGTTGTGCGCGACGGCCTGTCCGGCCAATTGCATCGCGATCGAGGCAGCACCCGCGCCGCCGGAATGGCCTGACCGCGACAAGTTTCCGGCGACTTTTGTGCTGGACGAGTTGCGGTGCATTTACTGCGGCATGTGTGAAGAGGCGTGTCCCGTGGACGCGATCGAGCTGACTCACATTTACGACATGACGGCTGAGACGCGTGACGAAATGCTGTTCGACCGCGAAAAGCTGCTCAAAGTGTATGACGAGACGAAGGATGGGCCCAAGGACCCGGTGCGAACCCATCGCGGACCGTTAGGTCCGGCATCAGAGTTTGGGACGCTGCCGACGTTGGGGCCGGCGACGAGTGTGGCCAGCGACGACCGCTCGGCCGACGCGCCGACCTCCGGCGTGATCGGTCCCGCGCCGCCGGATCGGTATGTGTGAGGGTGAGAGGTCGGGGGACAGGGGTCAGGGGCCGGAAAAGTCAGATGGATTGGTTTATTACAAATTGGATGTTGGTATCGGGCCTGCTGCTTTCGGCGCTCGGCCTGTGGCTGCTCTTGCCGCGGGCCGGCGGGCGATTGACGCTGTTCGGCGCGGCGATCGCGCTCGTGGGATTGGTGCAGCTGGTATCGACGCTGCATTCCGCGAATTGGACGGCGGGCGACTCCAAGCTGACCGAGACGATTCTGTTTTCGGTCTTTTCGCTGGTGGCGCTGGTGAGCGCGGTACTGATGATCACGAACCGCAATCCCGTTTATGCCGCGTTATGGTTTGCGCTGGTGACGCTGAGCACTTGCGGGTTGTTTTTGTTGCAGTCGGCGCCGTTTTTGGCGGCCGCGACGATCATCGTCTACGCCGGCGCGATCGTGGTCACGTTCGTGTTCGTGATCATGCTCGCTCAGCAGAGCGGCTCGACGATTTGCGATCAACGCTCGCGGCAACCGCTGGCGGCGACGATCGCGTCGTTTGTGCTGTTGGGCGCGCTGTTGTCGACGATTCACACCTGGCAGGGACAGCAACTTGCGCATAAGACGGAGCCGACGGTGACGGCCGCCAATCCGCTCAGCCGACTGGCGGCCGACGAGCCGATCGGCACGCTGCGCGGGCTAGGCCGCTCGCTGTTCGGCGATTATCTGTTTGCCACGGAAATGGCAGGCACGCTGCTCTTGATTGCCTCGATCGGCGCTATTGCGATGGCGCCGCGGAGGGCCGAAGGCAGGCTATGACGGGCGACGTCGAGCGATACTTGGCCGTCGGAGCAGCGCTCTTCACGCTGGGAGCGCTCGGCTTCCTCACGCGCCGCAATTTGATTTTGATGGTGCTCTCGGCTGAGTTGATGCTGCACGGTGTGTCGCTGACGCTGGTCACATTCGGGCGAATGCACCATAGCTTCGAAGGACAGGCGTTTACGATTTTTATTTTGACGGTGGCGGCTTGCGAGGCCGGTCTATCGCTGTCGCTGATTTTGGCGCTGTATCAGAAGTCGAAGTCGCTCGACGTCGAGCTGTGGAGCGAGTTGCGCGAGCCGGATTTGCCACCGCCGATGGCCGAGGAAGATCGGGAGGATCCATCGCCCGAAGAGCCTGCGATCATTCACTATCCACGTCTGACGCCGGCAGGAATTCAGCCCGGTCCGCGAGAGACCCGGTTCAGCGACGACGCCAACGGGGCAACCACGACCGTGCGCTCAAACGATCAACCGACAATTCATCATTAGCAGTTCATGAGCGAGTACACGCAACAGATTTTGTGGCTGATTCCGGGCGCGCCGCTGGCGGCGGCGATCTTGACGGCGCTTTTGGGGCCGAAGCTGCTGCGCGAGAAAAGTCATTGGCCCTGCTGGCTGGCGCTTGCGGTGTCGGCAATCTGTTCGCTGATTCTTTTGACGCAGCTATTGCCACAAGGATTTGGCAGCTCACCTGCTGCGCCGGCGGTTGCCGTCGGATATCAGTGGATCGATATCGGCGGGATGAATGTCCGCGTCGATCTCGCGGCCGACGCGATGACCGCGCTGATGCTCGCGATGGTCACCTGCGTGAGCTTGCTCGTAGCGGTGTTTGGCGCGGGTTACATGCACGGCGACGGCGGCTACGCGCGGTTTTTTGCCGAGGTTTCACTGTTTGTTTTTTCGATGTGCATGTTGGTGCTGGCGGCAAATTTTCTGTTGATGTTCGTCTTCTGGGAGGGAGTCGGGCTCTGCAGCTATTTGCTGATCGGCTTCTGGTTTCGAAAGCCGAGCGCCGCGGCTGCAGCCACCAAGGCGTTTGTGGTCAACCGAATCGGCGATTTCGGTTTTATCTTGGGCGTGCTCTTGATTTGGAAAACATTTGGATCGCTGAATTTTGCGGACGTATTGGGCCGGCCCGATGTATTGGCGTCGATCGCACCGGCGCGCATCACGCTGATTTGCTTGCTTTTGTTTCTGGGAGCGGTGGGGAAATCGGCGCAATTCCCGCTGCATGTTTGGTTGCCGGACGCAATGGAAGGCCCGACGCCAGTGAGCGCGCTGATTCACGCGGCGACGATGGTGACGGCCGGCGTGTATTTGGTGGCGCGATGCACGCCGCTTTTCGCCTTATCACCGACGGCGCAGATGGTCGTTTCCGGAATTGGCGCCATCACCGCGATGTTGGCGGCGATCATCGCGCTCACACAGAACGATTTGAAGCGAGTGCTGGCGTATTCGACGGTGAGCCAGTTGGCTTATATGTTCATGGCCTTGGGCGCGGGAGCGGCAGGCGCGGCGGTTACCACCGCTGCCGTGACGGCTGGCATGTTGCATTTGTTCACGCACGCGTTTTTCAAGGCGCTGCTTTTTTTGGCGGCGGGCAGCGTGATGCACTCGATGGGCGACGTGATCGACATGCGACGGTTCGGCGGATTGCGGAAAGCGCTGCCGATCACGCACTGGACTTTTTTATGCGGCGCGGTAGCGCTCGCCGGCGTGCCATTGTTCTCCGGATTTTGGAGCAAGGACGGCATTTTGGGCGTGCTTGCCGAGGCGGCCGGACCCGAGTCGCCGCATGCGTCGTTCTTCGGATGGGTGCGGTTGGCGGCGACGGTGGCAGCGCTCTTGACCGCTTTCTATACCTTCCGCGCGTACTTTATGACTTTCTGGGGTGAGGAGCGATTCCCGGAGGAAGCGGGCCACCACCCACACGATGCGCCGCCAGTAATGGCGTGGCCGCTCGCGATCTTGGCAGTCTGCGCGCTTGGCATCGGCGCAGTGGTTGGGCCGACGCATCTATATGCCGATTACCTGGGCCATGCGGCCGGGCTGCCCGCCGCGGCGCCGGAAGCGATGAATCTGAATTTGATGCTGCTGAGCGCCGTGCTCGCGGCGGCCGGGATCGCGCTGGCCTGGTGGTTCTACGTGCAATCGCCGGAAATTCCCGCGAAGCTCGCCGACGGTTTGCGTCCGCTTTATGCACTGTCGCTCAATAAGTTTTATCTCGACGAGATCTATATTTGGATCGTGGTAGCTCCGGCTCGCGGGCTGGCGTGGCTGGCGTACGCGATCGACCGCACAATAATTGACCCCTTGGTGGACGCGATCGGCATGGTGCCGACGGTGCTGAGCCGAATACCGGTGTCGCTGCAGAACGGTTTGGTATCCTCGTATGCGCTCGTGATGCTGTCAGGCGTGATTGTGTGCGTGCTGGTTGCGCTGGGATTATTGTCGTAAGCGAAAAGGTGGCGGGCAATACAATTTGCCCGGACAGTTGAAGAGTCATTGCATGAATCTGCTACTACTACTTTCATTGGCGATTCCATTGGCCGGAGCTGTGCTGCTCAAGGTCTTTCGGGCCACCATGGCGCAGGCTTCGCCGCGGTGGATCGCGCTCGTGGCGACTCTGGTCACGTTGCTCGTGTCGCTGAACATGGCGCACGAGTTCACTTTGCTGCCAGAGCAAGCGGTCAACGCATCGCGACCGGTCGAGCCGCGATACGAAATGCGCTATCACTGGCTGACAGTTCCCGCCGCCAGTGTCGCCGGGGCCGGAAGCCAAGGCTTCCAGATGGAATTTCGACTCGGGCTCGACGGCATCAGCCTGACACTGATCGTGCTCACCACCGTGCTCACCGTGTCTTGCGTGTTGATTTCGTGGGAGGCGATCAAGGAACAAGAGGCAGAGTTTTACATCACGTTGCTGTTCCTCGAAACGGGGCTAATTGGTGTATTCTGCGCGTTCGACTTGGTGATGTTTTATGTGGCGTTCGAGTTCACACTGATTCCGCTGTTCTTCATGATCGGCGAATGGGGCGGTCCGCAGCGGCGCTATGCCGCGATCAAGTTCTTTTTGTACACGCTCACTGGCAGTCTGGTCACGCTGGTGGCCGTGGTGGCACTCGTGATGCACGCGTCGGCAGGCGGTTTGGTGAACCCCACCTCGATTCCGGACCTGGCCGAGTGGCTCAAGGCGCATCCGCTGGATCACCATTTACAAGTGGCGCTTTTTCTGGCGATGGCAACGGGCTTCATGGTCAAGGTGCCGGTAATTCCGCTCCATACGTGGCTGCCGCTGGCACACACCGAAGCGCCGACGGCCGGTAGCGTGCTGCTCGCAGGGGTGTTGTTAAAGCTGGGCACGTACGGATTTTTGCGGCTCTGCCTGCCGTTTTTTCCGGATGCGTGCGCGACGGTCGGAGTGCCGCTGTTCGGCACACTGGCGGTGGTGGGGATCATCTATGGTTCGCTGTGCGCGTTGGCGCAGCGCGATGTCAAGAAGCTGGTGGCCTACAGCAGCGTGGCTCATCTCGGATTCTGCCTGTTGGGACTCTTTGCGCTCAATTCGGCCGGCATCGCAGGCGGTGTGATGCAAATGATCAACCACGGTCTATCGACCGGCGGCTTGTTCCTTTTAGTCGGCATGATTTACGAACGGTATCACACGAGGCAGCTCGACGATTTGCACGGGTTGGCGTCGCGGTTGCCGCTGTTGGCGTGCGCGATGGTGTTCATTTCGATGGCTAGCATCGGCCTGCCGGGGCTCAACGGTTTCATCGGAGAAATCCTATCGCTGGGCGGGATGTTCCAGCGGCACCCCATTTACGCTGCAATCGGCGCATTGGGCTTGGTATTGGGCGCGTGGTACTTGCTGTCGATGTTGCAAACCGTGCTTTTCGGGCCGTTCGTCGAACCGCATCACGGCGAAGCCAATGTCGGCGATTTGAATCTGCGCGAAGCGCTCGCGCTGGCACCGATATTTGTGCTTTGCTTATGGATCGGCGTTCGGCCCCAGCCGCTCTTGGACACGATCAAACCAGATGTGGATCGGGTGGCGGCGCTATATGAAAACGCTGGCGACGAATGGGCAGCGCGGCCGCCGGTAGCAAAAGAAACTCCCCTGGCTCAGGAGTGAGCGGGTGACAGCGGCGGGCGACGGAACTTTACCATGAATATCGCGATCGAACAAATCAATCACGCCGCGTCCTTAATCGCGCCGGAGATCGCGCTGTTGGCGACGGTGTGCGTGATGTTTTTAGTCGGTCCGTTTCTGGTGAGCGAAACGGGCGCGGCATCCAACGGCGTGCGCCAACGCTGGGGCAGCTTGGCACTACTGGCAATCGGCGTGGCTGGAATGATTTGGTATAACAGCGTGCCTCAGGAAGTCACAATGGGGCCATTTCGCGCCGACGCGCTGCTGTGGTACACCCGCGGATTGACGCTTTCGCTGGGCGCGGTGCTGGTGCTCGTGATGTGGAATCAGACGAGTGACAGCCATGCGGCCGAGGCGTACGCCTGCCTGTTATCGATCATCGCGGGTGCGAATTTGGTCGCAGCGGCCAATGATTTAGTCGGCGTGTTTCTGGGCCTCGAGCTGGTCAGCATTCCAACGTATGTTCTTTTGTATTTGCTCCGCGGCGGCCGCGCGACGCGCGAGGCCACAGTCAAGTACTTCCTGCTCAGTGTCTTTTCGTCGGCGCTTGTGCTTTACGGCATGAGCTGGCTCTACGGAGCGATCGGAACGACCAATTTGGCCGGGATCGCCGATGCTCTGCGGGCGAATAAGTCCACCACAGAGCCGCTGACATTGCGATTGGCGCTGGCATTGCTGGTGGCTGGGCTCGGCTTTCGAATCACGGCGGTGCCGTTTCATTTTTACGCGCCCGATGTATTCGAAGGAGTCGCCCAGGCAAACGCGGCGATGCTTTCGTTTGTACCGAAGGTGGTCGGCTTCGTGGCGCTCGTGCGACTGCTGCCGCTGACCGGCGCCACGCTTAGTCCGGGTCTCTGGTTGCCGAGCGAATCGGCGCAAATGCTGCTCGCGATTCTGTCGGTCGTGACAATGTTCATCGGCAACCTGCTCGCTCTGCGGCAAAAGAACCTACAGCGGCTCCTCGCCTATTCAAGCGTTGCCAATGCGGGCTACATGTTAGTCGGACTGGCGGCGGGAAACGTCGGGACCGTGGGGGGCACAAGTGCCATGCTGTTTTACCTGGCTTGCTACGGATTCATGACGCTCGGTGTGTTCGCGCTGTTGCGCGGCGCCGGAGCGGAGCATCCAGTGGTGACTCGCGACGACTTGCGCGGATTGAGCCGAGTGCAGCCGGTGAACGCGCTGCTCTTGACCGTATGTCTACTGAGCCTGATTGGTTTGCCGCCGACCGCGGGTTTCTGGGGCAAACTGAACCTCTTTTTTGCCGCCTGGACCGAAGGAACCCACACCGGGCACTGGCTGGCGGCATTGCTGGCGCTGAATGCGGCGATCGCCGCCTGGTACTACCTGCGGCTGATCGCGCTGATGTTTCTTGAGACCGACCCCGACGCCGAAAAACGCCGCAACAAGAAAGAGCTCGTAGCTTGGTTGGCAGGCGTATTTTGCACGGCGGCCACAGTAGCGATTTTCTTTTCGCCGCAATGGCTCTGGGACGTGGTGGTGCGAGCCACGAGTTAAATCGAGTCCGACACGATCCGCCAACCGCACGCCGCTTGGTTATGAAAGATCCTTGGCGTGGCCGGACAGCCGATCGGGCCAAGGGTTCCTCGTGGCGGCGCTGAGGATTACACAGGTTGATGACAGGCGGGCGCAACGTTTGTTGCCGTCACTGGCGCGGTGGCGTGGATCGCCGGTTCGCGACGGGTGCCGACTTCGAGCGCCTCGTCTGTTTCGCCGGTGCGGATGTGCGTGACGCTTTCGACTTCGCTTACCAAGATTCGCCCGTCGCCAATTTCGCCTGTGTGCGCGGCCTGGAAAATGGCGTCTACGACGCGCTCGGCGAGCGGATCGTCAACGACAATTTCGAGTTTCAGGCGCGGGATGAAGTCGATGCGGCGCGTCACGCCGCGATACATTGTCGTGCAGCCGGCCTGCGCGCCGAGTCCGCGGACTTGGCTGACAGTCATGCCGTGGACGCCGTTTCGTTGCAGGTCCAGTGTCACGCTTTCCAACTTCGATTCGCGAATGATTGCTTCAATCTTCTTCATGGTCGTAGCCCTCGGGGTGATCGGTCAGCATTTTCAACAACCAAATTACGATGCTCGCCGCGCTCCGGGAACGATGGAGCGCGGCGAGTTTTTCCTAAATATCTTGAGAATTCGCGGCCGTGCGGAAGCCGGCATTGGCAGCTGATTGGGTGCTCGGCGAGGCGGCTTGTCGCCGAGCAGCCAGTCGCTTAGTGCGAGCAGCAGCCAGGCAAACGAGCCAAAGCCAAGTGATGTTGCAAAGATGAGAAGTTGGTTCATGGCGTCCTCCATTCGTGAAGTATGACGCGGGAGAGTTGAGTGCCGGCTCCGTTGATCCCTTCGACTCAATTCTAGAAAGGTCGAGATCAAGATTGCGTCAAACTTGAGACGCATGTTGTTAAGAACGCGCTAAGGCGGATGTTGAGAAATGGTGCGGCTACGAGCGGATGAAGTGCTACTGAAAACCGCGCCGAAGCCACCGATGGTTCCGTGGGCTCGCGTCGCCATCGATGAACTGATTAATCCGGCCGGCTGCGCAGTGATCTTGGTCCCTGCGGGGTTTGCGGCGAAGTGCTGGCGGACGACAAATAGGGGTTCTTTGCCGACTGTCGCAATAACTTGATTTTTTGCCGCGTATCGGGTCTCATTTGGTCTTGCCGTTCGGCCCGGACGATTCGGCGAGTTATGGCAGACGGCTCGCATCTTTTCCGTATTGGGGGGAAATACCCATGCGATGGCGTGGCTTCTCTAGTATGTTGGAGTCGATTGCGTTCGTGGCGCTGTTTGGAGTACCGGCCGGTGCGGCCGCTCTGTTTCAAACTGCCGGCGGACCGCAGACCAATGTTTCGGTGATCATCGGCGACAACGCCTGGTTGATGCACCGCTTCGAAGTCAAGTACGCCACTCAATTGCAGACAATCGGTGGCGGTTTCGAAAACTTCAACGCGTCAGCCGCCACGGTCTTCGGGTCGGTGGTCAGCCTTGCCGGACTGGACGACTTCCCGAACTCGATCAATCTCTCAACTCCCGACGTGCTCGGGTCGACATTGCTGAGCGTGGGGCACACGGGAGTCGGCAGCGGCGATTTTTCGGGATCGCTCCCATTGTCACTTCAACCAGGCTGGTACGGGCTAGTGTTCGGCACGGGTGCGTTTGGCGCACCGGCGGGTCCGGCCACTGATTTGCTAATGCCGGAATACTCGGTCGACCGCGCGCCCACGCAGAACCCCGTCAGCTTGTTGCAGGCCACTCACCCTACGCTTCCCAATCATTTCATCACCCAGGGCGCCAGCCCGCGATTTTTTGCGACGGCGGCACCCCCAGGTCCACAGACAGGCACCATCATTCCGATTGTCGACGCCGAGGCCGATTTGTCCGGTAGCTCATTCGTCATCGCGGATGGGGGCACCAGTATCAACGTGCAAAGCTTCCCGGAAGCGGGCGTCGATCGTCGCGGGATTTTGGAATTCGACCTGAGCAGTATTCCGCGCGGGTCGACGATCAATAGCGCGTCGCTGACGCTCAACGTCAACTCGATCACTCATTCGACCGACGAGTATCCGCAACCGTTGATCTACGGCTATAGCGGTGATGGAGTCGCGGACTCGGCGGACGCGGTGAAGACCTCCAACTTGTTGCTGCAGACCAATCCGATTACTAGCCTGGGTATTCAGTCGTTTAGCTTGAGCCCAAGCTTCTTTCAATCGTTTGTGGGGGCGACAAACGCGGCAGGACTGCTCATCAAGGGTGGCGCAGATGCTCATCAGGTCCAGTTTTATGTGAGCGAGGCCAGTTTTGCGACGCCGTCGTCGCTCGCGCTGAACTTCACTCCGCCGCCGGAGCCGCTGCCCGAACCGGGCGACTACAATGGCAACGGCTATCCCGACGCCTCCGACTACACCATCTGGCGGGACACGCGCGGGAGTACGATCGATCTGCGGGCGGACAGCAACGGCGACGGCGTGGTCGACCAGAAAGATTACGTGGCCTGGACGACCGCGTATGCAAACCGACTACCGGTGGGAATTCAAAACGGAAACTTCGGAACCGGCGACCTCTCACAGTGGAAGAAAGTGCTGACCGCAAACGCCGACGTGACGGCCGGCTTTCCCCGCGTCGAGTCGTTCGACGTCGACGGCGACGGCACGGCCGATAGCGCGATGCGGATCCGCGCCGGAGAAGTGACGTTTTCGTCCAGCACACCCGCGGGCGGTGGTCTGGAGCAGAAATTTATCTTGGAGACCGGCGGCAATTACACGCTGGCCGTCGACTATGCCTCCAAAGACTTTGATACGATCGGCAACACCGCGCCGGGCGTTTTTCAATTGCTGTTCGACGGCGTGCTCGTGGCCTCGAAGGATTTCACCGGCACCACGATCAATCCCGGCCAAGTGCTCCGCGGCTCGCTGAGTGGATCGCTGTTCCACCTCGGGCCCGGTGTGCACGACGTGGAAGTATTGTTTTTGCGGCCGTCCCTCAATTCGCGCGAAATCTATGGCTACTTTGACAACATTCGGCTGGCCTTGGCCGGCAGCGGCTCGGCGGTCCAGGTGCCCGAGCCGGGGACTCTTTTACTGGTAGTTCTGGCTGCGGTTGCTTGCTTTGGCCGCTGCGCGAAGCGCGGCATTTCACTTCGCTGTCGATGACGATTGCGTGGCCGCGAGCGCGTGGCTTCGTGCCCGTTTTGAGTTCGTGTTTCGGGTGGCTGGGGACGAGGCTCATCGAGCCCCCAGTTTGCTAACTGCTGGGGGTGCGCCTAGGTTCGTCCGCCAGCCACCCAAGTCGGAACACTAACGCTAAAAGCGTTCTAGCTTTTCCGAAATCGCTCGTTGAACTGTTGTGACTGGCCGCAAGGGCTGGTGAGGGTTTGCCAGTTGTTGTTGCCGACCAGCAGGCGCGCGGTCAGCACGATCTGGCCGGTGTGGTAGCCGCAGTGGTCGAGCGCCCGCAGGATGGCGAGCGGCACCGAGTGGACTTCGTCGCGGATCGTGACCTCGCGGTCGAGATCGGCGTCGGTCAGTGATTCGAGCGTGGCAAATAGTGCGGCCCAGCCGGCTTCCCAGGCCTGCATCATCTCGTCGCGCGAGGCGAACGTCTCGACGAATTCATCGTCGCGGTTCCGCCAGGACTTTTCGCCATCGCTGCTGAGGAAGTCGGTCCACCGCGAGCGGAGGTTGCCGCCGACGTGCTTCATGATCACGGCGATGCTGTTGGTGTTCGGATCGAGCGCCGCGCGCAGCTGATCGTCGCTGAGCTGCGCGACGCCCCGCTCGGCAAGCGACTTTTGCTTGCGGAAGGTGGCGATTGTGGCGGGAAGAAATTTAGTGGGCATGGTAACAATCCTCGGAAACTAATCCGATCACAGCCAACGGCACGTCGCCCAAAATGTAATCGTGCTATAATAATACCGAGCGACCGGATTCGAGAAAGAGGTTGACTTGCCCACTTACGTTCACGCACAATTCAGTGGTGGATGTTGAAGTCATTGGGCAAATCTCTGATATCGAGTCAATCGCGGTTGCCGGGGAAATTCGCGATCTTCCTCGGCTGAGGAAGTTTTATGGCAATGCCCGTTGGAGAAAGTTGAAGGGGATTGCGAAAGTGCATTTGCCGGACGGTGCTTTGCGGACAGCGGAAGTCCACTGGTACGAAGCACACGGCATCGGCAGGAAAGAACTTAAAGTTAAACGATTGTTGGATTAGCGATCATGTCAAACTCAGACACAAAGCCGGAGTTCGCTATTTGCGTGCGTAATGAAGGCTTCCCGGCGTCACTGGAAGTTTACAAAGTGTATCGTCTGCACGCGGATGCGGATGCGGCAACGCACAAGTTGGTACGCGTCGTCGACGAATCCGGCGAAGACTATCTTTATCCGGAAGACTTCTTCATTCGCATTGAATTGCCACAAGCAGCTGAATCTCACTTTTCGAAAGCGTTCTAACGGCGCCCAATTCCGACGTTGCAAGCGCTCGTTCCAAGTGACGAACAAAACGCGTTTTCGACATTTCGTGGACCACATGTGTCAATCGGCAGTATTGCAATGGCTATTGCTGCCTCGCGGATGTATAATGCACTCGGACAGGTGATCCTCTTTTCCTGACCGATCGCCGGCCAAACGGTCGATTCCCTCTCCGCACGCCGATCGCTTCTGTTCGGTGTCCTTGCTCTTCTCACTCTGGGATCGCACTATGTTCGGCAATAATCAAATCTCGGACAAGGACCTGTTGAAGCAGGTCAATCAGCGGCTGATGCGCTCAGGAGCGTCGCAAGCAAAGGTTGCCGTGAGCGTGAATATGGGAATGGTGACGCTCACCGGAAACTTGCAGCATGCGATTCAGCGGCAACCGATTCTCAAGGCGGTGGCCCGTGTCACCGGGGTGAAACGCGTGATTGACCAGATGCAGCTCGTGGCGCGGAAGCACTAGTTGGCAAAAGCGGAAAGCGCGGGTCGAGCGCCCGGTGGTAACGATCTGGGTGCTCGGCGAGCCTCGTCCCCAGCCACCCATCAATTGCATTTAGAAGTGAGTCGGCTTGCGGGCCAGGAACTTGCCGTGGCCGAGCTGGCCGACGAATTTGCCGTCGCGGGCTTGAACGCGGCCGCGGACGGTGACGACTGATGGCCGGCCTTCGAGGTCCCAACCCTCAAACGCGCTGTAGTCGACAGCCATCAGCTGCGTCTTTTGTGAAATCTTGCCGCGGTAGTCGGGGTCGTAGATGACGAGGTCGGCGTCGCTGCCCAGCGCGATCGTGCCCTTCTTCGGAAAGAGACCGAAGAGCTTGGCGGCTTGCGTGCTGCAAGCGTCGATCATAGTGTGGAGATCGATGCGGCGCCGTTTGACGCCGTAGGTGTAGACCAGGTTCACACGGTCCTCGATACTGGGGATGCCGTTGGGAATTTTGGTGAAGTCTTCGCGGCCCATTTCTTTCTGGCCCTTGAAGTCGAACGGAGCATGGTCAGTGGCGATCGTGCTCACGACTCGCGAGTTAAGCGAGGTCCAGATCGCGTCCTGATGCCGTTTGGCCCGCAGCGGCGGGGACATCACGTATTTGGCGCCTTCGAAGTTGGGCTTCTGAGCGTAAGTTTCGTCGAGGACGAGATATGGCGCGACAGTTTCGATCCAAACGTGGACGCCGCGGGCGCGGGCGGCGGCGGCGGCCCAGATGCCGTCGCTGGTGCTGGTGTGGACGACGTAGACGTGGGCTCCGGTGAGCTCGGCGAAGGTCATCAAATGGTGGATGCCTTCGCATTCGACGCGGGCGGGCCGAGATGGCTCGTGCCACTCGGTGCCGGTCTTGCCTTCAGCGAGGAGCCGCCTCTGCAGCTCGGCGACGAGCGTTTCGTTTTCGCAGTGGGCTGTAACGATAACGCCGAGCTGCTTGGCCAGCTTCAGCACATTGAAGAGTTCGGTGTCGTCGATCCCGAACGCACCTTTGTAGGCGAGGAAGATTTTGAACGAGGCAATGCCGCGCTGAACAATTTCGCGCATTTCGCGCTCGACGGTGGCATCATAGCGGGCGACGCCCATATGGAAGGTGAAATCGCAGGCCGAGATGCCTTGGGCCTTTGAGAGCCAGAGGTCGAACGTGGCGAGCGGCTCGTCGGTGCGCGCGGGGCAGCACATTTCGATGAGCGTGGTGGTGCCGCCGACCAGAGCGGCCCGGCTGCCGGAGTCGTACGTGTCTTTAGAATACGTGCCCATGAAAGGGAGGTAGATGTGGACGTGCGGGTCGATAAATCCCGGGAACACGTATTTTCCGGTGGCGTCAACAACTTCGGCGCCGGCCGGCGCCGTAAGGCCGCGGCCAATGGCAGTGATCGTTTCACCCTCGCAGAAAATGTCGGCAACGTACTGGTCTGTGGCGGTGGTGATTTGGCCGTTCTTGATGAGCAATGGCATGGGAAAACCTCTCACTAACAATACCGTAAATTGCAGCCAGACATGGCTATTTGTTATAACGTGACGGCTGCGAAAGAACCATCGGCCGACGTAAGAACCGCGCCCACAAACAACACCGCTTTCAAGGGATGAAACTCGAGCTAACAGAGGACGCGGAGGGATTATTTCACACCGTGATCGGCGCATCTTTCTGTTCGTTTGCCTGCAATCCGTGACACGGGCGCGATCCGTGGTTACAATCCGGTGTCGAAGAGGGCTGGGCTGGTTCCTGAGGCATGTCCGATGCGTAACGCGCGAAATTATTTTAGTTGGTGTTTGGTTGCCGGCGTTCTGATTTCGGCGGCTCTCTGTTGTCCGGGCGTTGTGGCCGCGGCCGCTCAGCCGAAAACGCTGGAGATCGGCGCGGTGGCGCCGGATTTTTCGCTGCCGGGCGTCGACGACAAGACGTACACGCTCGCCGATTTCAAAGGCGCCAATCTGCTGGTGATTATCTTCACCTGCAACCACTGCCCGACGGCCCAAGCATACGAGGAGCGGATCAAGCATCTGGCGGCCGACTACCAGGACAAAGGCGTCGCCGTAGTGGCGATTCAGCCGAACGATCCGACGGCCGTGCGTCTCGACGAACTGGCGTACACCGATCTCAGCGATTCGTTTGAGGACATGAAGACGCGGGCGCACGATCACGAGTTCAATTTCCCGTATCTTTATGATGGCGAAATGCAAGCCACTGCCAAGGCGTATGGCCCGATCGCCACGCCGCACGTGTTCATTTTCGACAAAGATCGCCGATTGCGGTTTTGCGGCCGGATCGATGACCACGAGAACCCGACGAAGACGACGACACATGACGCCCGCGATGCGATCGAAGCGCTGCTGGCGGACAAGCCGGTCCCAGCCGCGATGACCAAGACCTTCGGCTGCTCGATCAAATGGGCGGATAAGAAGTCCGGCGCCGCTGCCGCGATTAAGAAGTGGGACGGCGAGACAGCCGACCTGCAAACGATCGATGCCGACGGGCTCCGCGAGTTGGTCGCCAACAAAGGTGAGAAGCTACGGGTGATCAATGTCTGGGCGACGTGGTGCGGGCCATGTGTCACGGAGTTTCCAGAGCTGATCACGATCCTTCGAACGTATCGCAGTCGCGGGGTCGAACTGGTGACCGTCACCGCCGATGCCCCGGACAATCATGACGCCGCGTTGAAATTCTTGAACGAGCAGCACGCGTCGGGTGCGAACTACATCTTCGACAAGGACGACCCGTATGCGCTAGCGGATGCGGTGGGGGTCGAGTGGCAAGGGGCGCTTCCGTTGACGCTGGTGGTGAAGCCGGGCGGCGAAGTGATTTACAAGAAGATGGGGCCGGTCGACGCGCTCGAGCTGCGACGGGCGATCGTGGATGAGATTTCGCCGTATTATTTCAAGCTGGAGAAAACGCAATGAAAGCGGGAATCGCGGGCGCCGCTGTTTTGGCACTGTTCATGGTATTGTCGATTGACGTTGACGTGGCGCGCGCGGAGAGCGCACGGGACGCTGACGGCTTCATCGCGCTCTTTGACGGGAAGTCGCTCGAAGGCTGGACGCCGAGCGAAAACAAGGAGACCTGGCATGTCGAGGACGGTTGCCTGGTTTCCGGAGGGCCGCGGAGTCATCTGTTTTATAGCGGGCCGGTGAACGACCACGACTTCAGGAACTTCGAGCTCAAGGCCGACGTGCTCACGAAGCCGGGATCGAATTCGGGCATCTATTTTCACACCGAGTACCAGGAGCAGGACTGGCCGTTTCATGGGTACGAGGCACAGGTCAACAACACCCACACAGACTGGAAGCGGACCGGTGGGCTGTACGACGTGGTCGACATCCGCGAAGCGCCGGTGAAGGACGATGAGTGGTTTGAGTACGACATTCTGGTGCAAGACAAGCACATCGTGCTCAAGATCAACGACAAGACGACAGTCGACTACACTGAGCCCGAGGGCGGGCCGCAAGTGAAGGACAAGCCCGGCCGAATGCTCTCGCATGGCACGGTCGCGCTTCAGGCGCATGACCCGAAGAGCACAGTGTATTTCAAGAACGTACGGATCAAGCCGCTGCCATAAAGGGCGGAGGGCTAAGGGTCGTCAAGCGCCAAAGCCAGAGCCGAATTGTGCGGCCGTGAGCGATCGCGTCGTCGCCACGACCTCTGCGCGTGCTGTTTGATCGGCGTAGGAGACGCCTCCCACAAGAGCGTCACCACACGCCGCGAAAGACGCGGTAGGGCGTGCGGGCCATGTAGGCTCGATAGGCGTCTCCGCGAGCTTTGAGAAGCTGATGCTCTTCGAAGGGGATGAAGGCCAGGAAAGACGCCGACGTCATCACCGCAAACAATAGCTGCGAGGCGTTGGGGTGAAGCAACAGCGACGAGAATGTGACGAAGAAGGCCGCGCGGTACATGGGGTGGCGAACCCGGGCGTAAGGCCCTTCCATCATGAGCGGCGTTTCCGAGCCGACGGAGTGGGATAGGCTGCCGGCGACGCCCAGCAATTGATCCAGCCCTTCAAACGTCGCGAACTCGAAGAACCCGGCAATTGATAACAAGATCGCGCAGACGCCGATGTAGCGGAGCCAGTCGGGTGCAAGGTAAGCAAAGCCGGGAATTGGCCGATGCAGCCAGTAGACAAGGACCCAAGTCACAATGGTGATGACGATATAAATTCTACGCTCCAACGGTGTACCTGCCCGCGAGCCGTAGACGGCACTCTTGAAGCCCGGCATTGTCATCACGATGTGGGGCGCGATGAACGCGACGTAGAGCGCGATGTCAAACCAGATATTGCTTATCGGCGCATCGGGATTGTGGCGAAATCCCGTGATGAAAGAGGCCCAAACTGTCATCAGCCCCAGATACGAAAACAGCCAATACGCTCGATTGATCATGGCCGGACCTCCACGTTACGGCAAACAGCAACGTGCCTGACAATTGACGCCAATCGTACCTAGATTGAACAGGAGATAACAGAGCGAACGGAGTGGAACGAGCTTCGTTTCCTCTGTATGCACCTGTTCAATGGTTTTGTGGCCGCAAGCGAACGATGCGGAGGAGTATGGCCGCGACGATCGCCAGCCCGAGCGCGCCGGGTTCGGGGACCGTTGAACTTGATGCGGCGGCGCTGCCGAAGGTGACCTGGAACTTGCCGAGCCAGTAATCGTAGTCAGCCTGGTCGATGACGTGTTTGCTGTCGCCCGCACTGTCGCCGTCGGCGGCAAAGTTAGTCGTCGAGCCGACGGTATCGCGCCAGACGGTGTAGTCGGCGGCATCGACCACGCCGTCGCCGTTGTAGTCGCCGGTTGACGGTGTGGCGATATTCAAATGGACGCCGTAAAGGCCTTTTCCGGCGGCAATGAACAACGTCTTACCGTCGGCGCCGCCGAAGTCGACGTTCGTCGGATCTTCAAGGGTCGAGCCGCTGCCTGGCATATTGAGTCGGAACAACTCTTGTCCGGCTGGATTCCAAGCCCAGACGGCGTTGAACACGGCGGCGTACACGTTCCCAGCCGGGTCGATCGTCAGGCCGTCGGGGCCGTTGTGAATTGAAGTGTCGACTATGCCATTCGTCTTAAGATTCGTAGCCGCGAACGTCCTTTGTCTAGAGATTGATCCGTCTTGCTGGTTCACGTCAAATGCCAGGATTTGATACTTCTGTTCGAGCGCCAGATAGAGCGTGTTTCCATCCGGCGATAAGATCAATCCATTGGGGCGATGCGAGCCGTCTGCGTAGGAGAGCAGCTGTGACACCACCCCTTGGGGATTCAGATAGTAGACACCATCGGGCAGCGAATGGCGGCCTTCGTAGTCGGGATCGGTGAAGTAGATGCCCCCGTTGGCATCGGCCACCAGGTCATTCGGACCGTTGAATTGTGCCCCATTGTACCTGCTGGCGAGGACTTGATCGACGATCGTAATATCGTCATGGTTTCGCAGCGAAATCTGTCGGCGCTCGCGGTCGCAGGAAACGATCTGATGATTGGCGTTGTAGTAGGTGCCGTTGGCACCGCCCGAGCTTGGGTCGGCGACGGTCGTCGTGCCGCTGGCGATATCGTAGTGCAACAGGCGATCGTGGACGTGCGCAGGGTCGTCGTCGCTGAAGTAGACGCCGCCGTTGCCGTCATAGAGCGGGCTCTCGACAAAGAGAACTGGGGCGCCGCCGACGATGTTATTAGACGGCGAGAGCCTGGTCGGCACAGCGCCGGCAGGCAGAATCTGAGCTTTGGCCGAAATTGCGGCAGCCCAGAACAGCAACGTGACTGCCGCAATCCGCAAGCGAGTGTGCATCGATCCGCCTCTGGTCCAGATCCGCGAAAACCCCACAAACCATTATTCTAACCAACCTGTTCGCCACTGGACAACTGACGCCAATCGTGCTGGGATTGAACACGAGACAACTGAGCGAACCAAGTGCAACACCCTCCGTTTCCTGTGTTTCCGCCTGTTCAATTCCTCATTCGTGCCCGCGCAGAAGACGTCACTACTTCGGTGCCGGAGTTTCGGCGGCTGCGGAGTCCGTTGGTTTGAGCCAATTGTTATCCGCGAGCCATTCGGCCATGCGGTCGGGCCAGTGTTTGAGCGTCACCAGCGGCGTGCGATACCCCATGTTGAAGGCGTGGCCGCCGCGGGCGTAAATGTGAACCTCGACTGGTGCGCCGGCGGCCCGATATTCATTGAGCAGCTTCACCACCGGCTGCACATGGCCATTGTCGTCGTTGGCCACGACGAGGAAAGCCGGCGGGGCGTCTTTCGGCACGGTGTCCGGGATGCCGAGCGGTCCCGGATAGACGTTCATCAGGAAATCGGGCCGGCCATTGAGGCGGTCGACCGGGTCGGGCGCGTTCGGATCGCCGTCGCCCGGCGCAAAAGCAATCATCGAAACGATCTCGCCGCCGGCCGAAAAGCCGAGGATGCCGAGCCGCTTGGGATCGATGTGCCACTCGTCGGCCCGGCTGCGTATCAATCGCATCGCGCGGTAGGCATCCTGCTTCGGGTGCACGTCGACTTTGTAGGGCGAATTTTCCTCGCGGGCGAGCCGATACTTGAGGACGAACGCGGTGACGCCCAAATTGTTCAGAAACTTCGCCGGCTCGGTCCCTTCTGGCGGCACGTTGACGGTTCGGTGTCCTCCGCCGGGACAAATCAACACGGCGCAACCGGTCGCTTTATCGGCCGGCGCGGGATAAACCGTGATCGAAGGATTGTGGATGTTTTTCACCCAATAGTCCTTGGCCTCTTCTGGCTCGTCGCGGCGGTCCTCAAAACCGGGCGCGCCACCCGGCCAAAGATGGACGAC
>DASYDU010000339.1:0-24573 GCA_036499445.1 Lacipirellulaceae bacterium
TGGATTGTCGTCGACGTGGAGCCGGGGCATGACGGCCCACTCTTCGCCCGGTTCCAGCTCTTTGAGCGCGGATTCGAGGACGCCGGTCGGTGGGCGAATCAGCGGTCCGTTCTTTGTTTTGACGTCCCAAGCACTACCGACGTGCAGACTTTCGACGGCGTCGCAAAATGCCTCGCGAAATCGTCGATCGCGATAGACTTCGCTCTCTAGGATCAAGAGCGACGTTGCAGAGCACTTTTGGCCGCTGTGACTAAATGCGCTGTGGAGCACATTTTTGATCGCTTGGTCGCGGTCGGAAAGCGCGGTCACGATTGTGGCGTTTTTGCCGCCTGTCTCGGCGAAGAGATTGATCGTAGGCTTGGCGGCGAGCATGCGTCGAGCGGTGTCCGTGCCGCCAGTGAGAATGATTGCATCGACGCCGTCATGCGTGACGAGCCGCTGGCCGACCGTGCCGCCGCTGCAGGGCGCGAATTGCAAAGCGGTTTTTGGCACGCCGGCTTGCCAAAAGCATTGGCACAAAAGATAGGCGATGAGCACGGTATCGGAGGCGGGTTTGAGGATCACTGTGTTTCCGGCCGCGAGCGCCGCTGCGACGCCTCCGCAAGGAATCGCGAGCGGAAAATTCCACGGCGAGACGACTACCACAACACCTCGACCGCGTGGTGCGAGGCCGGGCAGCTCGTGGAAGTTGCGGGCGGCGTCGGCGTAGAACCGGCAAAAATCGATCGCCTCAGAGACTTCAGAGTCGCCCTCGGCCAACGTCTTGCCGCCTTCGGCCAGCATCGCGACCATCAGGTTGCCACGGGCGGCAGCCAGTTCATCGGCCGCGCGATGCAGAATCTTGGAGCGCTCGGAAACCGTGCATCGGCGCCATCCGTCGGGATCATTCCGAGCACAAGTTACCGCTCGCTCGATCTCGGCATCAACCGCTTGTCGGTAGCGCGCAACGACAACGCCCGGCCGCGAGGGATCGGTCGAATCGCGTGGAGGCCGTCCGTCGACGATCTCGCTCCCGTCAATTACCAGCGGGACGTCGGTGGCCCGGTCGTCATGCCGCGGGCGCCAAGTTTCGATAATCGACTCCGCCCAGTGGCCATTTTGAACGAGCGACCAATCGGTGTCGGGCTCGTTCCGGAAGGGCCGAGGGTCGAGGGCCGGAGAACGGCCAAGAGCCAAGAGTTGAGAGTCGAGAGCCGGAAATCGAAGCTCTGGCTCTTGGCTCTCGGCTCTGGACTCTCGACTGCGGTCCTGCGTGCGGCGCGGATCGCTGCTGACGGACTGCATCAGTGCATACGATTCGGCGAACTGTCGCTCAAGTTTTTTCCACGTGTCGTTGCCGACGTTGATGTGGAAGGCATGGCGAAGGAAATTGTCGGGTCCGGTATTTTCATCGAGTCGCCGGACGAGGTAGCCGACGGCGCTCGTGAAATCTTCTTGCCGACAGGCGGGAGCGTAGAGCAGCATGTTGCGGGCAAGCTCAAAAAGCGCCCGCCGCTGGTGGTTGGCCATGCCTTCGAGCATTTCGAATTGCACGTTGTCGAAGGCGCTGGTCTTGGCGGCCATGACCAGACCGTATGCCAGGGAAAACAGGTTATGAGAGGCGACGCCCAAGTGAACCGCGGCCAGATTCTCAGGTCGCATGCCGAACGCGAGCATCCGCAGGAAATTGGCGTCGGTGTCTGGCTTCGACTTGTACGATGCTTGCGGCCAACCTCGCAAGCTGGCTTCGACGCGCTCCATCTCCATATTCGCGCCCTTTACGACGCGGATTGTGACCGGCGCGCCGCCAGCCGCCACACGCCGCCGCGCCCATTCGGTGATTCGCCGTTGGGTGTCGAATGAGTCGGGAATGTAGGCTTGCAGCGCAATGCCAGCCCGCGTCTGAGCCAACCCCGCGCGGGCGAGTGTCCGCATGAAGACTTCGGCTGTGAGCTCCTTGTCGCGGTACTCCTCCATGTCGAGGTAAACAAACTTCGGCACGATCGTACCGTCGGCGCGAGTGAACCGCGCTTTGGCAGCCGCACGGTAAAGCAATTCCAGCCGGTCGCAAAGCACCTCGATCGTGTGCTCGCGGGCGAGCGGCGAAATCTGCGAATAGATCGTCGATATTTTGACGGAGACGACTTCTATTTCTGGCTGCTGAAGTGCGGCTAGATAGCTTTGCAGGCGATGTTGCGCGTCGCGCTCGCCGAGAAGCGCCTCGCCCAAGTAGTTGACGTTCATCCGCACGCCCTCGTCGCGGCGGGCTCGCAAATGTTCAGCCAAGAGGTCTGCCTCGGCGGGCAAAATGACATTGGCCGTCTCTTGGTGCATTTTTTCCTGGACGAACGGCATTGCCACGCCCGGCAAATACGCGCCGAACGACTGGAAGCCCTTAAGCAGCGTGCGATCAAGCGGGCTGAAGAAGCGGGGCACGCCCTGCACATCAAGGATGTGGATCAATTGGTCGGCGGCTCGTGGAGGCCGCTTCGACCGAAACGCTTGATCCGTAAGCTGCGTAAGTGTCGCTTTGTCGTGGGGGGAGTGGATCATGCGATCCAGCTCGTCTTGTTGCCGGCGCTCTTGCGGCGTTTGCAGCTCGGCGGCCCGCCGGCCTAAGACGCGCGCCAGCTCAATGGCTTGCTGCGCTTCGACCGGCAGCGATGAAGCTGGATCGAGCCGAAATTCAGGCAGCAAGCACGGAAGATCAAGCGGAGGAGCGGCACTTTTTGGGAATGGCGCGCGCGACATAATGAGCAAGCCCTGAAAGACTCTTCGGCAAATCGTGTGCGGCTACAAGAAATATACCGCGTCGGTCCAGCTTGCGGCCACGCGGACCGGGAGCCCGTCCAGCTAGCGAACGGTCACGCCGGCGGCGATCCGTTCGGTGAGATACCGCAGGATGTCGCGGATCGAGATCACGCCGGCCAGCTTGCCGTCAAAGAGAATCGGCAAATGTCGGTAGCCGCCGACGTTCATTTTGTGCAAAGCGTAGGCGATCTTGTCGCTGGTTTCGAGCGTCACGGGGCTGGCGGTCATGAACTGCGAGATCGGCTTCGTGGAGAGTCGGGCGGAGTCGACGTTAAGCTTCATTAGCGCGTCGCGTTCGCTGAAGATGCCCACGAGCCGTTCGCCGTCCACGACCATCACGCAACCGATCTTTTCGGCCACCATCTTCTTAAGCACCTCGCCGACCGGGGCATCGTGCGGCACGGTGGATGGACTCTTCGGCCAAAGTTTTTCAATGCGATCGCGCAGCAGATCCGCTTCAACCGACGACGCGGGAACGCGCAGGCTCATCTCGGTGAGCGGCTGGTGACATTCGTCACACTCGTCCGCGCCTGCGATGTTCTCGGCGTTGCAGTTGGGACAAATTATCATGCTACGTCCCAAGTTTCGCCCGAGCGGAATAGCTTGCTCAGATCGCCAACGCCCAGTTTGTTGGTCGCCTGGTCGATCTGTTCGTTGACCATGGCATCATACCGCGGCCGCTCGACGCAGCGGAAAACGCCGATCGGCTCGGGGAAGCCGTCTTCGTATCGCATCCGCGAGAGCAAATAGGCGAGACTCGGCTCGGGCGCTTTTTCGTCGTGGAACAAGAGGTCGTCCTCGGAGATGCCCTTTCCGAGCTCGACAACTTCCGGGTCCATACCGTTCAGTCGGATGCCTTTGTCGCGATTCTTGCCGAAGATCAACGGCTTGCCGTGGACCAATTCGAGCGTGGTATCGGCTTTGGAGTTGCGCTCGGTGGCGTACTCCCATGCACCATCGTTAAAGATGTTGCAGTTCTGATAGACCTCGACGAAGGCCGTGCCTTGATGCTCGGCCGCTCGTTTGAGAGTTTCGCCAAGATGTTTAATGTTGATATCGATGCTACGGGCAACGAACGTTGCTTCGCAACCGATGGCAAGCGACAGCGGATGGAGCGGATTGTCGACCGCACCCATCGGAGTGCTCTTCGTCTTCTTGCCAAGCGGCGACGTGGGCGAGTACTGGCCCTTGGTGAGGCCGTAAATGCGGTTATTGAAGAGCACGATATTGATATCCAGATTGCGGCGGATGGCGTGCATCAGATGATTGCCGCCGATCGAGAGGCCGTCGCCGTCGCCGGTAATGACCCAGACATGCAAATCCGGCCGGACCGTTTTCAGGCCGGTCGCCACGGCCGGCGCACGGCCGTGGATCGAGTGCATCCCGTAGGTATTCATGTAGTACGGAAAGCGGCTTGAACAACCGATGCCGGAGATGAAGACGATCTTCTCTCGAGGGATGCCGAGCGTGGGCATCACTTTCTTCATTTGGGCCAGGATTGAGTAGTCGCCGCAGCCCGGGCACCAGCGAACGTCTTGATCGCTGGCAAAATCGGCGGGTTTGAGAACCGGCAAGGGAATATCAACGCTCATGTTCGTTATGCCTTTACAGTCGTTCTGCGTTTTGAATCAGTGCTACAACTCGAATGATGATTTTTTGGTCAACCGCTGGATTCCGCCGAGGCCATGACAACTTGCTTAGCCGGTTTGGGCGCCGGCGTCAGGCTGCCATTATTGCTGTCCTGCTTGTTTGGTGAGAGAATTTCCTCAATCTTGGCTTCGACTTCAGCTACGCTGAAGGGCTTGCCCTGCACCTTATTCAAGCCGATCGCATCGACGAGGTAGATGGATCGGATAAAAGTACGGAGCTGACCGAGGTTCAATTCGGGGATCAAGACCTTCTTGAATCGTTTGAGAATGTCGCCCAAATCCTTCGGTAGCGGGTTGAGGTAGCGGAGATGACAGTGGGAAACACTTCTGCCCAAGGCCTGCCGAGTGTGGACCGCCGTGGCACAGGCGCCATACGTGCCGCCCCAGCTCAGGACCAAAACGTCGCCACTGGCGGGTCCGTCAATCTTTTGCGGCGGAAGGTCGTTTGCAATGTTGGCAACTTTCCAGGCCCGGGTATCGGTCATGTGCTGATGGTTTGCGGGCTCGTAGTTGACGTTGCCGGTGATATCCTGTTTCTCCAAGCCTCCGATGCGATGCTCCAAACCAGGCGTCCCCGGAACGGCCCAGGGCCGCGCCAGCCGCTCGTCGCGCGCATAGGGCATAAAAGCTTCGCCATTGGCGGGCGGACCAGGATGCCGCACGTCGATTTTCGGCAGACTCGCTATGTCCGGAATTCGCCAGGGCTCCGAACCGTTGGCAATGTAGCCGTCAGTAAGCAACATCACGGGCGTCATGTAGCGAACCGCAATTCGCCAGGCCTCTTGGGCAACGTCGAAGCAATCGGCCGGACCGCTGGCAGCAATCACCGGCATCGGACATTCGCCGTTGCGGCCGACAATCGCCTGGAACAAGTCAGACTGCTCGGTCTTGGTCGGCAAACCCGTCGACGGTCCGCCACGTTGCACGTTGATCACGATCATCGGCAGCTCGGTCATCACCGCGAGGCCGATGCCTTCGCCCTTTAGCGCGATGCCTGGGCCACTGCTGGCGGTGATGGCCATCGCGCCGGCAAAAGCCGCGCCGATGGTGGCCGTCATCGCGGCGATCTCGTCTTCGGCCTGGAAGGTGACCACGTCGAAATTCTTTCGACCCGCGAGCTCCTCCAAAATCGAACTGGCCGGCGTGATCGGATAGGCGCCGAGGAACAGCCGCTTGCCGCTCTGTCGAGCGGCCGCGAGCATACCCCAAGCCATCGCCTGGTTGCCCATGATGCTGTAGTAGGTCCCAGGCGGCAGCTTGGCCTTAGCGACGTGATACTGAGTGCTGATGGCCTCGACAGTTTCACCGTAGTGATAGCCGGCCTTGAGCGCCGCCGTGTTGGCTTGGGCCACTTCTGGTTTTTTGCCGAATTTGTCGTCAATGTATCGGAGCGTCGGATCGAGCGGGCGATCGTAAAGCCAGAACACCAGGCCCATCGCGAAGAAATTGCGGCATCGGTCAGCGTCCTTTTGACCCAGCCCGAGACCTTCGACCGCCAAACGCGTCAGCTTGGTCATATCCATCGAATGCAGGCGATATGATTTGAGGGTACCGTCTTCGAGCGGATTGGTGTTGTAGCCTGCTTGCTCGAGCCCCTTGGCGTCGAATTCGTCGCTATTGACGATCAGAATGCCGCCCTGCCGCAGGTCGACGATGTTCGTCACTAGCGCGGCCGGGTTCATAGCCACCAAGGCGTCGACCGTGTCGCCGGGCGTGTAGATATCGCGGCTCGAAAAGTGAACTTGGAACCCGCTTACGCCCGCCTTCGTGCCGCGCGGGGCCCGAATCTCGGCTGGAAAGTCGGGAAGCGTCGCGATGTCGTTACCCACCAGCGCGCTGGTATTGGTGAATTGTGTGCCGGCCAGCTGCATGCCATCGCCCGAATCGCCGCAGAATCGGACCGTTGCCTCGTCAATTTTAAGTGTTGATTTTTCTATTGCGGCAGCAGCAGTGGTGGACATGGTGGGGAATCAATCCTCTCAATGATGAACCTGGCCGAGACTGGTTCGGCGGTCGCGACTGGTTGTGCCAAGTTGATACAAGGCAAAGAGCCAATCGCTCTGCCGCCCGCCATCGGCGGGGGTCTATAAATAATGTTAGTCGTCCCGCGGAGCAGGACAAATTGTTTGGGTATTGTTTGGGTATTGTCTTGGTGCCGGTTAAGCCCCCTCGCGGTCTCGCGTGGAAGCCTTTGGATCGGGGGGAAGGTTGTACACGGTTGCCGGAAAATGGTCGACCAGGAAATGGACAATTCCCTGAGTTGCCAGCACGCCGGTCGGCCGGCCCTCGCTGTCCACAATGGGCAGATGACGGTAGCCGCCTTCGGACATGGTACGGATCGCGTCGCCCACCGTGGCCCGGCTGGAGATCGTCGCCGGAGGCGAGGACATCACGTCACGCACTGGCGTCGTGAGGTCGGCAGAGCTGGCCATGAGCTGGAGAGCGTCTCGCTCGGTCAAGATGCCGACGAGCTTCGTTCCCTCACAGATCATCACCGCGCCCGTCCGCTGAGCGCGCAGCAACCGAATGGCATCGCCAACTGTCGCGTCGATGGTTGTGGCCAACGGCTGGTCCGGGTAGGCGGAGCCGACGCCTTCGCTGTCTAAGCTAAGCTGAAAGTCCACGGCAAGTCTTCAATCAACGAGCCTGGCCGCTTGTGCGGTCGAGCGCAAGTCATGCGAAAGAATGAATCGGGCGGGAGTGCTCCGAACAATTTGTTCGTAACACCAGCGGACGAAGTGCCCCGGCAAAGTGCCAGCATGCGAAGGGCGACGGCAATCCAACCAGTCGAACCTCCCGGCTTTCGTCCCAAAGCGACCGTTCCCACAACCGCTTTACGCAACTGTACCACGCTGGGGTCTGCGGTTGAACCACAATTATGCGGGAAATTCCGGCATTTTTGGCTGAAGTTGGGCCGAGCGGCAGCCGACGCTGCCAGGCCTTGCCACCTACGGTCTGTCGTTATGGGGGCCCTTTAGGCGGCCGATTCTCGCCAGGCCGCTCGTAAAATTGGGTCAGATCGATCCCGCCTCGCTGCTCTTCTTCTACCAGTTTCAGCCGCATTTCCATCTGTTCCAGGCGTCGAGCGAGCTGCGGCAAGAGCGTCTGTTCGGCCGCCGTGGGCTCTGGCCGAGGGACTTCCGGATAGCCAAGCTGGCGGTGAAGCGACGCAAACAGATAGAGCGGATCTTTCCGCCGATTGGCCAGCGCGATCCGCCCCTCCCGCTCACCAAATAAAACTACTCCGGGCGTTGAACCGGCGGCCGAATCGTCGCCCCGGCTTTGGTTTCGCTCCGCCCGCTCGCGATAGTGCTCGCTGTGAACGTAGATCAAGTCGGCCAGTTCGACCATGCCGATTTGCCGCCGGACTGTGCGAATCCAGTCCTGCCAGGTGGAATCGAATGCCGGGTCGCGGGCTACTGCCTCGAGGCCGCGGTCGTAACCGAGCCGGTTGCGAGCGAGGGACTCGAGCTGGTAGAGAAAGATGCCCTGGCGAGACGGCTCCGCGGCCCGATACTCGGACTCGCGCCGGAGGATTTCCAGCCCGATCCGTAGGTCGAAGCGGCCCCGTTCGTTTTCAGCCTCCTGGACCACAAATGCTTGGAATGGCGTGAAATAGTGGTCCAGCCGTGACATCGCCGCGCCAAACGCGCCCGCATGTCGCAGCTCGGCGAGCAGAAAGTCAATCGCCATCGGTAGCTTGGTTGTCGCAAGCACTTCCTCGCGGACCGATGCTAGCACTTCTTGAGCCGGCACATTTTCTCGCAGCCGCTCGGCGAGCGCCCGGAAGAAATGGGCCTGCTCGATATACTCCTCGCGGCCGAGTGGGGCCAGCGCCGACAATTTTGCCGCGTCATTGGACATGGCTGGGGGCACTTTGCGAAGAGCTGGCCGGCGCCGTAGGGCCGCTGGCCGGCGACAACGCCTCGGCACCTGCCGTGGGCACGGAAGCGGATGGCTCGGGCTTGAGCGGCTCGCCTTTGAGCACATGATCGGCAAATGCACGCGCTCGCTCTCGTGCGCCTTGGTCTAACGCGGCGGGAATGTGGCCCGCGCCCTTTACGATGTAAAACTCGGCGGGGATTCCCAGCTCTCGCAATCGCTCGACCATCTTTTGCGGGCTGCGAATCTGGACCAGCTCATCGCTGTCGCCATGAAAGAAAAACATGGGCGGATCGCTCGCGGCGACGTAGTTGGCCGGAGAAGCGTCGCGGTAGGCATCCGGCTTTTCGGCCGGCGTGCCGCCTAACCAATAGGCCAGGCGATCGCTATCCGCCGCGATCGAGCGAAAATCGCAGGGCGCGCCGCCAGCCAGCACGACCTGCAGCCGCGCGCTAGCAGCATCGGCGGCCACGCCTGGCTCGCGCAACTGGTCGTCACCAAGTGTGCCCAAGAGGGCGACTAAATGTCCGCCTGCCGAATAGCCAAAGCCGCCAATTCGCGTCCGATCAATCTTGTACTCTTTGGCATGTTCGCGCATCCAGCGCACGGCGGCGGCGCAATCGTAGATTTGCGCCGGCCATTTATCCTGGGGCGCGAGGCGATATTCAATCGCGACGGCCGTGTATCCATGCTCGGCCAGAAACAGTGCGGCGCCGGCCAACTGCTCCCGAGTCCCCATCCTCCACGCGCCGCCATGTACCACGAGCATGCCCGGAAACGGTCCCTCGCCCTTCGGAATATAAACATCCGCCTTGAGCGGGCCGCTATCTCGCTCGGCGTAGGCAACGCCGGTCACAATGTCGACCGTTGACTCGACCGCGACAGCCGCGCCGCCCATCGCGATCGCGCCGGTGGTCAACAGCGCCAATCCGATCGTTCGACCCAGCCGCAGCCCGTACATTTTGCGAATTCCACAGACGACGAAGTGATTTGATGTCGGCATAGGAGAACTTCCACCTGACTTCCGCCAAAAGCACCTGCTTGGAGACCTAACCGCGGACACCCTATAATAGAAACCAGCGGCAGCTCCGAATAGGTCTGCTAGTCTCTCCCGATTCGCCGCAAACATCGTTCGTATACCGCATGCATAGCCGATTTTCCACCATTGAGCAGGCAAGCGAGGCGATCCGCCAGGGGAAGGTGGTGATCGTCGTCGACGCCGAGGACCGCGAAAACGAAGGCGATTTCGTTTGCGCGGCAGAGCGAGTCACCCCCGCGACCGTGAATTTCATGATCACGCACGGGCGCGGCCAGCTCTGCATGCCAATCTTGCCCGAGGTCAGCCAGCGACTCGGGCTCCACGCGATGGTCGAGGCGAACACTGCCCCACTGGGCACAAATTACACGGTGCCGGTCGATCATCGCTCGACGCGGACCGGTATCACGGCCGCCGAACGGGCCCGCACGATCCAGGCGATTTGCGACCCGGCGAGCAAGCCGGCCGATTTCACCCGACCCGGTCATCTGTTTCCGCTTGTAGCCAAGGAGGGGGGCGTGCTCCGCCGCGCCGGCCACACCGAAGCCGCGGTCGACCTCGCGCGGTTGGCCGGAATGATGCCCGCCGGCGTGCTGTGTGAGATTCTCAATGAGACCGGCGATCGGGCCAATCGCCAACAGCTCGCGGCCATCGCCGCCGAATTTGATCTGCCAATTATTTCGATCGAGCAATTGATCGCATTTCGCCGCGTCCGCGAGAAGCTCGTCTTTCGCGAGGCCGAGGCCGAGCTGCCAACGAAATACGGCTTCGGCCGGATCATCGCCTACGGCGTGAAATACGAGTCGCAACAACCGATGGTGTTCGTGCTCGGCGATCCGACGAAAGTTGTCGCCCCGCTCGTGCGGCTCCACTCATCCTGCTTCACTGGCGATTTGTTGGAGTCGCTCCGGTGCGACTGCGGCGACCAATTGCACATGGCGCTCGACATGATCCGTAATGAGGGCACCGGTGTGCTTGCATACCTGCCGCAAGAAGGTCGCGGCATCGGGCTCGTGGAAAAGATCAAAGCCTACGCGCTGCAGGACCAGGGACTCGACACGGTCGAGGCGAATCTGGCGCTGGGTTACAAGGCCGATCCGCGCGACTACGGCGTCGGCATCCAGTTGCTCAAGGACCTCGGGTTGCGCAAGGTCCGTCTGCTCACGAATAATCCCAAGAAGACCGACGCCTTTATCTATGGCGGCTTCGACCTCGAAGTGGTCGATCAGATTCCGATCGTGCCGCCGATCAACGAGCACAACGCCGACTATCTGGCCACCAAGCGCGACAAGATGGGGCACCATCTTCCGCGCGATTGATTCCTAGCAGCCGCGCACTGCATGCACTTGAAGGGAGCGAGCCGGGCCGTCCCGGCCCCGATCTTATCACCAAAGCTTATTTACTCGGACCATCGCCGTGACAATTCTGTCCATGACCACTCCCCTTCCGCACCAGCAACTCGACTCTTCTCGCACGACTTGGCATATCACGTTCGGCACTTATGGAACTCGGCTACATGGCGGCTCGCGCCCTTCGGTTGACAAGCAACACAATCAAATCAAAGAACCTTTTATCCCGCCAACGATTGAACGGGAGGAACATGAACGGGGCCGGATGAAGTTTCCGCCCTGCTATCTTTCGCAGGAACAGCGTGACATTGCCGAGGTCAAGATACCAGGAATTTGCGTGCGCGGTGGATGGGGATATCGAGTCTGTTCTGCCGCACCGGACCACGTGCATCTGCTTTGCAACGTCTTGCCCGACGTTCACGGAGAGAAGGTCCGTCGTCTGGTAAAACGCTGGCTCGGGCAGGCACTGAGTGAGCAATTCCCCTTGCCGGATGGTGCATCGTGGTGGGCTGAAGAGGGTTCCAATATCGCGATTCATGATGAAATGTATTTGAACAATGCATTCGGCTATATCTTCAGACAACGGACGACGCCGGTTGATTAGGCAAACCCAATCGGGGCCGAGGACGGCCCGGCTCGCTTTCGCCCCGCTAGTTAGCGTACGAATCAACAACTCACGACTCACGTGACAATTTCATACCACTTTCACGTCAACATCTTCGCCGATCCGCGAGAGGATTCGTTCGCCGTCACCTGGGAAGAGGCGGCCGCGAGGCTCGAGCGGCTGCCGCGGATGATCTTCGAACCGGATGGCTCGTTCGTTGTCTCAGGGGACGACGAGAGCGGCCGCCGCTGGCAAGTCGACGGCCATTTGTTCGACTTCTCTGGTCGGCTCCAGCGCTACGAGCTGCATGGCCATTGCCCCGAGGCAGCCTTCGATGAACTATTGCGCTGTGTCGGCTGGCCGAAGCAAATGTTGTTGTTCGAAACTGTTCGTGAGGGTCAGTCGCTCAACGAACACGAATTCCGCAAACACGCGGATGCCACATTCTGAACTCTCTCCGCGAGACGCAGGCCACATCGCCGGCGACCGTTGCTTGACACGGATTGGGCACAGCGTGTGAGAACAACCAATCGTAGACAGCCGGACTGTTGTATACCGCGGGCCAAATGCCGTGGCCGCCGTTGGGCAGCTCGTTGTAAATCAGATCGAGCGGTGTACTCGTAATGGCAAAGCTCATCGTCTCGTGCTGCTGACGGACACGATCGTTATAGGTTCGGTGGGAAGCGAGATTTGGATCGGAGATGAGAAAGTATTGGTTCGAATTGGTTGACGGATATTGCGGCGTCGCGACGCCTGCCGCGGCGAAGACGCGCGCAACCGTGTTTCGATCTTCGCCAACAGGAACTGTGTCGTCGTCGCGGGAGTGGAAGGCACAGATTGGAATGCCGAGCAACCGCCCGGCCACGAAATCTGGCGCGGGCGTGTCGGCAGAGATCGAAAGCGCGGCCGCGAATCGCCTCGGATAGCGACTGAGCATATTCCAAACCCCACCGCCGCCACTCGACAGACCAGTCACATACAAGCGGCCCGGATCCACGTTCTCGTCCACGACGGCGCGGTCGATCATCACCATCAAATTGTCGGTCAGCGTCTTTCCGTCCCACTCGTCGGTCGTCGTCTGCGGCGCGTAGAGATACGCGCCTCTCCGTTTCGCCTCAGCCAATAGACTGTCGATGTTGCCGTTGACTTGATTGGCGTTGTCCGTGCCAGCTTCTCCGCTGCCGTGCAAAAAGACGATAAGCGGACGCCGGCTACGAGGTTCGCTCGTCGCTTCGGGCGGAACAAATAACCGACCCGGCAGCTGCAACGCGCCGTTCGCGCCGCGGAGCGACCAGTCGGCGAATTCAGACATGTCGGCCGAGTGCGCAGCGCGCGATAGCGCGACAATGACAACGACGACCATACATAGAAACCTGCCCATTCTGCAGCCCCGTCTGATTCAATGTCGCCCCTATCAGATGTCGCCGGCACCACGCCCGCAAGTTTATTCTACTTGCTCGGCCACTCGACCTTCGAGAGTTTCGCCAGCGCCAGAATGAGCGACTGCGTCCCCTTGCGAGCCAAACCATCGGCCGCGGCCATTTTGTAGAGCTGTTCGGCCATTTCCAGCCCGGGCATCTTGAGGCCCATCCGTCGCGACTCTTCGAGCGCAATGCCGACGTCCTTGAGGAAGTGCTCGACGAAGAAGCCCGGCTCGAAGTTGCCGGCGATCATCCGCGGGCCATAGTTGGAGAGCGACCAGCTGCCGGCCGCGCCTGATGCCACCGATTCGAGTACTTTTTCCAGGTCGAGCCCGGCCTTGTAGCCGTAGAGCAGCGCTTCGCAGACGCCGATCATTCCGCTGGCGATCAGCGTTTGGTTAACGACTTTGGTGTGCTGTCCGGCCCCCGCTCCGCCCTGCAGCACCCATTTTGAGCCCATCGTTTTCCAGAGCGGTTCGAGCGCGCGGACGGTCGCCGCATCGCCGCCGATCATGATCGAGAGGGTGCCATTTTTCGCGCCGACGTCGCCGCCGGAAACCGGCGCGTCGATGCTCACGACGCCCTTCTTTGTGGCGGCCTCGGCAATCTCGATCGCGAGCGATGGCCGACTGGTGGTCATATCGACGACAATACCGCCCGATTTTAACGCCGCCAAAGCGCCAGTCTCGCCGAGGAGCACTTCGCGAACATCATCCGGATAGCCAACGATGGAGAAGACCACGTCGGCCGCCGCGGCCACATCGCGAGGCGAATCGGCCCAGCGGGCGCCCTTGGCAACCAACTCATCGGCCTTCGATTTGGTGCGGTTAAAGACCGTCACTTTGTAGCCGGCGTCGATGACGTGGCCACACATCGAGCGGCCCATCACACCGGTGCCGATCCAACCGACGCGGGTCTTTTGCGGAGAGACTTCAATCGCCATGATTTGAGACCTCGGTATTGCGCAGAGCAAGCTACGCTCAGATTAACCGACGGCCAGCGCTGCTTCCAGCACGTCGCGAACAAAGGCAACGATTTCTGACTCTTGCGACGCCCTCGGGCCGGCAATGTTCACAATCCGCGCTCGATTCACCGTCAGAAACTCGAGGAGACCGCGGGCGTGTTCGATCGCTGTGGCACCCGTATCGCGAGATAGCAAGAGCAGCGGCTTGTCCAAACGCTTGGCCAATTCGATTGTGAGGGCAGTGCCGCCGCTGGCGACTGATGAAATCGTGAACACGACGGTCGCATCGCTATCCCGGACATTCCACTCGGTTCGCTCGGCGTAACGGCGCGACGGCGTTTCTTGCAATTGATAACGACCGTCGATCGGCCCATCTTCCGCGAGCCGGCCCCTAGGGCACCAGCCGCCGTGCGCAATTCCATGTTCAATCGCGAAATCGAGCGCCACGCGATCAGCGCCTGTTTGCCCGCCCGAGACAATCGTAATGTTACGGAGACTGTTCAACCTCAGTGTCCGCCCCGACACGATACGTTGGATAAAGTCTCACGCACAGGCGCCAAGACGCTAAGGTTCGAAGCATCGTGTCTTTGCGTCTTGGCGCCTTTGCGTGAGGTCTTCCTCGAGCGATGCCTTCGTGTCACTTCTGCAGCCCGTCGGGTACGCCATTGGGAAACTCTGTTTCGAGCACCCGCTTGATGTACGCGATGCGATTGGCCGGCTTCGGATGTGTGCTGAGGAATTCCGGCGGCGAGCGGCCGGCTGATACGCGATCGAGCACCTCCATCACGCCGATCATGGCCCGCGGATCGTAACCGCCCATCGCAGAAAGCCGCACGCCCCATTGATCGGCCTGCAGTTCATCTTCGCGGCCATATTTCATGCTGATCATCTGAGCCGCCTGCTGAGCCATCTGCATGCTTTGCTGATCGCCGCCCGCCATGCCACCGGCGGTCGCGAGCCCTTGGATCAACTGACTCTTGGCCATCTGCTTGTTGCTGTGGCGTTCGATGACATGGCCAATCTCATGGCCCAAGACGCCCGCCAACTGTCCTTCGGTTTCCAAATCTTTGTACAGCGCGCGGGTAATAAATACCTGGCCGCCGGGCAGCGCGAAGGCATTGACTGTTTCTGGATCAGCCAGCATCGTGAATTTGAACGCGTCGTGATAGGGATTTTTGCGCCCCTCGGTGGCCAGCTTCGCCTCGATTGCGGAAAGCATCTTCCAGCCGACGCGACTCACCCGGTCTTGGGCCGCGGCATCGGGATCCTGTCCGCCGAACTGCTGCATCATCTCCGGCCGCGATTGCAAGCCCATGAGGATTTCTTGGCCCGCATCGGCCATCGCTACGTGTTCGCTGGCGCCGGTAATAGGGTTTTCGCTGGTGGAACGACCGTAGTAGGAAATCACTGCGAACAGCGCGATCACGGCCGCGATCAACAGCCGGGCTTTGAGGCCGCCCATTCCCTGATTGCTGCCGAACATTTGGCGGTCGTCGTCTTGATCGCCGTACATGAGCGGTCCGCCCCGAGAAGGTAGCGGGGCAGGTATGGATATTCGCGACATCAAGGCACTCCCAATGTGTTAAATCTTCGGAAAAGGATTCAACCAAGCGCCGGGCGGCAGCGTAAAATAGCAAGTCTGCTGCCAGCCCCTTCCTAAGTTACCCGCCCGCACTCCGCTTGACAAACGACCGACCGTCGATGGCTTTTCCCCTCAATTCCAGCATTTTGCACCGCTGGTTGCCGCCAGCGCTTTTGGTCGGCTATTGGCTAGCGCTGTTCACCGGCACCCACGTACCGCCGGAGTTTCCCGTCTTGCCACCGGAGGGCTATGACAAGGTCGTGCACTTCTCGGCATTTGTCGGGCTGGCCGGATTGCTGGCCCTGACTTGGAGAAGCATTTGGGG
Organism: Lacipirellulaceae bacterium; assembly: GCA_036499445.1. Lineage (GTDB taxonomy): Bacteria > Planctomycetota > Planctomycetia > Pirellulales > Lacipirellulaceae > DASYDU01. The sequence continues at coordinate 15,603 of DASYDU010000339.1, forward strand.
CAGCCTGCCGATCTGGTCCGTCGTGGCTGCGTGGCTGCTCATTGTCACGTACGCGGCCTTCGATGAGATTTCTCAGCCTTGGTTTCGGCGCGATTGCGACTACTACGATTGGCGGGCCGACGCTTGTGGTGCGGCTTTGGGGCTGGCGCTCGTATATGGCTGGGCGCTCGCGCGAAGCGCCTGGGCACACGATGCGAAGCCGGCCGCTCAATAGTTTGGCGTCGGCGCGCGATACTCGTCCCAGCGAATTGAGCGGAACCAGACGATCGTCTTTTCCAAACCTTCGCGAAGCGCCACCTTGGGCTCCCAGCCGAGCATCTTCTTGGCTAGCGTAATATCGGGCTGGCGACGCGCCGGGTCGTCCTGCGGCAATGGCCGGTGGACGATTTTCGATTTGCTGCCCGTCTGTGCGATCACCTGCTGAGCGAGCTCCAGAATTGTGAATTCGCCTTGATTGCCTAGGTTCACCGGCCCGACGAAATCATCGGGCCCATTCATCATGCGGATCATCCCCTCGACCAGATCGTCGCGGTAACAGAATGACCTAGTCTGGCTGCCGTCGCCAAAGATTGTGATGTCCTCGCCGCAAAGCGCCTGGCGGATGAAGTTGGATACGACACGCCCATCGAAGGGGTGCATCCGCGGCCCGTAGGTGTTGAAAATTCGCACCAAGCGGATATTCAAGTTGTGCACCCGATGGTAGTCCATGAACAGCGTTTCGGCGGCCCGCTTGCCTTCGTCGTAGCAAGCCCGCGGCCCAACCGGATTGACTGCGCCGCGATAGTCTTCCCGTTGCGGATGGACTTCCGGATCGCCGTAGACTTCGCTGGTCGACGCCTGCAACACTTTTGCCCGGCAACGTTTGGCGATGCCGAGCGTGTTGATGGCCCCGAGCACCGAGGTTTTGAGCGTCTTGATCGGGTTGTATTGGTAGTGGCCGGGCGCGGCCGGACAAGCGAGGTTATAGATTTCATCGACCTCGAGCACGATCGGCTCCGTGACGTCGTGTCGCACGAGCTCAAAGTTAGATCGCTCCAGCAGATGAGCCACGTTGGTCTTTTGGCTGGTAAAAAAATTATCGAGGCAAATCACGTCGTGCGATTGCTCGACAAGACGTTCGCAGAGGTGTGAGCCCAAAAAGCCGGCCCCACCGGTGACCAAAATGCGTTTGATTTGTGCCATGCGTACCAGTAACTCAGAAAGTGATTCTCGCGGTCCCCCATTTGGACCCTCTATTATGCCTTATAGATTTTCTCTCTGCCAATCTTCACATTTCGTGTTGCATTTCGCGTGTCGACGACCAAGCGGGCATGGCGCACGACGAATTCCCAGTCATACGTGGAATGATCGGTCACGATTAACACGCAATCTTGAGAGGAGAGGAATTCGGCTGACAAATCGCGGCTGGCGAGCGACGGCACGGCGAAATTCCGCATCTTCGGCAACACCGGAATGTGCGGATCGTTGTACGACAATTCGACGCCGCGGGCTCCTAACAATTCCATCAAGCGAAAGGCGGGGCTTTCACGCGGGTCCGCCACGTCGCGCTTGTACGCCACGCCCAGGATGCAGATCTTGCCGCCAGACAAATCCCTCCCACACGCTGCCAGCGCCGCAGCAAGTTGCTCGACGACAAACTCAGGCATCGTTGTATTGACTTCGCCGGCTAGCTCAATGAACTCGGCCGCCAAGCCGTGTTGACGAGCTAGCCAGCTCAGATAGAACGGGTCGACCGGAATGCAGTGGCCGCCAAGCCCCGGGCCGGGATAGAAGAGTTGAAAACCAAACGGTTTCGTGGCGGCCGCTTCAATTACTTCCCAAACGTCGATTTCCATCGCCGTAAACAGCTTCTTGAGCTCGTTCGCGAGCGCGATGTTCACGGCGCGATACGAGTTTTCCAGAATCTTCGCCGCCTCGGCGACTTCGCACGATGAGACCGGCACCACCTTCGCCACGGCCGCGCCATATAGGGCGGTAGCCGCGTAGAGGCTCGGTTCGTCGATGCCGCCCACGAGCTTGGGAGTGTTCGCCACTGAACGATGTGAATTGCCGGGGTCGACGCGCTCGGGACTGTAGGCGAGGAAGAAGTCGCGGCCGACGGTGTGTCCTCCCGCCGCCAGGATCGGCAGCACGATCTTGCGGGTCGTGCCTGGGTAGGTCGTGCTTTCCAGTATAACCAGCTGGCCCGCCCGCAGCACCGCGGCGATTTGCCGTGCGGTCGCCTCGACGTACTGCAAATCGGGCTCGTGGCGCTCGTCGAGCGGGGTCGGCACGCAGATTAAGATTGCGTCGGGCTCGCCAAGTCGACGCATGTCGCTCGCGGCAATGAACTTTCCATTGTTAACCGCGTTCGCGACCCATTCGGACGAAATATCGCCGATGTAACTGTGACCTCTTTGCAATTGATCAATCTTCGCATCGTCGACGTCGAACCCCAACACGTGAAACCCGGCTTCGACAAATACGCGTACCAGCGGCAGACCGACATAGCCGAGCCCGACCACGCCGACGAGCGCGGCGCGAGACTTGATCCGTTCTTCAAATGGCGAATTCATTGGCGACTTTGCCAAGTGAGCGACAGGCCCGGCCCGTTACCGGCCGGATCGCTTCATTGTAATCAATGCCGTCCCCGGTCACGCGGCAACGATGCGGCATCTAGCTCCTTGCCAGCGCCGGGCGGCGGCCGTTGGTCGGGGTTGGCGGCGAAGAGCGAGGGGCGCTGCCGACGAGCTTGAAATTGCCTGGCCCGAGCAATTCGTCGGCCCGTCGTCGTAATTCTGGATCGAGCGTCACGCCGCTCTTGGCACAGTCGAGCATCACGCTGCCACCTTCGGCGAGTTCCAACCGCAACCGAAGCGGCTTAGTCCCAGGATAGCCGCGGACAATTTCGCGAAGCTTTTCTAGCGCGTCAGCCCCGTGAGCGTCCTCGCGGACTCGAATCATGACGCCGCTCGAAAATCGCGCCGACAATTCCGCCAAAGGAATCAGTTCATTGATGATGAGATTCACTTCCTCGGCGCCCGGCCTGCGGTCGACGGAGGCCCGCATTGCCAGAATCGCGTCTGCCTGTACGAACTGACCGAATTCGGCAAATTGTTCCGGCCAGAGAATGCACCGCACGATGCCTTCAAGATCTTCAAGGTCCCACATCGCGTATTTCGTGTGGGTGCTGCCCTGCCGCGGATTCTTGGTATGCGAAAACTTGATCGCGGAAAGCATCCCGCCGACGATCAGTTCCGAGCGATGCTCGAGCTTGCCGATTTGCGAGCTGGTATGCGTGCAATATGTGCGGAGGGTCGTCTCGTGCTCGGCCAGAGGATGACTCGTGAGGTAGAAGCCGAGGACTTCCTTCTCCATCGCGAGCCGTTCCTTCTCCGCAAACTCCGGCAATAGGGGCAAGTCCATCGCGGTGGTTGTGGCCGATTCTGCGTCGCCGTCCCCGAACAGCCCGCGCTGGCCGCTACGCCTATCGGCCGCGGCGGCGGCTCCGCTTTGCATAGCTCGGTCGATCGCCGCCATCAGCTGGGCTCGCTTCGCCTTGAGACAATCGAACGCGCCGGCTTTGGTGAGCGCTTCGATTGTCGCCCGACCGCAGGTCTGCGAATCAACCCGCTCGCAGAAATCAAACAGGCTCAGAAAGGGGCCGCCGTGCTTGCGCGCGGCAACGATTGCATCGGCCGCGCCGCCGCCACAAGCTTTGATCGCACTCAGACCAAAGTGAATTCTGCGGCCAGCAACTGCAAAATCGGTGTTCGATGCATTGACGTCCGGCGGCACGACCTCGACGCCCATCCGCCGACAATCTTCCAGGTGCTCGACCAGCGAATCCTTACTCTTGAAATTGCGGGCCTGGATGTCGCCCGAGAGGAGCGCGGCCATGAACTCGACTGGAAAGTGTGCCTTGAAGTAAGCCGTCTGGTAGGCGATCAGCGCGTAGGCCGTGCTATGCGACTTGTTGAAGCCATAGCCGGCAAACTTTTCGATCATGCCGAACAAATCCTCGGCTTTGCGCTTTTCAAGACCTTTTTCTCGCGCGCCGTCGATGAATTCTTCGCGGAATTTGGCGATGACTGGCAGCTTCTTCTTGCTGATCGCCTTGATGCAAGTGTAGGCGTCGGCCAGCGCGATGCCGCCAAGCAAATTCAAAATCCGCATCACCTGCTCTTGATAAACCATCACGCCGTGCGTCTCTTCGAGCACGTCGGTCATCACGGGGTGTGGATAGACCGGGTGGCGGCGGCCGTGTTTCACTTCGATGTAATCGTCGACCATTCCCCCTTCGAGCGGTCCGGGGCGGTAGAGGGCGTTGGTGGCAATGATGTCGCGGAAATGGTCCGGTTTCATTCGCTGCAAGAGATCGCGGATGCCGCCGCTTTCCAGTTGGAAAATGCCCTTCGTTTCGCCGCGGCAGAGTAGCGCAAAAGTCTCGGCATCGTCGAGTGGAAACCGATAGGGATCGATCCGCTCGCCGCGCGATTGCTGGACCAGTTCGATGCTCTTGGCCAGGATAGTCAGGTTTCGCAGGCCGAGGAAATCCATCTTCAAGAGGCCGGCCCGTTCCACGTCGGCCATCGCCCACTGCGTAATGACTTCAGTCTTGCCTTTGACGCGCTGCAGCGGGACGTACTGGTCGACGGGCTTTTCGGCAATGACGACGGCCGCGGCGTGAGTGCCGACGTTGCGGGCGAGGCCCTCGATCTTGCGCGCCAGATCGATCAGCTCGCGAATTTCGCCGTTCGATTCGTAGGTTTGCCGCAGCTCGCTGCTCTGCTCCAGCGCTTCGTCCAATGTAATGTTGAGCTGGTCGGGCACCATCGCCACGATCTGATCTACGCGGAAGATTGGCAGCCCAAGCGTGCGGCCGACGTCGCGAATCGCCGCCCGGGCAGCCAGTGTGCCAAAAGTGCCGATCTGCGCGACATTCGCCGCGCCGTATTTTTCCTTGACGTACTGAATCACTTCGCCGCGACGATCCTTGCAGAAATCGATATCGATATCGGGCGCCTCGCGGCGGCTCTCGTCCAAAAACCGCTCGAACAGAAGATCGTATTCCAGCGGACAGATGTGGCTAATCCGCAAGGCGTAACAGACCAACGAGCCAACGCCCGAGCCGCGGGCCGTGCAAGGAATGCCCTGCTCGGCGGCGTATCGCACGAAGTCCCAGACGATCAAGAAATAATCAGCGAATCCCAATTTGTCGATGACGTCCAATTCGCGTTCGAGTCGCTTGCGGACATCGTCGGCAATCGCGCCCGATTGCGGGTCGCCATTCTGCCAGCGGCGCGAATCATTGGAGTACCGCTCGCGCAAACCCGCCTCGCACAACTCGCGCAGGTAGTCGGCTTGCGTCTTGGCGGGCGGCAGCGCGAAAGACGGAAAATGACGCTTCCCCAGCTCCAACTGAATGTCGACGGTGTCAGCGATTTGCTGGCTGCGAGCGACCGCGTCCTCCATGCCCGCAAACGTCTCATACATCTCGTGCGGACTGCGAAGATAAAACTGGTCGCCTTCCATCCGCATGCGGTTTGTGTCCGTGCGGAATTTGCCCGTGTTAATGCAGAGCAGCACGTCCTGGGCCACTGCGTCCTCGCGGCGGACATAGTGGGCGTCGCAAGTGGCGACCGTGGGAAGCCCCATCCGCCGCGCCACTTCGACCGACAGTTCCAGAGCCTGCCGCTGGACTTCCAGGCCGTTGTTTTGAATCTCGATGAAATAGCGGTCGCCGAAAACGCCATGAAACCAGGCTGCAATCTCGCGGCCCTTGGCGATAGCCTCGTCGGCCGTGTTGCCCGCCAGGAGTGTTCGCGCAAACTCGCCCGACACGCAGCCACTGAGACAGACGAGGCCCTCATTGTGTGCCGCGAGTAGCTCGCGATCGATCCGAGGCTTGTGATAAAATCCTTCTAGAAATGCCTTGCTTGAAAGCTGCACCAGGTTTTCGAAACCGGTGCGATTCTTGGCCAGAAGCGTTAGATGGTAGCTGGCGTCGCGGCTAGATTCGCCACTCCGCTCGAAGCGGCTGGCCGGCGCAACATAGGCTTCGTAGCCGACGATTGGATTGATCCCGGCCTCGCGGCACGCCTCGTAAAACTCAATCGCTCCGTAAAGGTTGCCGTGGTCGGTGATCGCCAAGGCGTTCATCCCCAGCTCTTTGGCGCGCCCGATCATGCCGTCGATCGGGCTCGCCCCGTCGAGCAGGCTGTAGTGGCTGTGGCAATGGAGATGAACAAACGACGTAGTCACGGCGGCTCCTTCCGAGAAGTGCAAGCTGTCCGCCATTCTACTGCCACGCAAACCAACTTGTCAGGGTGCCGATTCTTCGCGGACATTTCACGGTTTCTTCGGCACAAAGTGGCCGCCTGTCAACCAACGGTCGTCGGCCGCGCGAATCACGGATAGAATTACGTGCTGAATTTGTCGCCAGGAAAGCCCGATGAAGAACTTTGATGTCCAAGCGTACGGGCCGGTATTCGCACCGCTGTTGACGTGCGATCAGCGCCGGCCGCTCGACACCGGCACACCAGACGTTGATGCACGACCTGCGCTGGGAAAGTTGACCGTCGATGCCGCATTCGCGAATGCGCAGCTCTCCGACCGCGACATGGCTGCCTGCTGTATCGCGGGCGTCTGGCTGCTGCATGACTTTCTCGACGAGTCGCACACAATCAGCCAAGGCATCGATACGCCTTCGGGCAGTTTCTGGCACGCGATCATGCATCGCCGAGAGGGAGATTTCTCGAACGCGAAATACTGGTTTCGCCACGTCGGCACCCATCCAATCTTTGAAAAGCTGACCATGCGAGCTGGCGAATTGGCGGCCGAACATGGCGAAACGGTCGCAGGCGAGCGGCTCACGGCCGGCAACCGGTGGGATCCATTCGCGTTTGTCGATCTGTGCCAAACTGCCGAGCGCGGCCGCGACGCGCTTCGCGACCTGTGCCTCGACATTCAGCAGGTTGAATGGGGGCTGCTCTTCGATCACTGCTATTGGTCCGCCATTTCCAGATGATGCCGTTGCCGGAGGATTTCGGCCACTTGCACGTGCCTCCCAAACAAGGAAAATGGGGGGACTGTAACGGCATCATTAAAAAACTCGCAATTTGAGCAGGCTGCGCGGCATCTGTTCGCGTCTGCCGCCCGCTCGATAGAAAGGAACAACCATGCCACGCTCCGGAGTCATTACGTTCAAGGGCAATCCGATGACGCTCGCCGGCAACGAAGTCAAAGCCAGTCAGCCTGCCCCCGATTTCACGGTCCATTATTTCGAAGGCGGGATGAAGACGATCAAGCTCGCCGATCTCAAGGGCAAGCCGACGATTCTGAGCGTAGTGCCGTCGCTCGACACCGGCGTCTGCGCGATACAGACCAAGAAGTTCAACGATCAGCTCGCGAAGCTGGGCGACCGCGTAAACGCCGTCACGGTGAGCATGGACTTGCCGTTTGCGATGAATCGCTTCTGCGGCGCCGAGAGCATTAAGAACATGCGCGTCGGCAGCGATTATCAAGATCGCAATTTCGGGAACAGTTACGGCACGCTGATCGAGGAGCTGAAGATCGAATGCCGGGCCGTGTTCGTGCTCGATAAAAACGGCAAAGTCACCTACGCCCAATACGTGCCGGAAGTGACAACCGAGCCAAACTACGAGGCAGCCATGAGCGCGCTCGAGTCGCAATTGTAATCCGGCGGGATGCCGATTTATCTGACGTCTTCGACACGAGTGTTGACGACGTGGGCGTCGATGATCTGATCGTGGTCCGGTGACTGCGAAGTCGCGTTGCCGGCTGCGAAGGCGTCGCGAATGGTGGCCGTGCGGACTTCGACATGATGCCTTAGCCAGGCTTTCACGCCGCGTTTGACGAGTGCTCGCAGCGGCGGGATCAAAAGGGCGAAGCCGACACAATCGGTAAGTATGCCCGGGGCGATCAACAGGGCTGCCGCAATGAGAAACAGCGCGCCGTCGATGAGCGCATCGCCGGGCATGCGGCCGGCCGCCAAATCCTCTTGAATGCGGCGAACGACGCGGACACCCTGCCAACGAATCAGCGCAGTACCCAGCGCCGCGTCGACCAAGATCAACAAAATCGGCACCCAGGCGTGCGTCCACTGGCCGAGCACGACCAACAGCCACAGCTCGACGAGCGGCACAACCGTGAACAGCAGGAACAGGTAGAAACCCATTGCCGTTCATCGTAGGGCTGCTTGCCGGCATGGTCAAATCGCCGAATTCATGGCTCGATCGGTGGCAGTTGAATTCAAGGCGAGGACCAGTTGTGTTTCGGCGCGGGGTTGCGGTATCGGCAGCCGCGGCACCAAGTCGGCCAGCTTCTTTTCAGCGAGTTCTTTCTCAGCGGCGGCAAAGCGGCGCTCGGTCTTTTTGATGTCTTCGGCGGCGAGCAGCTTCTCTGGCACAATCTTTCGGCGGCTGAGGAACTTCCGCACCTCGCGATTGTTCTTTACGTGCTCGCGCGTGATCTGAGCCTCGGTGTGGAGATAGTCTCGCTTGACGGCAGCGTTGGTGAGCTCGGTGGCAAAGTCCTTGGCTTTGATCAGGATCGCAGGCAAGAAGTCGGCCAGCGCCCTGCCCTTGGGCACCGCGAGCCGGTGCTTGAGCTGCCGCGTGGTGATGCCGCCGAAGAGAGCCCGGTCGCCCTTGATGTGGATCCGGCTCAGGCCGCCCTCGTCCTCGACGTGCTCGTAGATCAGGCCGGACAGGACTTTTTCGGAGTGGCTCAGCTTCTCGCGCAGCTCAAGTCGCTCGGCATCGGCGATGCGGCGCTCGACGAGCTCTTCGTTGCGCGACGGCTCCAGGAAATAGCAGCGGGCGAACGCGACTTGCGTTTTCGATTCGTCGGCCGCCTGGGCAACTAAATAAGCGGCATAGCGGGTCAGCGCGAAGTCTTCGGGCTCCCGCTGCGTGTCTTGGCCGACGGGGATCGTTTTGGCGAATTCGAGGAAGTGGGCATCGGGCTC
>DASYDU010000340.1:0-5060 GCA_036499445.1 Lacipirellulaceae bacterium
GAAAGCCCGTTTATCACGGCTTAGCCGGAGGTAGCGATTTTTCCCATTTTGCACTGCTTCGCCATATGGGCGAGGCGGGGTTTAACTTGGTAAACTCCACAGTTGAACATTGCGGCCCAGTTTGCCGACATTCGCCGCACGCTAGCAATGCTTTCGAAAGGGAGACTTGATTCATGGCCGATGCCGTCGCACTTTACGACGAAGCAGACCGGCTCAAAGACGCCGGCAAGCCCGACGAGGCGGTTGCCAAGCTCAACGAAGCGCTCGCAGTCGATCCGAAATACGCTCTCGCACATTCGGCCCTCGCCGTGCTGCTTCAGCGCATGGGGCGTCATGAAGAGGCGATTGGGCACGCCGAGACAGTGTGCGAACTTGCGCCCGACGATCCATTCAGCTTTACTGCGCTGAGCGTGATCTATCAGCGGGTCTACGCTGGCACACAAGACATGCGGTTCATTCGCCTGGCTGAAGATGCGATGGAAAAGAGCCGGATTCTGCAAAGTCGTCACTAGCCCAACCGAGTTCCCCCGGTCGAACTGGGGTCGATTCAACGCCGTATGATGCCATGCCGTACTCCGCCGCCCCAACTCGCTACGACTCGATGGTCTACAACCGCTGCTGCCACAGCGGGATTCGGCTGCCCGCTGTGTCGCTTGGACTGTGGCACAACTTTGGCGGCGTCGACGATTACGAAACCGGCCGAGCGATTGCCTGCCGCGCGTTTGACTTGGGTGCCACTCACTTCGACCTGGCGAACAACTACGGTCCGCCGCCGGGCTCTGCCGAGGAAAACTTCGGCCGAATGCTGCGCGACAGTCTTCTACCCTATCGCGATGAGCTGATCATTTCTACCAAGGCCGGCTACCTGATGTGGCCCGGGCCGTATGGCGAATGGGGCTCGCGGAAGTACTTGCTTTCGAGCCTGGACCAGAGCCTGCGACGTATGGGGCTCGAGTACGTCGACATCTTTTATTCTCATCGGCCTGATCCAGACACGCCACTCGAAGAAACAATGGGTGCGCTCGACACGGCCGTCCGGCAGGGCAAGGCGCTTTATGCCGGCCTCTCGAACTACTCGGCCGATCAAACGCGGCAGGCCTGTGATATTCTCCAGCGGCTCGGCACCCCCTGCTTGATTCACCAGCCGAAGTATTCGATGTTCGAGCGCTGGGTCGAGGGCGGCTTGCTAGATGTGTTGGCGGACCGCGGCGTCGGCTGCATTCCCTTTTCGCCGCTCGCGCAAGGGTTGCTCACCGATCGCTACTTGCACGGCATCCCCGACGACTCACGGGCTGCCAAGCCGCACGGCTTTCTCAAGCGCGATCAAGTCACGCAGGAGCGAATTGAAAAAGTGCGCCAACTGAATGATTTGGCAAATCGCCGCGGCCAATCGCTCTCCCAGATGGCGCTCGCCTGGGTGCTGAAAGACCCACGAATTACCACCGTGCTCGTCGGCGCCAGCAGCATCGCCCAATTGGAGCAGAACCTCGGCTGTCTCGATAATCGAGCGTTCTCTGCCGACGAATTAGCGACCATTGAGGCGATCTTGCGCTCGTAATCCCAAACGCCGAGCGTTCCCGGGCCGCAGCCTCCCTGCGCGCTACCGAAATAGGTTGTATTTCACAATCGCATAGAGCGCGATAAACCCGTCCGTCCACGAGATTTTTTTGCCCTCAGCAAACGTCCGCGCGTGATACGAGACGGCCACCTCGTACACTCGCGGCCGCTTCTTTGCGATTTTGGCTGTGATCTCCGGCTCGAAACCAAAGCTGGGCTCCTCGATCTCGATGTCCGTGAGCAACGTGCGACGGAACGCCTTGTAACCGCATTCCATGTCCGTGAGATCAAGGTCGGACAAAAAGTTCGAGAGCGCGGTCAGCAAGCGATTGGCCAAGCGATGACGGTGATACGCTACGTAGCGCGCCTTGCCGCCAGCGAACCGCGAGCCAAACACCACATCCGCGAGGTCTTCGATGATCGGCGACACAAGCGACGGCAGGTCCCTGGGATCGTATTCGAGATCGGCGTCTTGAATCACGACGATGTCGCCGGTGGCGTGAGCGATGCCCGTGGCCACAGCTGCCCCTTTGCCCTTGTTTCGTTCGTGTAGCACAGGCTTGATCGCGCCGGTGGCGGCGGCCTCGGCGAGCACCTCGCGCGTGCCGTCGGTCGAGCCGTCGTCCACCACGACAATCTCCACCGGGCTCACCCCACAGGTCTTGATGCGATCGAGCACCTTGAGAATCGAGTCGCGCTCGTTGAAGACGGGGATGATGATCGAAACGGTCATGGCAGATTGTGCCTGCGGCCAGTGTGACGCCGTTACAGTCCTTGATTCAGCCCCTGCAAATCACTCGGCACGAAGCGGCCATCCTTGCGCACGAGCTCGCCGTCGAACCACATTTCGCCACCGCCGTAATCTGGCCGCTGAATTAGCACCAGGTCCCAATGGATCCGGCTGCGGTTGCCGTTGTCGGCGATTTCATAGGCTTGGCCGGGCGTAAGATGGAACGAGCCGCCAATTTTCTCATCGAATAGCGTGTCGAGCATCGGATGGCGCACGCGATTGTTCACGCCGACCGCCCATTCGCCGCAGTAGCGGGCCCCTTCGTCCGAATCGAGAATCGCATTGATCTTCTCGGTCTCGTTCGCGGTGGCGCGGACGATCTTACCCGCCTTGAACTCAAACTCAATATTTTCGTAGACCGTCCCCTGGTAGCGCGATGGCGTATTAAAACGAATCTTACCGCCGATGCTCTCCCGGACAGGCGCGGTAAAGACTTCGCCGTCCGGAATGTTCCGCTCGCCCCAGCATTCGATCACCGGAATGCCTTTGATGGAAAATTCGAGCTCGGTGCCGGGTGCGGTAATGCGAACGCGGTCGGCGGCTCGCATTCGTTCCGCCAGCGGCTTTTGCGCTTCCCGCATCGCGGCATAGTCAGCGGTGCAAACGTTGAAATAGAATTCCTCAAACGCCGCCGTGCTCATGTTGGCCGCCTGGGCAAATGAATCCGTTGGATACCGCAGCACTACCCATTTCGTCTTCGGGACGCGAATCGCAGTGTGCACTGTTTGCCACCAATGCTGCTGATACAAATCCATCCTGGCTTGCGGCACATCGGCGAACTGGCTGCTATTCGACGAGCCGCGGATGCCGACGTAGGCATTCATCTGCTCCATGCGAGCCCGTTCCAATTCGCCGGCCAGCTTCATGCTCTCCTCGGTCGCCGATTGATAAAGCGACCGCAGCACTGCGTTCGACTTCCAAGTCACAAGGGGCACGGCCCGGCGTTTGGCCGCCCCCTCGACCAGCCGGCAAACCAGGCTCGGCTCCGGCAAGTCGAACGCCTCGATCAAAATCTTTTCGCCTTTTTGAATGCGGCAACTGTGGTCCAACAGCAAATCGGCCAGCGTGTCAATTCGTGGGTCGTGCATGGCGGCTGAGGTTGCAGGAATTGGGAAGCGGTGGTGAGGGAGACAGAAGCTCACCGATTGTGCGTTACAACGGCATGTTCCAACGCGGCCCACCATGATAGGCTGATCGCCGCCCGGCAACAACGCTGAGTCGGTCTTGCGAGCCTATAATTCAAGCGCCCAGCGAAACTCCGATTTTGCAACACACGAACTGCACGAGTATTTCGGATGGCTACGGAAACGCCTTCAAAAGATCAAGCGCAACACGGCACGTCCTTCGCCGAGACAGCTCTCACGCTCGGCGGCAAGAGCGCCGACGAGGCCCGGCGAACCGGCGCGATCGACACGGCCGACGACCAGGTCGAAGCTCTGTTCGCGCCGCAATATCAAACCGTCAATAGCCCGGCCCATCGAGCGGTCTGGGATCGTGGCGTGCCGGTGGATTTGTTTTTGAGTACGCCGCCGAAGACTCCGCCTGACGTTCAGAAAGTCATGGATGATTCGGTGGCGGTGCTACAGCGGCACGTCACGGCCGGCACGCTCCACAACGACGAAGGCAAAATCGCCGAGCCGCTGCTCGCCGATTTGGGCGCGGCCGGCTATTGGGGCCTTTTGGTCGGCAAAGAATTCGGCGGCGCCGGCGCCCCCTTTAGTTCCTTCGCCCCATTCCTGACACGCATGGCGCTCGTTGATCCGACCGTGGCGGGGCTGGCTTCGGTCCACGGCTGCATTGGCGCGGTCGACCCCGTGCGGACCTTCGGTAGCGCCGAGCAAAAGCAGCGCTTCCTGCCGGGGCTGGCCAATGGCTCGCGGCTCAGCGCGTTTGCCCTCACCGAACCCTGCGCCGGCAGCGACCTCACCGCGCTCCGCACCACCGCCCGCCTCGAAGGCAGCGACTACATTGTCAATGGCGAGAAGCTTTTCATCACCAACGTAGTTCCCGGCCGCACGATCGGCCTCGTCTGCCTTATCGAAGGTCGCCCGGCCGTGCTCGTCGTCGAGCTGCCCCAGCAAGAGAACGAAAACTTCCAGCTCCGAAAGTACGGGCTGTGGGCGCTCAAGCACACCTACAACCGCGGCATCATCTTCCGCGACTTCCGCGTGCCTGCCGAAAACCTGCTCCATGCCCCGCGCGGCGACGGCTTGACGATTGCCTACCATGGCCTTAACCTCGGCCGGGTCGCCCTCTGCGCCAACGCCGCCGGCACCATGCGGCTGATGATGGCCAGCATCATCCCCTGGGCCAAGTTTCGCAAAACCTACGGCGCGCAAATTGTCACCCGCGAGCTCGTCGAGCGCCGCCTCGGCGAACTAGCGGGGCTAATTGTCGGTTGCGACGCCCTCGTGGCCTGGTGTGCCGGGCTCATCGATCGCGGCTTCCGCGGGGAGATGGAGTGCATCGTCGCCAAGATTTTCGGCAGCGAGGCCCAGAAGCACGCGGCCATCGAATACTTCATGAAGACCCACGGCGGTCGGTCGTTCCTCCACGGCCACATGCTGGGCGACAATATCCACGAGTACCTCGCCCCCTGCATCTACGAGGGCGAAGGCGAGATGCTCGGCATGGGCTTCTTCAAATCGCTGGTCAAGCAGCACGGCAAGACCTACTTCGAGCCCGTGGGCAAGGCGCTGGCCGCGGCCGGCAT
>DASYDU010000341.1:0-13261 GCA_036499445.1 Lacipirellulaceae bacterium
GTTTGCGGGCGTCGCGACGATTGGCGGCCCGCTCCCCGCGGACAACCGCCCACTTCGAAACGTCAATCATCTCCGGCAATTGTCCTGCTTCGTCGCAACTTCACGCAACAGTCTGGCCTATCCCGAGCTGGATGTCTGCCGCGACTTGCGACTTTTGCACTCGGCTGGATGCACCGTGGCTCTACGCCAGTATCCTTGCGGCGATGAACTCGCGACCCAAATGCTAGCGGACCTAGATCGCTGGATGATGGAGCTCGTCTGCTCGCCAGCGGACAGCACTGCTAACATTACGGGTTAAGCATCGCCCATCACGCGTCGCGCATCGTATCGTGCGTCTGGCTGAAAGCTATTAGCTGATGGCTGATAGCTATTTCATTCTGCATTGACACCCGCCGGTCTTTCTCGGTACAAGCCCACCGCTTTTCTACCGACTCAGCGCGCCGCACTAGGCCGCTGAGCAACCTATTCATGTCGAGCACGGTACCGCGTCAAGTGGCGTGGCCGTGGCAGGACCGTCATCTTGCCCGAACCGGAATCCCAAAACGAACCAACTGTCGAAGCCGCTGCGCCGTCGCGTATAAGTGCGTTGCTCTCGGCATTGCCCCAAACGGCCATCCAGCACTGGCGACGATCGTTGGCGGTCGGTGCTGCCGCCGTTGCGATTTTAATCGCCTTCGTCATCGCTTGGACGTACACGGCGCGGTTCGCGATCCAACACGAACGCGAGCGATTAGTCGCGGCGCTCACCGCCCTTGACGCCGGCGACTACGACCAGGCAAGAACGCTGGTACGCCGCGTGCTCAACAACGTCGGGCTACCGCGGCAGGAATACGGAACGCCATTATTCGTGCTCGGCGCGGTCAAGACGTTCGACGCCGGCAATGACATCGTTCCGGAGCGCCGTCGCACCGGGTATCTTGTCGCCTCCCGCTACCTGACCGAGGCCCATTCGTACGGCTGGCCAACCAGTCGCGAAAAACAAGGCCTGCTCCTGTTGGGAAAAAGTCTGGTCGAAAGTTACCAAGTTCGCGACGGAATCGACGTGCTCAGTGAGGGGCTGGCCGTCGAGCCGCAAACGGGCGGCCCATTCAACCCGGCCATTCATCGCCTGCTCGCCGAGGCCTTCGCCCAGCTTTCGCCACCCAAATTCGACCAGGCGCTGTCGCACGTCTCGGCGGCGCTTGCAGACGAAGGTTTATCTTCTGACCAGCGCACCGCAGCGATCCTTCTCAAAGCCAAGATTCTAAGTCGTTTGGCCCGCTTCGACGAGGCGCAGCAAGCGCTGGCAACCGTCCCGGCCGAGACGGAACGCCAGGCGGCCGTGTCGCTCGCCCGCGCACATGTTGCGCTGGACGGCGTGGAAGCGGCCCTGCAGCGACTCCCCGCACAGGAGCAAGATAAATTGCCGCCCGATTTATTGGCGCGCATCGACGAGGCCAGCGCCCTATTGAAAGACGCGCAGTCCCAGGACAAGCAGGCGGGCGACATCACTCGGCGGGCCCTCTACCTGCTGGGTCGAGCCGCGGAACTTCGCGGCGATCACGACGATGCGCTCCAGATGTTTCGGCAGACGCATCAAAAGTACGGCGACACTCCGGAGGGCCTGGCGGCCGAGCTAGGCGAAGCCGACATCCGCCGCCGCGGCGGCGACGACAAGGCGTCGTTGACGTGGTATCGACAAGTGCTGGTTAGCGGAGCGGATCCCACGAACTACCGCAGCGATGTGCTGCCAATCGAACAGTTACGCGGACGAATTCTGGAAGCCGTCGGCGACTATGTCAACAAGGGCCTGTTCGACAATGCGACCACGCTGCTCGAAAGCTTTCCGCCGTTGTTCACCCGGACCGAGCAGCTCGAGCTCCGCGGCGATACGCTAAAACAATGGGGCGATCGCCAATTGGTCGAAGCCGACAAGGACAGCGAGCATGACGACGAGCTGCGGCGATCCGGCCGGCGGCACATGCGCGAGGCCGGCGTGGCCTATGAGAAGCTCGCCGGTGTTCGCTTCGCGACCGAGCACTACTCCGATGACATCTGGAATAGCGCCGATTGCTTCTATCGCGGGCAAAGCTATTCCAACACCGCTCGCTTGCTCGATGTTTATCTCAAGAACGAACCGGAAAAACGCAATGCGCAGGCGCTGCTGCTGCTTGGTCAATCGGACTTGGCGCTCGGCAACGTCGACCAGTGTATTGCCGCCCTGGAAGAGTGCATTGAGCTCTACGCCCGCGATAATGCCACGTACGAAGCCCGCATCGACTGTGCGAACGCCTATCGGTATCGCGGCAATGCCCAAGAAGCCGAACGGCTCTTGCGCAGCAATCTGACAGAAAGCAATTTAAAGCCGAGCAGTCCGGAGTGGCGCGATTCGCTATTTGCCTTGGGCAGACTGCTCTTCTCACAAGGTCGCAACGAAGACGCAATCGACACGCTCGAAGAAGCCGTCGAGCGATATCCGGACGACGCACAGACTCTGCAAACGCGCTATCTGATCGGCGAATCTTATCGCCGCTGGGCGGATGAGCCGCTCAGTCGGATGCAGCAGGCGCGAACGGCTAGCGAGCGGGAGAAGGGCGCCCAATTGGTTCATGAACGCTTGGCCAAAGCTCTCGAAAGCTTCAAGGAAGTGCAGCGAGCCATCACCTTGCGCGTCCGCGACGTCCAACAAGATCCGCTCTACGGGGCCATGCTCCGCAACTGTTACATGCTCGAGGGCACGGTGCTGTTCGACCTCGAGCGCTACGAAGACGCGATCAAGTCGTACTCGAACGTTTCTTCCCTTTATCCCAACGAGCCGTTTGTGATCGAGACATTTGTCCAAATCGCCGATTGCTGGCAACGACTCGACCGCGTGGAAAAGGCCCACGGGGCGATTCAACAGGCGCAGCTCACACTGGACCGCCTGCCCAAAGACGCCGACTTTGCTGCCACCACTGCTTTCAGCCGCGACGAGTGGAAGTCCCTGCTCAGCGACATGAGCAAGTGGTAGTTCGATTGGCAAAATTAATACAGATGCTTTCCACCAAAACACTCGCGGAACTCATTCGTCGAAAGCACGCCGTGCTGGTCGAGTTGTGCGACATCGGCCGGCGTCAGCAGCGAGTTGTCGCGAGTGGTGAGACGGCCACGCTGCTGCAGTTGTTGTCCTCCAAACAAACCTTGATCTCATCGCTTCAGCAATTAGAGCGCGAGATGGCCCCCTACCATGCGGAAAACCCCGATGACCGGATTTGGCCGAGCGCCGCAGAGCGCGCTCGCTGCGCCCAGCAAGCCGATGAGTGCAATCAGTTGCTAGAGCAGATTGTCACTCTGGAAAAAGACAGCGCCGATCGGATGACCGCCCGGCGAAACGACGTCGCTGCGCAGCTCCGACAGGTCTACGCCGCCGGGCAAGCGCGTGACGCCTATGCCGCCAACGTCTCTCGTACCTAACCATCCATGCCATCAAAACAAAAAACACCAACGACAGCGCCACGGCTATCGCTGCTCACGGCAGAGATGGTCGATGGGGAATTGCCGGCCGGCGGCGCTGCGTCACCAGTCGCCGACATCCAGCTGCCGCCCAGCGGCGGTGAAGTCGATTTGGAGACGCTGCTCGCTGCTTGGCACACGGCCACCGTGCGACTCGAACGGACGCACGAAACGCTGTGCGGCGAGGTGGCTCGCCTCACGAATGAGCTGGAACAAAAAAACCGCGAGCTGGCCCGCAAGAATCGGCTGGCCGACCTCGGGCAAATGGCGTCTCACGTCGCGCACGAGGTCCGAAATAATCTGGTCCCCGTTTCCCTTTACATGAGCTTGTTGCGACGCAGACTGTCGGACGATTCCGGCAGTCTCGATATCTTGGCCAAAGTCGAGGCAGGGTTTGCCGCCCTGGATGTTACCGTGAACGATCTCTTGAATTTTACCGCCCATCGTAGTCCGCAGTGGCAGACGTTTCTCGTAGGCGACCTCGTCGAGGAGGTCTGCGAGTCGCTCGAACCGCAGCTCGAAGCACAGCGCATCGACCTCGACGTCGACGTGCCGCCCAACACGTTGCTTACCGCAGATCGCGAGATGGTCCGCCGAGCGCTATTGAATTTGGTGCTCAACGCCATCGACGTCATGCCCGATGGCGGCGACCTCGTGATTACTTCGTACGACGGCCCCCGCGGCTTCGAGCTAGAGATTGCCGACAGCGGACCCGGCTTGAGCGAAGAGGACGAGCGCCGGGTCTTCGAACCGTTTTACACCACCAAGCAAAACGGCACAGGACTGGGCCTGGCCATCGTCTACCACGTCGCCGAAGCCCACGGCGGCACGGTCACTGCTACCAACTGTCCCGAAGGCGGGGCCGCCTTCACGCTTAGATTCCCTCCCCGCAAAGCGATGCGAGCCGCCGCATGACGCGCAAATCCAAGAACGACACCGAGCGCTATCGTGTGCTGATCGTGGACGACCATGCGTCGGCCCGCGAATCGGTGGCCGATGTGCTGCGCCATGCCGGCTACGACGTAGGCGCCTGCGCCAGCGCCATCGAAGGCCTGGCCAAGCTCAACCAGCGGCCGGTCGATGTCGTTGTCACTGACTTGCAGATGCCCGGCATGGACGGACTGGAATTTATTCGCGAAATGGAGCGGCGGCGGCTCGGCGTGCAAGTGCTCATGATCACGGCCCATGCCTCCGTGGCCTCAGCCGTCGAGGCCATGCGACATGGCGCGTTCGATTATTTGGAAAAGCCATTTGATGCCCTCAAACTTGAGCAGTCAGTCAGCCGGGCCTGCGACCGCCGACGGCTGATGCAGCAGGGATCGTCGGCAGCAGCGACTGCATCCGAACGAACGATTGGTGGCGCGATCGCCGGCGAAGGCTCCGCAAGCCCGATCATGATCGGCAAAAGCCAAGTGATGCAGGAGCTGCGCAGCCGCATCGCTCAAATTGCCGTCACTGACGAAACTGTCCTCATCTGCGGCGAGAGCGGCACGGGCAAGGAGCTCGTTGCCCAATCGATCCACGCCCAAAGCCGCCGCGTGGCCGGGCCACTCGTGAGCCTCAATTGTCCCGTCTTGGCTGCCCAGCTCACTGAAAGCGAATTGTTTGGCCACAAGCGCGGCGCGTTCACCGGTGCCGATGCCGACCGCGCTGGCCGCTTCGAGTTGGCTCGCGGCGGCTCGATCCTGCTCGATGAGGTCACCGAAATCGATCCATCGCTCCAGGCCAAGCTGCTCCGCGTATTACAGGAACGGACATTCGAGCGCGTCGGTTCCAGCGAAACCATCTCGGTGGACGTACGCGTGCTGGCGACGACCAATCGTGATCTAAGAGCGGAAGTTGCGGCCGGCCGGTTCCGCGAGGATTTGTACTTTCGCCTGGCAGTGGTCCCACTCACTGTCCCGCCTCTCCGCGAGCGCGGCGAAGACGTGCTCGCCTTAGTCGATTACTTTCTAGATCAAGCTCATCACCGTCTGGAGCGCGGGCCCTTCGAGCTCGAGACTCTCGCCCGCGAGCTTCTCGCCGACTACGAATGGCCCGGCAATGTCCGCGAACTGCAAAACATCGTCACGCGGGCCTGCGTGCTCAATAACGGCGAGCCGATTCGCGCCGACGAGCTGCGACCCTGGCTCCGAGAGGGACGTAAAGATCAATTTATTTCGTCGGATGCCACAACAGATTCTACGGATCTGCTCGTCGGTATGAAGCTTGACGACGTGGAGCGTCATTTGATTGAGACGACGCTTGCCCGCTTCGAGGGCCATCGCGCCAAAACCGCCGCCGCACTCGGAATCGGGATTCGGACGCTCAGCGGAAAACTACGGTCTTATGGCTATCCCCCGCGAGAAAAGGATTTTGCCAGGGCAGGATGAATGCGGCGATCGGCAATTTGTGCCGGCCGAAAGCGGCAGAAGTTGCCGGTTGCATTGGACACTTTTCACGTCGGAACATTTAACTCGTCCGTCGATTGCAATGACAAAACACAGAAGCCACGGTGAGTTGCGCAATTTAGATTCGTTTCCAGCGAATGGGAAGCCATTGCTCGCCAGCCGCTGGCACACTGATTGCGATAGTGACTTGTATCACGAACCAAACAACACAACCAGGGGTGGCCAAACGCAATTACGAGGCAGCCGATGCTCTCGTCGTTACTAAACTCGACCACGATTCCGCTCCTGGAGCAAGTCGTCAACTTTACCGAAACGCGGCATGGAGTGCTGGCCGGCAACATCGCCAATATGGATACGCCGGGCTATCACACCCGCGACCTGTCAACCGAAAAATTCCAGGCCAATTTGAAAGAAGCGGTCGCAGCCCAACACGCGCCCGCGAGCTCGGCCGACAAGTATGGATCGTTGCCGTCCTACGGTGGCGGGGCCGCCAATAGCAGCCTCGACCCCTACCGTAACGTGAAAGACTCGCTCAAAGACATCCTCTACCACGACAACAGCGACGTCAGCATGGAACAGCAAGTCAACGAAATCGTGAAGAATCAAACCGAACACAACATGGCGATCGACATCATGGCGGCCCAGCTCCGATTGCTGCGGGCCGCAGTCACCGAACGCGTCGCATAGTTTTCGTCATAATTATTTCGTCATTCGTCGTGAGGCATTTTTCAAGCCGCTACAACGCCTGTTTAACGAACTAGGTCTCTCATGCTTTCATCGCTCGATCTCAGCACAAGCGCCCTGGTCGCCCAACGGACCCGGCTCAACGCGATCTCGTCCAACATCGCCAACATGTCGACGACTCGCAACGAGCGCGGCGAATCGGTTCCTTATCAGGCCCGTTACGTCACCTTCCAAACGGATACAAAAAACACGACCTCTGGCGGCGGGGCAGGCGTCAAAATGGGCAGCGTCGAATATTCGAATGCACCGGCTCGCATGAAATATGAGCCCGGCCACCCCGATGCCGACGCCCAGGGTTATGTTCACTACCCGGCCATCGACATGACGACCGAGTTTGTCGACGCCCTCGAGGCCTCGCGGGCCTACGAAGCCAACATCGGCGTCATCGAAGTCAGCAAAGACATGGCTCAGCACACACTTCGAATTGTCGCCTAAGCAGTAACATTGTCCCCCGCACTCCCCAGATCCTCCCATGAACACGATCAACACCTTTCAACTGCCCGCGGCGCCGCCACCGCTCAGTCCGTCGATGTCGGCCGACCAGTCTGGAGGACCGTCCTTCAAAGACATGCTGGTCGACTCAGTGAAGCAGGTTAATTCGATGCAACTGGACGCCGACCACGCGGTCGAGCAGATGTTCACCGGCGGCGATGTTAACCCGGCCGAAGTGCTCACGGCCGTGCAAAAGGCCGACCTGGCCTTCCGGCTCACCATGCAGATGCGAAACAAGTTGATGGACGTCTATCAAGAAGTACAAAACATCAAAATCTGAGTAAGGCGCGAGGATTAATGAACGAGGATCGAGTGAAGACGCCACGGTTGTACTCTTACTTCTCGTCCATCGCTCCTCGTTACTTCCCAAGGATCCACGGATGGATTTCGTAAATCAAACAATTGCCCAACTGGCCGACTTATTCCGGTCGATGACGCCCGGCGCGCGAATTACAGCCGGTCTGCTGCTGGCGGTCGTCGTGGTCAGCGTCGGCTACTTGTTCCAACAGCACTCGGCGGGGCCCGACGAGTATCTGTTTGGCGGCGAAGCCCTTCCGGACGGCCAACTCAATCAGATCGAAGCGGCCATCGCCAAAGCCGGCCTTTCTGCCCATCGCCGCGAAGGCAATCGAATCATGGTGCCGACCGGGCAAAAGGCGGCCTACCTGGCGGCAGTCGTCGACGGCGGCGCGCTCCCCCCTAATTTTCACACCTACTTGGAAAAGGCCCTCGATCAAGGCGGCCCGTGGGAGTCGCGCGAAGAAACCCGCGAGCGGCTAAAGATCGCCAAGCAGCAGATGCTTTCAGAAATCATCCGGGCCATGGATTGGGTCGAAGACGCCATCGTGCTGTACGACGAGCAGCCGGCCCGCGGCCTCTCGAGTGCGAAGCAAGTCACCGGCTCTGTCAACGTCAAACCGATCTTGGGCGAAACGCTCAATCCCCATCGCGCGACCATGCTCAAGCAACTGGTCGCCCACGCAGTGGTCGGCATGAACGCTGACGACGTGGCGGTCACCAGCCTCGCCGAAGGCGCCGATGGCGGCGACGCCGCCGTCTATGCAGATTCGTTTAAGGATGAGTATTACCAAACTCGCGTTGCGTACGAGCAGTACAAGAAGCAAAGCATCATGAGCGCGCTCCGTGATATCCCGGGCGTTCGCGTGGAAGTCAACGCGGACCTCGACAACACCGTGCAAGAAACCGTCGAAAATGTGAAGCCCGACCCCAAGGCCGTGGCCCGTCACGAATCATCCAGCACAAAATTGTCCAAGCAAGTTACCACCGACGGTGGCGGCCAGGTTGGCACCACGGCCCAAGGACCGAGCCGCCAGGGGCAGTCCGACCAACTGGCACGCCAAAACGAAAACAGCGACTCCACCGACACGACCGATTCCGAAAACGTCGTGGGCGGCGAGCAGCGGAAAACGCAGATCAAAGGCTTCACTCCCAAAGAAGTCTGGGCAACGGTCACGATTCCACACACATACGTCGAAACCGTATGGAAGCAGCGCAATCCCGAAGCGAAGGCTGCCCCCAAGGAAGAAGATTTGAAACTCGTACAGGACGATTTGAAGACCAAGATCGAAAACATCGTCGTCCCGCTGCTGCCTCGCCAAAACAAGGGCGAGAACCAATACAAGCAAGTGCAAATGGTCATCGTCGACTCGGTGCGGGCGCCCGACATCGTGCCACCTTCGATGTCCAGCAAGGGCGTGGCGTGGTTGGGCCGGTCCTGGGCGACGCTAATGATGGTCGGTGTCGCCGTGTTTAGCTTGTTGGTATTGCGGTCCATCGTCAAATCGTTACCGCCCGGAACGAGCGCGGGACCCGCCGCGGCCGCCGCCACGCTTACTGTTCAACCGGAGGATGGGGCGTCGGACGCCCCCGCCCAAGACGCACCTACAGAGCGAACGCGCTTGCGAATCAAAAAAGGTGTTTCCTTGAAAGACGATCTGGTCGAGATGGTTCAGGAAGATCCCGATGCCGCGGCCGCCATCCTGCGAAACTGGATCGGTAATAAGGCTGCTTAACGACACCCGCTGATTGAATTGAAATGAGCGAATTGACGACTAACTTGCGCAAGGCCGCGATCCTGATCCGCAGCTTGGATGCCGACACGGCCGCCAAGCTACTTGGACAGCTTTCGCCGGCCGAGGCGAAATCGCTGCGGCTGGCCATCCAATCGCTCGGGCCAATCGAAGCCGATGAACGGGCCGATGTCGCAGCCGAGTTTCGCCGCGTCACGCCAGTGGCGGCCCAAGATCCTCGCGCCGGTGTGGAGATCGACTTTTCCAACAGCGACTTTACGGACACAAGCGTGGCAACGCCGACAACCTATGCCGCGAGCAAGCCATTCAAATTCCTCGAACATGCAAAAATCGAATCGCTGGTCCCTTACCTGGCCCGCGAGCAGTCGCAGACGATCGCCGTCGTGATGTCGTATCTGGCGCCCGAACAAGCGGCGCTGGTGCTCGCCGCATTGCCGGCCCGCCTGCAAGCCGAAACCATCGAGCGTCTCTCGATTCAAGGCGATACCGATCCGGCGTCGCTACACGTCTTGGAACGCGAGCTTGCCGCGTGGCTCTCGCGGCAACAGTCGACGCGATCGCGTACCGCGCGTCACACCGGCGCTGTGGCCGCTATTCTCGCTGCCGCCGACGAGTTAACTCGCGGAAACATTCTGACTAATCTCGCCAAGCATAACCGCCAGCTCGCGGAAGAGGTCATGCCACGACCGACGTCGGAATTGCCGACGGCCCAGTCTGCCACGCCAGCTCGATCATCGCGGCCGTCTCAGGCCGAGTCAGTTTCGCTCGATCGAAAGACAACTGGGCAGGCGATTGCCCCCGATTGCGCGACAAACAGATTCGATACCACTATTGCCGCCAACGCTCCTTTGCCGCTGCCGCGCCCAGGAATCAAGTTCGACGATCTGGCGCGACTTGTTCAAGCCGATTTGGCTGCCGTTTTGCGCACGGTCGAAGCCGATGTGCTTGTCTTGGCGTTGGCCGGAGCCGATGACGAGCTGGTCGATCGGATTGCGGCACAGCTGCCGCGGAAGGTCGCCAAAACATTTCGCAAGCGGCTGCTACAACTGGGACCGACCCGCCTCCGCGACGTCGCGGCCGCCCAACAGGACGTGGCTGAAGTCGCCACCAAAATCGTTCAAGCTCGACGCCGAACGCTAGCGGCAATGGCCGGCTGACACTTAGACCCACGCAGGGCTTCAAAGACACGATCGTCATGGCAAGCATCATCCGAAGGCATGGCCCCTCCCAACCGTCGAGCACCCACGCTCCGCGACCGGTCGCGTTCAATTTTGAGGACATGAACGACCGTGCGAACGAGTACCTGGAAACGGTTCGCACCGAGGCGGCCAAAATCGTACAACAAGCCCATCAGCAAGCGGAACAACTTCGCCGCCAAGCTCAGGTCACAGGCCGAGAGGCCGCCGAGGAAGCCGCTCAAAAAGCGCTTGACGATCGGGTGGCGAAGCGGATGGACACGATCTTTCCGGCGCTCGAGCAGTTGGTGACCGAACTGAACGATGCCAAAGCCGAGTTGATGCGGCGCTGGGAAGAATCGGCCGTCGCCGTCGCCGTCTCGATTGCCCAACGAATCATTCGCCGCGAGCTCGAACAAAAACCTGAGATCACCCTCGACTTGATCGGTGAAGCGCTGCGGCTCGCCGCCGGCGCCGCCGACATCACAGTCCACGTCAACCAAACTGACTACGAGCACCTCGGCGCGCAAATCAATCGCCTGGCCTATACGCTCTCGCGGCTCACGCCGACAAAGATTCACGCCGACCCCGAAATCACGCCCGGCGGTTGCGTCGTTAAAACCAAATATGGTGAGATCGATCAACAGATTGAATCGCAGCTTGCGCGAATCCGCGACGAGTTGAGTTAGCCTGTTAGAGATCGCAACCGTTGCTGCGTCAACTAC
Organism: Lacipirellulaceae bacterium; assembly: GCA_036499445.1. GTDB lineage: Bacteria > Planctomycetota > Planctomycetia > Pirellulales > Lacipirellulaceae > DASYDU01. Next base: position 11,049 of record DASYDU010000341.1, read on the forward strand.
GCGACCGAATTCGAAAAGAGGAAACGTGGCCTTCCCGAAATCACAACCAGACGCACCGGGCATCGTCGACGTCGGCGATCCGCGCGACAACATCGTACCGCTCCGCGGAATGATGACGACCGCGCTGGAAGGGAGTGTCATCGAAACCATCGGCTTGACAGCCGCTGTCGCCGATTTTGCCGCGCCGGTCGGGGCCCAAGTCACGATCGAGCGCGAATCCGGTGTGCCGGCCACCGGCGAAGTCATCGGTTTCCGCGACGAGGCGACCATCGTCTACTTGTTCAGCGGCACCGCGGGCGTCCGCCGCGGCAACCGGGTTCGGCTTGGCCGCACGACACGAACTCTGCGGGCCGGCGCCGCGCTGCTTGGCCGCGTGATCGATGCACATGGCAAGGTCATCGACGGCCGGCCGCAACCGATGCTGCTGGCCCGAGTGCCAATCGATCGCGAGCCGCCGCCGCCAGTCCAGCGCCCGCGAATTCGTGAGCCGCTCGGCACCGGCGTTCACGTGATCGATGCCTTGCTCACTTGCGGCCGCGGCCAGCGACTGGGCATCTTCGCCGGTTCCGGAGTCGGCAAAAGCGTCCTCTTGGGCATGATGAGCCGGCACACCGCCGCCGACGTCGTTGTGATCGCCCTCGTCGGTGAGCGAGGCCGCGAAGTCAATGAATTCATCGAGCGCGATCTCGGTTCCGAAGGACTCGCGCGAAGCGTTGTCGTTGTCGCCACGAGCAACGAGCCAGCGCTCACGCGCATTCAAGCAGCATTTACCGCAACGGCCGTCGCCGAATACTTCCGCGACAAGGGGCGGCAAGTTCTGCTGCTAATCGATTCGGTAACGCGGCTGGCGATGGCGCAGCGCGAAATCGGGCTCGCCGCCGGCGAGCCGCCAACCACGCGCGGCTATCCCCCTTCCATGTTTGGCCTGATGCCCAAGCTGGTCGAGCGGGCGGGGCAAGCCCAAGTTGGCAGCATCACTGCCTATTACTCGGTACTCGTCGAAGGCGACGACGAAACGGAACCGGTGGCCGACACCATGCGCGGCCTCCTCGACGGCCACATTTGGCTTTCGCGCAAGCTCGCCGCCCGCGGACATTTCCCCGCGGTCGATGTCCTGCAGAGTATTAGTCGACTGATGAGCGACGTCGCATCCGAAAGCCATCGCTCGGCCGCCCAGACTATCCGGCGGCTGCTGGCCGAATACGCTGAACATGAAGACTTGCTTTCCATCGGCGCCTATCGCCGCGGTACCAATCGACTCGTGGATGCAGCGATCGACATGCGCGAATCGATCGAGAGCTTCTTGCGTCAACGTGTCGACACCGCGCTGCCACTCGACCAGGTTGTCGCACAGCTGCAAGCTTTGGCCGCGCAGTGCGACGCCAAGATGAAAACCCCGCCTGTCGGCGCTGTCATGCCCGGCACCGCTGGGACTGCCGCTCAACCTCAAGTCAGCCTCGCTGCGCCGGCCTAAGTCGCGCCGCAATTGCGTAAATATAGACACGCATGAGCAAATACCAATTTCGACTGGAAACGCTTCGGCGGCTGCGGATCGTCCACCGCGATCAGCAGCGGTCTGCGCTCGCCGACGCCTACCGCGCGGAACAGATTTTGGCCGAGCGTCGAGCCGAATTGGCCGAGGAACAGGCACAATTGCGCAACATGCAGAGGGCCGCAATTTCCGGCCTCTACGCCGACGTGAACCAGCTCGTGGAAGCCCAACGCTACGAAACGATTCTGATCGCCAACCAGCAACGGCTGGCCGACCAGACGCGCCGGCTCGCCGACGAAGTCGAGCGGCGACGGCTGTTGCTGGTCGAGGCGGACCGGGCCGTTCGCGTACTGGATTTGCTCGACGAGCGGCACCGGCAGGAATTCCGCCGCCAGGCACAGCGATTGGAAGTCAAACGCCTCGACGAAGTTGCCATGACTCGGCGACGCACAAAACACTGATACCTAAACGATGGGCCGCCTGTTTGGATTATTGTTTCCGCTACTTGGTTACCTGGCCACGGCCACGGTGATTACGGTCGCGCTCGGTGTCGGCTATTTGTGGCACACCGAGCGATTGACCGACGACAAGATGTTTCGCGTGATCGCGCTTCTAGAAGGTGTCGACCTGCAGCAACTTGCCGACGCCCCAAAAAAAACCGACGAGGAGGTACCGCCCGAAGAAGCGTCGATGGATGCGGTGGTCGGTCGGCAGCAAATCC
>DASYDU010000342.1:0-5836 GCA_036499445.1 Lacipirellulaceae bacterium
AGATGATGTATCGGCTGGATCTGTCGACGATTCCGTCGTTGCTTCCTCCCACGCTCGTAGGCGACTACAACGGCGACGGCAAGGTGGATGCCGCCGATTACACCGTTTGGCGGGACACATTCGGTTCGACGACCGATCTGCGGGCCAACGGCGATAACGACGGGGCGAGCCAGGGAGTTATCGATCAAGCCGACTACCTGGCGTGGTCGCAAAACTTTGGTGCGACGCTGGCCCCAGGCGCGGGCGCTTCGGTGCCGGAACCGGCGTCCGCCTGCGTGCTGGCGATCGGGGCTACGCTGTTGTTTGCAATCCGATTGACTTCGAAAGTATTGCTGTCGCAGCTACTTGGGCTAGTTTTGTCGCGGTGATTTTATTTGCTCTTTAGGTCGAAGTCGACGGACGGATTACCCCGCTCAGTCTCATAGCCAAGCGTCGTTTGCGTATTGTATTTGGCTGGAACCTTCACGGTGGGATGGGTGATCTCAACCTTATAGGTGCCGTAGTGAACTCCAATCAGGCCATGTTGAGACGCGGGCAAATCCTGGTCGGGGATGCGCATCATGGCCAAACCGCTGCTGCCGGTCTTACCCACCGCCGCTTTGATATCGTCGCCCAAGTATTTCTCGGGAATTAGCTTTATCTCCGCACTGGCGAGCGGCCGGCCGTCCAAACGAACTTGGACCGTCAGCTTCGTCAATCCGATGCGCGACGAGCGGAGCTTCCGAATTCGGTCCTCGACCTCCTGACGCGAGACTTTGCCGTTATGGTCCGCGTCGTAGAGATCGCGATGCTGCAATATGCCCGGGCAAGCTGCCAGCTCCTGATCCGACAACTCACCATCGTGATCCGTATCATAGAGTTCAATGGCTTGGCGGCCGGCCTCGACCGGATCGATGTAAGGCGGCTTCACGGCAGTGGGCCCGCGATTGCATCCCACAGACAGCAGACACAGTTCAAACGCTAACCATAGCTCGCTCGCCCGATAGCGACCCATTGCATCGATACGGTACCGCGAAGCCGGCGATTTAGCGAACTGCATTGAATTAGACTTCCATCGCGGCATGCGGCGGCAAATCATTGATAGAGATAGGGCTGATCACCATCGAGACGGTTTCCCTGTCGTCGATGCACTTCCGGGTCGATGTCGTAAGAGATAGTCTGCACCGAGCCATCGCAGAAGGACATGTTGAACCCGCCAGGATGCGCGCTACCGAACACGCCATAAGATTCGTACCCCTCGCGGTCTTGCATCGGAGGAGAAGCGATTAAGGTAGTCGAATCGCCATCGACTTGACTGGCAGCAGTCCAACGGTTGATATCCCAATCGAAGCCTTGGTACATGCTGATGTTGTCGCCCGGGTCGCCGCTGTCGGTCGACCCATCGGCATCGTATTTGTCCGCGGGCAAGTATTTTTCGCCCAGCATGTATGTTTTTGAAAGTCCGTCGATGATTTGCGTAGCTTTGATCTCGGCCCCACAATAATTGATACCCGTCTGACCGTCGAAAGGCGGCCATTGGTGGCCAGACAGCTTGGTGTAATCGAAGAACAACCACGGAAGCAGAGTCTCGAACTTATGGTCTTCTTTGACCCAGAACCTCATCCCTTCCTGGCCATCACCGCTGTTGGCAGCGTAGTCGGTGCGGGCGACCATCTGCGGGTGTTTTCCGTTTTTCGGGTCCCAGGCACTTGTCCCAACGTAGTTCAAGGCCTGCGCCGGGCGTCGCGAGGGGCAGTTGAACACTGGGATTGCCGTCTTCTGCAGAGTCACCGAGCCCTCCACTTGGGCCGCCGTTATATTAAGGCGGTCCCCATCGTCTGTCAGGTCATAGACTTGCTGCTCTTCAATGAAGGGCAGAATTTGATATGTCCACCCGCCAGGCTGTAGCCGGCCAGCGCCCAATTGAGCATCGCCGAGATAAAACGCATTCCAGCCGGAGCACGGAAAGAATTTGTGCGTGGATTCGTGATTCATGAAACCCAGACTCATCTGCTTTAGATGATTGATGCACTGGTCGCGACGCGCCGCTTCGCGGGCCGCCTGAATTGCCGGTAACAACAGCGCCACGAGAATCCCGATGATCGCAATCACGACGAGTAGTTCGACAAGCGTAAACGCAGTTTGTTTACGCTTGCTCTCGACCCTGAACTCGTCACAGGGCAATTCGACGAGTGTGAAGGCACGCGACCGAGCACGACGCACGATGTGACTGTTCACCATCTCGCCTCCGACAATTGACGCCCTCAGTTGGCCGCCAAAAGCTGACAAGAAATCCAGTGGCATCCGGCCAATCGCCCGGCGAGCCACTGATCTGCCCTTCTTTCATTGATAACCAAATCGGCTTCGACGGTCAATCAAATCGCCTCGGGTCGGTCCGGAAAACGAGATCGCGGCACAAATGTCATAGCAACTCCCTGCTTCGGTCTTCGGCACTCTCGTTTTTGTGATCCGCCATCTCCACATTCCAAGTTGCAAATGCTTTTTGCCAAAGTTTTGCGGAAAGCTGTTGTCAACAATCTCGGTTGCGATTTCTTGCTACTGCGCAGTTGGTAGCGCCTTAGCAATTCTAGTAGAATAAGCGGCGGGTCCGGCGTAGAGCGTATCCATCGCTTTCTTTTCACCGCCGACGACGTCCGCGTACCGGTTGGCAAATAAACTCTAATCCGCATGCAGCTTTGATTCACGGGGCGATGAATTGATGACCAACGGTCGGCTCGAAATACTCGTCGGCGATGGGCGCTGCGTCTACGGCGCATTCGCTGTTGCTTTGAGTCTGCTGGCCGGAAACATCGCGAAAGCTGAAGACGCTGCATCGGCGGATTTCGACGTTCGTGTGACAGCCGAAGCTTGGCCGGAAGCCGACGCGATGTTCCATCGCGATCCTCGCTGGCTCGGCGGCGACGACGCCTATTCGATCGACTTGGGTGGCGGGCGGGTTGTGTGGTTCTTCGGCGATAGCTTTGTCGCTCCCACCGTTCCCGGTGACCGCAAGGGAACGACGATGGTCCGCAACAGCGTCGGCCTGCAAACCGGTTACGATCCGGTGAACGCGGAGTTTAAGTGCTACTGGCGCGCGGAGGATGGGAAACCATCTTCGTTCATTGCGAATGATTTACCCGATTATTATTGGCCCGGCGGCGGCTTATTGCACGACGGCAAGCTGCTGGTGCTGTTTATGCGAGCCCGCGATGCCGAGGGCAAACTCAGTTTCATCACCACCGGCTGGGGAGCAGTTCTGATCGACAATCTTCAAGAGACGCCCGACCACTGGCGCGTCAAAAAACTGACGGTGCCGCAAAATGACTTTGACGTCCTGGTTGGATCGGGCAGCGTGCTGGTGGATGGCGACTTCGTCAAAGCGTTTTCCGCCAGGTCGTCCCGCGATCACGAAATATTCCTCGTTCGGTGGCCTTTGACAGACGCGATGGCCGGCGACCTCGCGCGGCCTCAGTGGTGGGCGGGCGAGGAGCGGGGCTGGATCGATCAAGCAAACCTCGACGAATTGCCCACACCCGTGATGACGCCTGGCAGCACGGAATTCGTCGTCTACTTTTCCCAAGAAATGGGCGTCTATGTGCAGATGCAGTTCACGGGATTTCCGCAGTCGTCCATCGGCGCTCGATTTGCGCATGCTCTAACGGGACCGTGGTCGACGCTTAAGCCGTTTTATGCGCCAGAAGAAATGCAAGCGCAGGACCCGGGTATCCTGCTCTACGCCGCAAAGCCACATCCCGAGCAAGCGGCCGATGGACAGGCGATGACCTATTGCTCCAACACATTTAAACTCGCGCGCGTGCTGGAAGAAAACAATATCTACTTTCCCCGCTTCATCCGCAACAAGTTCGAGACGCCAACCAGATAAGGCATCGCATAGCAAGTCCGATAGCTTTTCGACAAACGACAAACAGAGGGAATCGAATCTGTGTCTACGATCGACTCCATAATCATCGCAATCTATTTCGCCTCGATGATCGGCCTTGGTTTCTGGTACCAACGGCGGGCTTCAAAAAACATTGAGAGCTATTTTTTGGGCGGAAATCGGATCCACTGGTTGGCCCTGGCCGTGACCGGATCGGTGTCGACGTTCGATATTACCGGCACGATGTGGATGGTGACGCTGGTTTATCTGTTCGGCATGAAATCGATTTGGAACCACTGGATGTGGGGATTCATGATGGCCGCGTTCTTCATGGCCTTCATGGGCAAGTGGGTGCGCCGCTCGCGGGTCATGACGGGGGCCGAATGGATGATCACGCGATTTGGCGATCGGGTCGATGGTCGCACGGCGCGTCTTTCGTATGCACTGATGGCCGTCATCACGCTCGTTGGATTGATCGGATACGCCTTCCAGGGAATCGGAAAGTTTGCCGCCGAATATGTTCATCTCGGGCTTAACCCCGAGCTCTCCATCAAGATTTGCGCGATCGTGATCTTTTCGATTACGACGCTTTACGTTTTGCTGGGAGGCCTCTACTCGGTTGTAATCACCCACATCATCCAAACTGTGATCCTCACGATCGCCAGCATTGTGGTGGCGGCGATCGCCTACTGTCACTTGACTCCAACCGATTTGGCGACCGTGATTCCCGTGGATGGGACCGGCTTCACTTCTCTGATGCCGCAGTGGAAATTGGAGAACGCCGCGGCGTTGCCGACTGCTTATCAAGGCTACGAAATGTTCGGCGCACTGGTCATCGTCTGGGTTGTGAAAGGATTGCTGTTGAATTTCGGCGGCCCCGGGCAAATGTTTGACTTCCAGATGTTTCTGTCCACCCGTGATCCTCGCGACGCGGCCAAAGTTGGCGCGGCCTGGAGCGGTTTCCTTATCGTGCGCTGGGCGATGGTGATGGGAATTGCCTTGCTCGCAATTTGCGGTCATATCGATATCATCGGCCAGAATGGACAAATTGATCCTGAGATCGTCATGCCCAAAGTCTTGGGAAAACACCTCGGGCCCGGAGTCTTGGGACTCGTGCTAGCCGGTCTCTTGGCGGCTTTCATGGCTACGTTCGCGGCGACGGTCAATGCGGGGGCCTCGTATATCGTTCGCGATCTGTGGCAGCCGCTAGTTCGTCCTCATGCCGGCGGCAGAGAATTGATGCGTGCCAGTTACATAGCCACGATAGGCATTGTTGTGGTCGGTACGTTGATCGGTCTCTATGCCAATTCGATCCGCCAGGTCTGGGACTGGATCATGATGGCATTGGGCGCGGCGTTCGTCATTCCCAATGTGCTTCGTTGGTATTGGTGGCGATTCAATGGAACGGGCTACGCGGCGGGCACGCTGGCCGGGTTGGCGGGCGCGATGCCGCTACTGGCGTTGTCGCTGATGGGCATCGAGCCGCCGATCTATGTTACGTTTCCTGCACTGTGCGGCATTTCATTCGTGGCGGCGATTCTCGGAACCTTCTTGACGAAGCCGACAGATGAAGCCGTCCTCATCGAGTTTTATAGGACCGTGCGTCCGTTTGGCTGGTGGCGGCCAATTCGCAAGCTCTCTCGGCTCTCGCCCGAAGAACTGCGTGATCCCGCCGAGAGTACCTGGCTGGCAATGGTGAACCTGGTATTGGCTGCGATCGCGATCTTCGGGGTCTACGTGGCGCCGATGTACCTCGTCGGCCATTGGCATGGAAGCGCCTTGGCTTGGTTCTCGGTATCCATCGTTGCCGCGGTGATCCTCAAGTTCACCTGGTACGACCACTTGCCGAAAACAGAACCGCTCCAAGGGCCAGACACGCACACGATGGGACACTAAGTTTGAAGGTCCAAGGCGCTGGCCGTCATGAGCGCGCCGAGCGATTGTTCCTATTTGCTCGCTAGCGAGCGCGCAATCAAG
>DASYDU010000343.1:0-5472 GCA_036499445.1 Lacipirellulaceae bacterium
GAATCGATCTTGTCGAGCGACAACTGCTTGGCGAGCCGCTTGGGAGGCAGCGTACCCTGGAGCTCGATTTTGATCGCCGACACCTTGCCGTCCGCGATCTGCACTTCGACCGACTTGAATGGCTCGGTATGGTAGGTCAGCATGGTCGAGTCGCCGCCCGTCGCTGTATTGACAGGAACGCCCCAGGCGGAGATCACGTCCTTTTTCGTTGACGTGCCGGGCTGAACGCCGTTGAATTTGGCTGGCTCCGCCGCGATGCCCGTCCGATAGGCGGCACCGAGATCAGTGCCTGTATTATCGCCTGATGTGTCGGCCGACGCTTTATCGTTGCCGGCCACCTTCGCGAGCGCGCTGGCAAACTGCTTGGTGTCGGCGGATTTAGGACTTGCTGGTTCGGGCTTCGCTTTGGCGTGCTCGGATGGCTGGCTCGCCTCGTCCGATTTGAGCGAGGTCAGGTCCGCCAGCTCGGGCGTGTGCTCCGAAATCTGAGAAATCGGTTGCAGCGAATCGTCGCCGTCATCGTCGGGAATTGCGGCGGGCTGCTGAGCATCGTCCGCGGCGCGGCTCGCGATCAGCACCGACGTATCGCCGTCGTCGGCAACGTTCTCGTCGCTAGAATCGCTCGGTTCGATCGCCGCAGCTCGCGTCGCGCTCACCGCGCCGACGCTTACGAGGCCGAGACTTGCCGCGAGGACAAGCGCCCAATTAGCGCGCTCCAGTGCGACGGAAAGAAGGCTAGGCCGGCGGCGTGCCGGTTGCATCTGCATGCACATGATGTGCTCCCCTGAAGACAATCGTTTGCCGGAACACGGACCCGGCCAGTTGTGAGTTGAAGCGCTATGGTTTAGCGCATGATTCTGAATGAATTCGAGTGCGTCGCTACAATCGCGCAATCCATACTCATGGTTGTCATCGGCACAACCGAAACGAATTAACCAAAGATTTCGCGCTGGGAATGAATCACAGTGCGACGAGCGTGACAGCGGCGCCAGCAATGGCAGTACCCAATTGCTCAATTCGATGAGAGCAGCGGGTGCAAGCTTGCCACGACGGCGGTCGCGTCGCGGTTGTGGACTGTGGCACGAGCCATTTCAAGCCGCTGAACTTGCTCAGCGGCGAATGGCACAGCCGCGCCTTCCGCCGGAGGATCGGACACAAGCGATTGGCCGATCGCTGCAATGAGCGCCGCAATTCCGTGACCCGTGATCGCACTCGTTAGCACGTCGTATTGCTCGCCGAGGGCGACCCGATCGCGTGCTGCCAGCAGGTCGATCTTGTTATGCACGCGCACGACCGGCACGCTCCGCGGCAAACGTGCGTCAATGTTGGCCCTGCTCAGCGAATAGCTCGATGTCGTATGGCCAATGCCGTCGGTTGGCTCGGCAACCAGCAGCACCAAGGCGGCGCTCGCCAGCGCGGCCGTTGCCTGTTCGATCCCGGCCGATTCCAGTTCGTCGCGGGTGTCGTGCAGCCCGGCGGTGTCAGAAAACTGAATCGGCCAACCGTCGATCGCTGTGCTCGCACCGACCACGTCGCGCGTCGTCCCAGGCAAGTCGCAAACAATCGCTCGCTGGTAGCCGATCAGTGCATTCAGTAGACTGCTCTTGCCGACATTCGGTGGCCCGGCGATCACCACTTGCCAGGGCGAGGTAAGATGCATGCCGGTCGCGCGATGCTTAAGCAATGCATCGAGAGAGTCCATCGCGGCGGGCCAACGGCCGCTGTCTGCCGCGTCGATAGCCCGGCGGATCATTGCGGTTAGCGCGCCATGATACTGATCGAGCAAAATGGCAGCTGTCCGCGCCGTCGGCGCGTCGGCCAGCGCAATTTGAGCGGCAGCACGAATCGGGTCGCTGTCCGCCCGGAGCAGCCAATCGTGCCAACTCGTCGGTTTGCAGCCTCGCTCGCAAAGTCGCTCGATCACCGATCGCACTGCCGCCGTACCGCCATGACAGTGGACTTCGACCTGATCAATCGCCCGCCGGCAAACAAGGAGCTCTTCGCCGTCCGGACCGCCCCAACGTCCGAGAATGATTCGTGCGACCGGCGCCTCCCTGATCTGCCGCCCACTCAAAGCAGTGAAGCACTCGTCGACAGCTCGCATTGCGTCGGGTCCGGCCACAAGAACAACCGCCACCGCCGCCTTTCCCACAGGCGTTAGCTCCACGACATAAGTGGAAGTTGCCGCCGGCATTTCAATTCCACGCCGCCTCGGCACTTCCCACGAGCGCGATCCCACGCAGGACCAAATGCGGTATGTGCTGCACGGCCATCTTGTGAGTGGCCACCAATTGCTCCGCGAAAAGTCGAGAAGTGCCGCCGGTCACAAACACTTCGGGCGGCGCGGCCAGACCAATCGATAATTGTTCGACGAGCTCGTGGATCGCGCCCAGGGTCCCCCAAAACAATCCTGACATGATTGCCGGCACCGTTGCCTTGCCGAGCGATTGCGGCGGCCCCGGCCAGCCATCGATAGCCACGTGCGGCAGGGCGTCAGTCTGCTCCTCGAGCGCCCGGGCGGACATCGCCATTCCCGGCAATATCGCTCCGCCGGCAAATTCGCCCGCGGCAGTCACCAGATCGACCGTGGTCGCCGTGCCCAGATCGACGACGATCGCGGCCCGGTCGCGGCGACGCAGTTTCTCCGCGGCCGCCGCCGCCAGCAAACGATCGATTCCCACTAGTTCTGGCGCCTCAATGGCGATCACCAGCGGCACGTCACGAAAGTTGAGCAGCCGCAGCGGCCACGCAGCCTTTCGCGTTTTGGCCAGCGAGCCGACTGCTTCGGCAAACCGCTCCGCTGCTCCGCGATGCACGCTCGAAACTAGCCAGGCGGTAACGTCCAAAATTCCGGTGTCACACCAGGCGGCTAGTTGCTTTGCATCGAATTCACCCGCCCGATTCGTCAGGGGCAGTTCGAGCGTGTCGATCGGCTCCGGCAATAACCGGCCAGTTGTGACTACACTTGCCGTCCGCCCGCGCGGCAGAGCTCCCGTCGAGCCGAACCGGCCCAGCTTGATTCGGCTGTTGCCGACGTCGACCGCGATCAGCATCGGCATAGAATCGAATGTAGTCATTGCGGACTTGCAAGTCGGAAACGAAGCAGGAAACGACAGCGAACACAAACCGTCGTGCCATGTCTTCCATCTTATCGTTAGCGAAAGGTGGGAAATAGCGTGCAGAATCGCGACACCGTCCACATCGCGGTCCGCGGAGCGTGCCGACCCTCGCTTGACGCTGAGAGTTGGGCGAGTAGACTGACATGTTTGCCGCGGATTCGCCGGAATCCGCATCGCTTGGGGCTCGTGGCGAAATTGGCAGACGCGCAAGGTTGAGGGCCTTGTGCCCGCAAGGGCGTGCTGGTTCAACTCCAGTCGGGCCCACTGCATTCGGGACTCGCGGCCAAGCGTCGGTCGCGAGTCCCGCCTCATTTCGTTGCGTGGCATAGTCCACCCCGACAGACCGCTGTGGCGCTCCTATAATTGATTGCCCAACGGTTCGACTAAAATACCAACGTATCACTGTGCCAAGGGATGCCGCCGCCATGCTCAGCCAGGTCATTCAAGACGCCGTAAACCAGCAAATCAACAACGAGCTCTTTTCTTCCTATAGCTATCTCTCGATGGCGGCCTACTTCGAGCACGAGCAGTTCGTCGGCTGCGCCCGCTGGATGCGGATGCAAAGCCAAGAAGAGACCGTCCATGCGATGCGGCTCTACGATTTTTTGATCGCCCGCAACGGACGCGTGAAATTGCGGCCAATCGCCGCGCCGCAGGTCGATTTCGATTCTATCCCACAGGTTTTTGAGCGGGCGCTCGCGCAGGAGCAGACCGTCACCGCCCAGATCGACGAGCTCTATGAGCTGGCCTTTAAGGAGAAGGCATTTTCCGCTCTGGTGGAATTGGAGTGGTTCATCCAGGAGCAGGTGGAAGAGGAAAAGACCGCGCGCGAGATCGTCCACAAGTTTCAAATGGTCAAAGATGACCCGGCGGCCCTCTTGGATCTCGATCGGGAACTTGGCGCCCGCCAGCCGGAAGCGGCCATTGCGGCCGGCGGCGCGGCGGGGTAGATTTTTCGCCAGAAGCGCCATTGGAGTGGCTAGACAGTGCGTGCCCGAGAGGCCGCATCGACGTCGACAATCGCGTGATTGGGAATCGCGCTCAACGAGACCTTGCCGCGCACTCCGCCAAAAGTGCTTTCGAGCTGCTTGATCTCCAGCCACATTGTCAGGCAGCCAATCAAAAGCGCCACCAGCGCGATAATCAAAAGCATCGTGTAGATCGACGTCTTCGGCTTGCGCCCGGGAACGCCAACCGCCGGCGACATCATGAATTCAGGCTGAGCCATGGCGAATAATCCGAAGTTTTGAAATGCGAAATTGACGACCAGCGCCGAACGAACTATCTATCCGCTCGCTGACTCATTCACCTATGATATTCGTGCCTTCCACGGCAGGCGCCAGAAGTAGCCGTACCGATTCAGCTCGATGAACAATAGCAGGCATGCGATCACGATTGCCGCGAGCGCAATCCCCAGGAGCACCGTGTAAATCGTCGTTCTCGGCCGCCGGATAAGAATCCCGGCCGGTCTAGTTGACTTTGAATCGAGTCGCGACACGGTCACCCTCTTGAATCTGTCCCTGTTGGAAGCGGCGATCGACCCGGCCGACCGCTCGATCCGGCGACGTCTTGAGAATCTCGATGCGGCCCAGATACTTGTTGTCGCGGTAAACTTCGACTGTATTGCCGACCTTGAGGCCGTCGTCCGCGCCGATCGTGACTTCAATCAATTGATCGCCGGCCGTCTGCCGCACCTGGCTCACTTTTCCATCCACGCGCGGCACAATCGAGTTTGGATCGACGTTCGGATCCATTCCGCCTTCGCGCATCGCGCTCGTCATGCCCGCGACTTGCGCTAAGAGCTGCCGGTTCCGTTCGCCCGTTGTATCCAATTGGCCCTTCACTTGATGCAGCTCTTCAGTGGATTGCAGCGTGGTGGCAAAGGCTTGGTCGCGGGCCTGCTGGTTTGTCCGAATGTCTTCTCGCAGCTTCGTCACTTCGTCGGCCAGCCGAGCGTTATTCTGTTGAGTGGCCGCGACTGCCGCCGTCGCGTCGCGGCGCTCCTGCTTCAGTTGGTCGAGCTCCGTTTGAATCGAAGCGTTGCGATCGACGAGCGCCACCCGCTCTGACTCGAGCTTTCGCACTTGTTGTTCGGCCGCTTCTCTTTCGCCGGTAAGCTTCGTTTCCAATTGATTGTATTGCGTCTTGAGCGAGTCGTTTTCCGCCTGCGCCGTCTGCAACCGCTTATTGAGGCCGGTGGTCGGATTGTCGACGACGTCCTTCCAGTTCTTATGCGTCGCATAGACCGCCAAGGCCAACGTCATGAACACGAGGCTCATGATCAGGATCAAGGCCACAAAGATTTTGCCCAGCAAATTCATGGTGCCAATTCCTAAGTTCTCGCAGCGGTCGC
>DASYDU010000344.1:0-4711 GCA_036499445.1 Lacipirellulaceae bacterium
GAGGATCACGCCGATGATGTTCTCATCGGTTAGGACGTCAAACGCGGCGGTGTCGAAGAAGGAGTTCGGCGGGACGTCGAAATGCATCATGAAGCTGCTGATCTTGGTGCCGGCCGGGATGACGCCCGGATGGACGACGGCGAACCCAGTTTCATAGCGGCCGGGTATGCCATCGCCGAAGCCATTGGTATCGGTGTGGAGGGGAGAGCCGAGGATGATGTCGTTCGCTTCCTCAAAGACAGCTGCCGTGCCGACGTACGCGCCCTTGGTGAGGTCTGGCGGGGCTGGGACCAGCGCGCCGCCGAAGTCGTTGGGTCCGCCGATCGAAGCCACGGAAATGACGTGTGCCAAGCACACGGGCGCGGCGGCCGCGAGCGCGAGAGCCGCGATGCTGGCCAGCGCGAACCGCTGGAGACGAGACAAACGGATCCGAGTCATTAGTCCCTCGCTGCTGGAGTGAGGTTGGGGCGAAGAGTCAGAACTCGGCGTCAGTATATCGTCGCGATGGGGGCAAAGTCAAAGAAATCTATGTGAAATTGTTGCAGATTTAGCAATCGCGGCGACCAAGGTCGCAATAAATGGAGATGAGTATGGTCGCCGGAACGACAAACATACGACGTTACGCATCGCTGGCGACTTGGTCAAAGAACTTGATGAAGTTGGTTTTCTCGGGGCTGTCGAGGAATTGCATCGCGGCGCGGGGATGCAAGTTCATCTGGCCCGTGATGTTGTAGGGGACGAGCGCGCCCCATTCGAGAGCCGGCTTGAGCGGCTCGATGTGGTTTTGCAGCAGCTCGATCACAGGGCGGAGCTTGAACTTGGGGTTGCGGAGGAAACCGAGCAGCAGCTCCATCGGGCAGTTGCCGGCGCCGCGGCCGAGGCCGCCCATCGTGGCGTCGACGCGGTTGGCGCCGAGGATAATGGCTTCGATCGTGTTGGCGAAGGCGAGCTGGATGTTGTTGTGGGCGTGCATGCCGATGTCTTTGCCCGTGCCGTTCATGGCGGCCGAATATTTTTTGTAGAGGCGGTCGATTTGCTCGCGGAAGAGGTGGCCGAAGGAGTCGACGATGACCATTGTGCCGGCGTGGGTCGGGGCGATGGCGGTCAGCACGGTGTCGATCTCGACATCCTCGACGTTGGTGACGGCCATTAGGTTGGCGGTCGTCTCGTAGCCAAGCGCGTGGCAGTGCTCGATCATCTCGACGGCTTCAGAGACTTGATGCGCGTAGAAGGCGACGCGGATCATGTCGAGGATGCTTTCGCTGGCGGGGACGATCTTGTTGCGCCAATCGCTCTTGTCGCCGGCGTCGGCCATGCAGCAGAGTTTGAGGCCGGTGCGCTTGGCATCGTGATCGCCCAGCACGCGATTGAGGTCTTCTTCGTCGCAGCGCATCCACGGGCCGTACTTTTCGGGCGGGAACTGCTTGGCGGAATTTTTGTAGCCGACTTCCATGTAGTCGACGCCGGCGGCAACGCACGTGTCGTAGACGGCTCGGACCGTTTCGTCCTTGAACTTGTGGCTGTTGATCAGGCCGCCGTCGCGGATGGTGCAATCGAGGACTTTGAGCTCGGGGCGGTAAGTAATCCAGGGAGCAGTTTCAGCCATGGGTGCCTCGGGAATTGATGCGAGTGAAGGGATGGGCGGCGGTGGTACGGGCCGCGGCGCCTGGTGTTTACGAAGAGCCGTCTCAAAAAGATAGCATACGGCGGGGCGGTCGCCCACGGGGTGGCCGCTTCTCTACGAGGCGGTTGTCCGATAATATGGGCCGGAACTCGAAGCGTGGCTCGGCGGGAGCCTCGTCCTCCCGATTGAAATTGCGATTTAACCAAGCGGAGCAGATTCGTGGACAAGCAAGCAGCACCAGCGGCGTCATCGGGATTGCGGGGAACTTCGGCCGGGTCGACGGCGATTTGCACGGTCGGCGCCGGCGGCGACGGACTGCATTATCGCGGCTACAGCGTCGAAGACTTGGCCGAACATGCCGTGTTTGAAGAGGTGGCGTATTTGCTGCTCTACGGCAAGTTGCCGACTGCGAAAGAGCTGGATGCTTATTTGACGCGGCTGCGCGGGATCCGCGGCCTGCCGGCGGCGCTGCGGGAGGTGCTGGAAAAGATTCCGGCGTCGGCCCATCCGATGGACGTGCTGCGGACCGGCTGCTCGATGCTCGGGACGCTCGAGCCGGAGGGCGATTTTGCGCGGCAGCATGACGTGGCCGATCGACTCTTGGCGAGCTTGCCTTCGATGATGGGTTATTGGTTTCGGTTTACGCAGGATGGCAAGCGCGTGGAAACGGAGAGTTCGGAGAAGACGATCGCTGGGCATATCCTGAGGTTGGTGACGGGGAAAGAGCCGAGCGAGGAGCATCGGCGGTTCATGGAAGCCTCGCTGATTCTGTATGCCGAGCACGAGTTCAACGCGTCGACGTTTACGGCGCGCGTGATCACGGCCACGCTTTCGGACATGTACTCAGCCGTGACCGGCGCGATCGGGGCGCTGCGTGGGCCGCTACACGGCGGGGCGAATGAGGCAGCGATGGAACTGATCGAGAAGTTCCGTACGCCGGAAGAGGCCGTGGCGGGCGTGAAGCAAATGCTTGCCAATAAAGCCAAGATCATGGGCTTTGGGCATGCCGTTTACAAGCTGAAGGATCCGCGGAATTCGATCAACAAGCGGTGGTCGCAGCGGCTATCGGCGGGATCGAAAGAGGCCTATCTGTACGATGTTTCGCTGGCGATCGAGAAATTGTTGTGGGACGAGAAGAAATTGTTTGCGAACGCCGATTTCTTTAGCGCGAGCGCCTATCACTATGTCGGTGTCCCGACTCCGCTGATGACGCCGCTCTTCGTGTGCGCTCGGACGAGCGGCTGGTGTGCCCACGTCATGGAGCAGCGGGCCGACAACAAGCTAATCCGTCCGGCGGCGGACTACATCGGGCCGGCGCCTCGGGAGTTTGTGGCGTTGGATCGGCGATGAGAATGCAAGGATTGGGGTAATGCGTTGCAAGGATTGGAGTACCCAGAGGGCTGGAAAACTATTCTTTGGCCCGCGCCCGTGGGTATAATGGTAGAGGTGGTTTGAAGTCTGCGCCGCGACGAGTGTGAGTTTGGGCTCGGCCAAACCAGAAGCTTCGTAGCCGCTCGGTCGGCGCCGTCAAGCAAGCGCTCGGCGCACCACCTACGGAACAAGGCGAAAATGCTTGACGAATTGGCGGTCCCCGGTCCAAATACGGGTATCCGGGAACTCAGCCCTAGTCTGGGCCGTGGTGTTAGGCGCTCCAGTAACCCGTCTGGGCTAATAAGGCGATCAGAATGCAACATCTCCGCCATATGCGCATTGGGCAATTCGTTCATGGCAGGTGGATTGCCATCGTGGTGGTCGCTTCACTGTTGCCGGCGATGTCCGTCGTTGCCGACCCGACACTGCCGACCATCCCGGCCAACACGTTTACGGTTCCCGCCGCCACGGGCGTCGCCACCACCGACACCAACAACATCAAAAACACGATTGCCACAGCATCGGCCGCCGGTGGAGGTATGGTCGAGGTCCCGGCAGGAACCTACCTGAGCAACGCGTTCGCGCTGGTGAGCAACATCAATCTGCATCTCGACGCGGGCGCGACCATCCGCAATAACGCGCCGACGTCGGCGTTCATTACGACCTCCGGCACATTGCACGATATCGCGATCACCGGCAGCGGGATCCTCGACGGCCGGGCCACCACGACGACATCCGGCAACAACATGATCTCGCTGAAACACATCACCAATGCCCTGGTGCAAGGCGTTACGATCCAGAACGCGTCGCATGAACACCTGGTCGTGGAGCAGGATACGAACCTGACAATCGACAGCATCAACATCAACGACAACAACACACTGGCGGCGCATGCCGGCGCTTACTTGTCGCAAACCGACGGCATCGATTTTTCGGGCAGCCATATCTTGATCAAGAATTCCAACATCAGTGACGGCGACGACAATATCGTTGCCAAGCCGTCGGGGACTTTTTGCAGCGATATCACGATCACGAACAACGTGATCGGCTCGGGGCACGGCATCTCGGTGGGCGGTCAGACGGACGCCGGCCTGGATGGCATGACGGTGAGTCACATTACGTTTAACGGCACAGACAATGGCGTGCGGATGAAGTCGGGTGCGGCTGCAATCCAAACGAGTGGAGGCGGCGGCATCGTGAAGAACGTGAGTTTCAGCGACATCACGATGACCAACGTAAAAACGCCCATCATCATTAACAGCTGGTATAACGCCGGAGACCATTACGGAAAGCAGGAAGTGAGCCCGTCGGCGCTCCACAACCTGACTAACCCGGGCGATCCGACGGTGAATGTGAATCAGACGAACAACACCGACCTTCAGCCGTTTTTCGACAACGTGACGTACAGCAACATCACGGCAACGGGCGCCACCCAGAATGTGGCAATCATCTATGGTCTGAATAGCATCGCGGCGAGTCCGAGCGATCCACTCAGAAACATCGACAACATTTCGTTTCACAATGTGAATCTTTCGGGCAGCTGGGGGGCCGAAATTTTTTACACGTCGAATCTGAATTTAGCGGGCCTCAACGTGACCGCTGGCAGTGGAAATGCGATCAACGAGTTCGGCAATACATTCGTCCTGCCCGGCGACTACGACGGCAACGGCGCAGTTGATGGCCAGGACTACGAATCTTGGAAAGCGAGCTTCGGTT
>DASYDU010000345.1:0-5677 GCA_036499445.1 Lacipirellulaceae bacterium
GCGATTTGGTCCACGAGGTGTGATAAGCGTGTCCACTCGCTTTTCGGCGCGTGCCGATTCCCGTCGACGCCGTAATGACCCAAGTGGATTCCCGTCAGTACGACTTCGCGATAGCCGTTGTCGACCAATCGCCGCACTTCGTCGAGAATGTGTGCGATGGGCCGGCTCGTAACCTGTGGCCGCACGTGCGGAATGATGCAAAAGCTGCACCGCAGCAGGCAGCCGTCTTGCACCTTCACATACGCTCGGTGCCGCCGCCCAAAACTCGAGATCCCCGTCGGCACGTCGGTCACACCGAACCGACCCAACAAGTCAGGCAGCTCGCGCTTGTCGGTCACGACCTCGGTCACGTTCGGGAGCCGGGCCACTTCCTCCGGTGCCCGGGTCGCGTAACAACCCATGACGACAATCTTCGACGCGGGATTGTCGCGCGCCAGCCGGCGAATCGTTTGCCGGCTTTTCGAATCACCCTCGGACGTCACCGTGCAGGTATTAACGATGCACAAGTCGGCAGCTTCGCGCTCGACCGCATCCTCATATCCAATCCCGAGCAGCCCCTCGCGCACGAACTGCGTCTCGTACTGATTCACCTTGCAGCCAAGAGTAACGGTTCGAAGTTTCATGTGGATTTCGAATTGCGGATTTCGGAGGGCGAATTGGACAATCCGCATTCCGAAATTGCAGTTACGCGGCTGACTCAACGGTGGCGTGCATCGACCCCTTGCTCCCCTTGATGTGATCGTCCTTGCCGTAAGCATGAATCTGGTCGCGCTTCAGCTCGGCGTGCTCTTGGGTCGTGGTGAGCACGATCACCCGGCCGTCGGTGTCCACCTTCTCCGCCATCTTATGGCAATCTTCCGGTGAATGGCCAAACAATTCGCGGAGCATCCGCTCGACATACTCGTAACTGTGGCCATCGCTATCCCAAAGAATGACATGGTACCGTGGCACCTCGCGCTTCTTGCGGTCGGGCTTAACCTGAGGCTCGGCGACCATCGTGCCCGTGCCCGCCCCTTCGTCGACAACCGTCTCGTCGGCGTCCATAGATCACAACCTGTCCGGTGGTCCGGCTAGTGCGGTGGTGTAACGTGTTGTGCCCCATTATATTGGATCGCTTTGAGATCGCCAACCATGTCGTCCCCACTAGAACACATCGACGCAAATCGCCAGGCGTTTGTCGACGACCTGACGGACTTGCTTCGCATTGCCAGCGTCAGTGCCGATCCCCGCCATGCTGGCGACATCCGACAAGCCGCCGAGTGGGTCGCGGCCCAATTCAAGCGGCTCGGGCTGTCCACCGAGCTAATCGAAACGGCCGGCCATCCGCTGGTCTACGCCGAGTCGCCGCCGGTGCCAGGTAAACCGGTCGCGCTCGTCTACGGTCACTATGACGTGCAGCCGCCCGACCCGCTCGACGAATGGATCTCGCCGCCCTTCGAGCCAACGGTCCGCGACGGCAACATCGTCGCCCGCGGCGCCACCGACGACAAAGGCCAGATGCTCACGCACGTCAAAAGCGTCGAAGCCTGGATCAAAACGGTCGGCAAGTTGCCGCTACAAGTGAAGTTTCTTATTGAGGGCGAAGAGGAAGTTGGCAGCGCCAACCTAGAACCGTTTGTGGCTGACCAGCGCAGCCGGCTCGCCTGCGACTGTGTCGTCATCAGCGACTGCGCTCAATTCGGCCCGGGCATACCGGCGATCACCTACGGATTGCGAGGCATCGCCTACTACGAATTGCGGCTGACCGGTCCCAAACAGGACCTCCACTCCGGAGTCTTCGGCGGCGGAGTCACGAATCCCGCCAATGTTTTGGTCACGCTCCTTTCAGCGCTCAAGGACGATCATGGGCGAATTCAACTGCCCGGTTTCTACGACGAAGTTATTCCGCTCACCGACGCCGAGCGCGGGGAGTTCCGCAGTCTCCCCTTCGACGAGGCCCATTTCATGACGCAGCTAGGCGTGAGCGGCGTCTCCGGCGAGGCCAGCTTCACCACGCTCGAACGCCGCTGGGCCCGTCCCACCTGCGACATCAATGGACTGACGAGCGGCTATCAAGGCGAAGGGGCCAAGACCGTGCTCCCGGCCCGAGCCAGCGCCAAATTCAGCTTTCGACTGGTGCCCAAACAAGATCCGGCTAAAATTACGGTCGCCTTGCGCAAGTTTTTGGAAGCCCGCCTACCCGCCGGAATTCGGATGGAGTTGGTCGACCACCATGGCGCCCCAGGCGTCGTCGTGCCTCTCGATAGTCCGTACATCCGCGCGGCATCCGCCGCGATTGAATCCGGCTTCGGCCGCCGGCCGGTGTTTATCCGCGAAGGAGGCTCGATCCCGATTGTCACCACGTTTGCTCGTGAGCTCGATGCCGACGTGCTCTTACTCGGCTGGGGCCAAAACGACGACAACACACACAGCCCGAACGAGAAGTTCTCGCTCGAAGATTACCAACGCGGCATCCGCGCCAGCGCCCATTTGTGGTCAGAACTTGCAAAACTGACACTTTAATCGTCATGCTCGACCGTCGATTTGTTCTTGAAAACCCCAACGTCGTGCAGCAAAACTGCGACCGCCGCGGCGCGAAGGTCGACGTCGCGCGGTTTGTGCAGCTCGAGACCGAGCGCCGCACGATGCAGGCCGAGGTCGAAGAATTTTCGCGGCAAGCCAATGTCGTGAGCAAATCGATCGGCCAGGCGAAGACCGACGCCGAGCGCGACGCCCGCAAGGAAGAAGGCCGCCGCCTCCGCGAGGCTAAGGACGCCAAGCAAGCGGAGATTGACCGCATCGGCGCCGAGGCGAGCGCCATCCACAATAGCATGCCCAATCTCACGCATGCCGAATCGCCCGTCGGTGGCGAAGATGCCAGCCGCGAAGTTCGCCGCGGCCAAATCGATGTTCGCCGTGCTGGCTTTCCAGTGCTCGATCACGTCGCGCTCTCCGAGCAGCACAAACTTGTCGACTTTGAGGGAGGCGCTCGCATTGCCGGCCACGGCTTCTACTTCCTCAAGAACGAAGCCGTGCTGCTCGAGCTCGCGCTGCAACAATACGCGATCGACCTTTTGAGCCGCGAAGGCTTCACACCGACGATTACGCCGGACCTGGCCCGAGGCGACGTGCTGAAAGGAGTCGGCTTCATTCCGCGTGGCCCCGAAACGCAAATCTACAGCATCGAAAACCACGACCTCAATCTCGTGGCTACCGCCGAAATCACGCTCGGCGGCCTCTACGCAGGGCAAATCGTTGACGCTGACGACCTCCCTATCAAGCTTTGCGGCATCAGCCACTGCTATCGCACGGAAGCAGGCGCCGCCGGCCGCGCCTCGCGCGGGCTCTACCGCGTCCATCAATTCACCAAGGTTGAAATGTTCGCCTTCACGCTGCCCGAACAGAGCGAGGACATGCTCAATTACTTTTGTGATCTCGAGTGCCAGATTTTCGACGGCCTCGGCATTCCGTTTCGCGTGCTCGATATCGCTTCCGGCGACCTCGGCGGCCCAGCCTACCGTAAGTTCGACCTCGAAGCCTGGATGCCCGGCCGCGGCGAAAACGGCGAATACGGCGAAGTCACTAGCGCCTCGAATTGCACCGACTATCAATCCCGCCGGCTCGACATTCGCTTCAAATACAAAGGCGAAAAAGGCACCCACCTCGTCCACACACTCAACGGCACGGCCGTGGCCATCAGCCGCGCGCTAATCGCCATTCTCGAAAACTGCCAACAGCCGGACGGCTCGATCCTGGTGCCCGAAGTCCTCCGCCGCTGGGTCGGCAAAGACCGCATCGGTGGCAATGGCCGGTAGTCTCAGTTTTCTCGCAAGCTATAATAGGTCAAAGCTAAACCTTTCCACTTTCCCAACGCGGGGCGGTCATGTCGACGGTTGAATTCCCGCTGATCTATGACGACCTTGTTAACTTGTTGGTCAAGAGCGCCCCGTCGGACGAGCTCTTGAACTTTCAGCTTTCCAGCGACAAGCAAATGCGTCTGGACGATCTATTGGCCAAGAATCGTGACGGCTCGCTGAGTGCGGGCGAGTCCGCCGAATTGGATTCCTTCGAGCAATTTGAGCATTTGGTTCGGCTACTCAAAGCTCGTGCGCGAAGGAAGCAACCGTGACGCGGCCGTCCGATTCCATGCGACGAGACGTGGCCCGTCGTGCGGCGAATCGTTGCGAGTATTGCCTGATTCACCAGGACGATTCGGCATCTCGTCATCAGGTGGATCACATCGTCGCCGAGAAACACGGCGGCGATACGGCACTCACGAATTTGGCCCTCTCATGCCTGCCGTGCAACCGCCGCAAATCGAGCGACATTGGCTCGAATGATCCAGCGACGGGCCAATTCACTCGCCTCTTCAATCCAAGAGGACAGTCTTGGATCGACCACTTTCGACTTGACGGACCACGGATTGTGGGGATCACGGCCGTAGGCCGAACCACCGTCGAGTTTCTTAAACTGAACGCGCCGGAGCGATTGTTGGAACGTGCCGATTTGATCCATGCCGGACGGTTGTTGTCCCGCTAACCAATCCTCAGCGCAAGCTACTGGGTCGGCAAAGACCGCATCGGCGGCAATGGACATTAGGCGGCCGCCCGTATAACCGGCCTTCACACTTTTTCGCGATTGGCGTAATCCGACCAGCACTCATCGCCGAGTAGCTGCCACTCCTACATCCGGCAAGACCCGCGCGCTCGTCAACGAACTTTCGCGGCAACCTGGCAAAATCGTCGGATCAGTAAAGCCAGGTAATCTACGTTGTCGATATGCTTTGCTGACGTAGGAGACGTCGCGTTTGCAGGCCACGTTGGGCTTCGGGCATGGATGAGCGGCTGGCGCACCATAAGCGCCCACCGATCCGAAAGCCGCCGGCCCGCGCCAACTGTGTCTGTTACCCTTCCGTGTTCGTTCTATTAGGAGTCTCCCGATGAACCGACGTTTCTCAATGACGCTCGTCCTGGGCGTCGCCGTAGTCCTCGGCAGCGCCGCCAGCGCCAATGCGTGCTGTGGCCTGTTCGGTGGATTGTGTGGTGGTGGTTGTGGCTGTAGCAGCTGCTGCAGCGAAGTTAGCAGCTGTGGCTGTGAAGCCCCCAGCTGTGGTTGCTCGTCCTGTGGTGGTTGCTGCCACATGGGCTGCCCGATCTTGAGCTGCCTCCGCAACTTGTGCCATCGCAACTGTGGTTGCGGTTGCTGCGAGTCGAGCTGCGGTTGCGAGTCGAGCTGTGGCTGCGCCACCGAGTCGAGTTGTGCCGCTCCCGCCAGCTGTGGTTGCGCCGCTCCCGCCGAGTCGAGCTGTGGTTGCGCTTCTGAGTCGAGCTGTGGCTGTGAGTCCAGCTGTGGTTGCTCGAGCTGTGGTGGTTGCTGCCACATGGGCTGCCCCATCCTGGGCTGCTTCCGTGGTCTGTTCCACCGTGGCTGCGGTTGCGGTTGTGAATCCAGCTGCGGTTGCGAGTCGAGCTGTGGCTGCAATGCCGCCCCGAGCTGTGGTTGCGGTGGTTGAGCCATCAGGCGATTGTCTGCGGAGTGACTAACTCCGCAATGCAATCAATAATCTAAAACGGCTCCTGTCCCAACGGGCAGGAGCCGTTTTTTTGTTGCGCGAGGCGGTCCGCTGGAAAACTAGCCGGCGAGCTACGCCTCGCCCGACTCGCTGGACCGGCACCAATCTGCTACGATACCCGGTGGG
>DASYDU010000346.1:0-27044 GCA_036499445.1 Lacipirellulaceae bacterium
CTCGGCCTCTTCGAGGTAAGTCCACTCGCGCTTCGCGCTGCGATACAAGAGCGGCGGCGGATGCCCGGCGTTGCAGAGCGTCAGCCGACTGGTCGGCGCGAAGAATGTGCTCACGATCGCCGTAGCAAAGATGCCCGCTTCGCTTAGGGCCGCAAATTGCTCGTTCATCGAGCGGACGAATTGGTTTTGGTCGATGTGGTTGACGTAACGCCGCATCAATCGGCGCAGCTCAGTTGCAAGGTCATGGACTGCTTTGCCGTGGCCGCTCACGTCGGCAACCAACAGACGCAAAATGCGGTTCGTGGCACACGACGAAACGTAGTACACATCGCCGCCGCCCGTGGATTCGCCGTACGGCTTGCAATAGACCCAGACATCGAGCCCGGCCGTGGTCACGCCATTGTCGGCAGCCTGGTTACCGCCCCAGACTTCCATGCACTGCATCAACTCGTTTGCCGTCGCGGGCATCGTTCATCGCTCGAATGATCGAGGAAATTCTCTTGGGCTCGAATCGCCTATTATCTTACCGGCACGTCTCCCTCCGCCAGCGAGCGATCGGCGATTTTCGCCACTTTTTTCGTTTGCCGCTTGGTCGATCGTGACGGAAAACCGCGTCTCTTGGCGCGAGGTTCCGGCGTTCGCATAATGGTGAAGCAGGCTTTGCCATTCCTCTTCTTGAAGGGTCATCGCCATGATCCGGTTTCTGAAGGCGGCCGCGTGGACGGCCGTAGCCGTCGGACCGTTGGCCCTGGCCCATTGGCTACCGCCGAGCGTCGCGACGACAGCCGTGATTGTATATCTGCTGGTGGTGTTGCGGATCAGTTACTCGTTGGTCTCGATCTTGGACGTGGACCTCCCCTCGCTGCGCAATGCCGAGCTCGACGCCTTGCTCGACGGCGTTTTCAGCGACTACGAAGCGGACCTCACGCGGTTCCCATTTCGGGCCCACATCTTTCGCCGCGGCGGAATGTTTCCGATTGAGATGCTCGAGATGGTTTATAGTTACCGCACGCATTCGACCGATCCGGATGCCGGGATTCGCTTCTTTCGATTTCTTGGCCGGTCGGGTGAGGGATTGGTTTGGCAAACTTGCGAGAAGGGCGACGTCCGCTACTTTCGCCGGGACGATGTGCACGATGCGAAGGCGGCATTTCACCTCCGCGGGGGCCAGGACTCGGCGACCCGCGAGGTCGTGGCGATCCTCTCGTTGCCGCTGCGTCAACTGGTGGGAATGGACGCAGGCGCGGCAAACGGTGACCCCATCGGTGTTCTGACCTTCGACGCGCTTTCGACCGAGGCGGCCGATGCTTTGGGCCAGCTGTTTGTGGAATTCCGGGCGGGCGAGCAACCCGCATTGGCGGAATTAGCGAACCGGGCGAGTTTGTATGTCTAGAAACGGGGCGGTCCGATGACTCAACAATCAAATGCATCAACTGGAGTGCAGACGGCTCCGATGCCGAAAGTGACTGGCACTATGACGCGCGCCGCGCTGGTAGAACTGATCAAGCGGACGAATCAGACGCCGGTGAGAATAACGGCACAGAGTTGACCATTCACCTTGATCCGGGTCATCGTCAGCGAGACGTGCCTGTGCTACCATCTACCGTCGCGCATTTTCATGCAACGTCCTGCCGGCAAGCAGGCGATGAGCGGGATTGGCGGCGGAAATCGAAAGATGGGACTGACAAAGCACGATGAAGATTGACTCGATCCCGATCCTGCGCCGGTTGTGGATTTCTTACACGACGTCGCCGGCAGCGCGGTCGTTCATGGACCGGGCCGAAAGCCAGTCGCAGGACGGCGTGGAAGTGACGGTCGCCGTTTTGGATGCCCGCGAGAGCCGCGCGTTTTTTGGCGTGCCGATGGCAAAGCGCGGTGTTCAGCCGGTTTGGCTGCGGATAGAGAACCACGGCCTGACGCCCTATCGGCTCAGCCTGGTCGGCATCGATCCGAATTACTATTCTTCCTATGAGGCGGCTGGGGCCAACCACTATTCGAGCGGCAAGCGGCTGCTGGAATATGGGGTGTTGGCATTGTGGTTTCTGCCGCTGCTCCTCTTGCTGCCGGTGAAATTGCTCGCCGCCCGGCTTGCCAATCGCAAGATCGACGCGTTCTTTTCGGAGCAAGCGTTTAAGCTCCGGCCCGTCCCTCCCGGCGGCGCGGAAGAGGGCTTTGTGTTCACGCCGCTCGATGCCGGAAACAAAGTCGTCCACATCAAACTGTTCGGCTTTAAGGATACGAAGGAGTTTGTCTTCACGGCCAGCGTACCGGGGCTCAACGCCGACTACCTGCGGCACGAAATCCTGCAGAACGAACTGCCCGGGCCGCCCGTGGAGTGCGATCTCCCGACCCTCCGCGCTCGACTCGCCGAGTCACCCTGTACCACCACGAACCATAGCGGTCTGCGAGCGGGCGATCCCGCCAATTTGGTCGTCGTCGGCGAATTCCCGACGCTGCTCAGTGCATTCGGCCCGCGCTGGGACCTGACGGAAGTCATCACGCTGGCGACCTGCGCGAAAACGTTTCGAGCGTTTCTGACCGGTTGGGAGTATCGCTATTCGCCTGTGAGTGCCCTCTATCTCTTCGGCCGCTGCCAAGACTTCGCGCTGCAGCGCGTCCGCCATTCGATCAACGAACGGCTTCACTTGCGACTTTGGGCGACGCCGCTACGCTATCAAGGGCTGCCCGTGTGGGTCGGACAGGTGAGCCGCGACATCGGCGTGCGATTCACTTGGCGGACTTGGAATTTGACTACGCATCGCATCGATCCAAACGTCGACGAGGCCCGCGACTATGTGGTCGAGGATTTGTTTCAGGCGGAGCGGATCGAACTGGCTGGCTACGTCGACGGCGTCGGCGCCTGCGACCCGAGCGCGCCGCGCCACAATCTCACAGGCGATACCTACTACACGGACGGCAAGCGGGCGGCGATGCTTGTTTCGCAAACGAGGACGACGCCAAAATTCGTGGCTTGGTCGTGAGGCCAAGTCTGATCATTTCAAGATATCGACGTACCACGCGACACTCCCCGCGTAGCCGTGCTATTTGGACGGGGTTCCGCGTCCATAGCGATGCCCGACTCGGCGCAGTATTCGGCGATTTCTCGGAGCAAATCGAATCCATATTCGGCATTTTTCTTTTCGCCGATGCCGTGGATTTGTCGTAAAGCGACCGCGGTCGATGGTCGGAACCGGGCCAGTTCGCGAAGCGTGGCGTCGTTAAACACGACAAACGGCGGCACGCCGCGCTCTTCCGCTTGCGTGCGGCGATAGCGGCGGAGGGCCTCGAACAAGCCGTGGTCGACGCCGTCCCATGATTCGCGGGCCACGCGCGATTCTCGCCGCGCGCGGGCGGCCGGCTTTAAAAGTTGCGGTGTGATTTCGCCGTGCATCGCTTGCCGGCCTGTTGGCGTGAGCTCGATGACGTTGTATTCGCCGCTACGGACGAGAAACGCCTGTCCGACCAATTGATCGATCCACGCGCGGACGGTCCGCTTGTCGTGCTCACGCAGGAGGCCCCACGTGCTGAGGACGTTGTGCCCGCGGCTGACGACCCGCTCGTCGCTCGATCCGACGAGCACGAGCGCCACGTGGTCACCGCCGAATCTTTCGCCCACTCGGGCGACGCAGGAAAGAATCTTCTGTGAAATGACGAGCGGATCGTCGACCAAATCGATTTCCGCGAGGCAAACGTCGCAGGCGCCGCAAGATTCGGCCTCCAATTGCTGCCCGAAGTAGGCGGTGATCGCGCGATGCCGGCACTTCACGCCGCTGCAATAGCTATCAATGCCCGCCAGTACGGCCATAGCGATTTCCAAGGCGTGGGGTGGCAGGTTTTGCTGCAGCTTTCGCCACGTTTGGAAGTCGGCGGCGGAATAGAACAGCCAGCATTCGGCCTCCAGCCCGTCGCGGCCGGCGCGACCGCTTTCCTGCTGATAACTCTCCAGCGATTTGGGAGCTGCCGCGTGAATGACATAACGCACGTCCGATTTATCGATCCCCATCCCGAAGGCGACGGTCGCCACGATGATTCGCGCGCGGTCGTTGATGAAGGCCTCTTGATTCCGCAGCCGGTCCGCATCCGCCATGCCGGCGTGGTAGGGCAATGCCTGGTAGCCTAGATCGCAGAGGGCCGCCGCCGTCTCTTCGACGTCCTTACGGCGAATGCAATAGATGATGCCCGAGTCCTCTCGATGACGGTCGACGACATCACGAATTTGGCGCAAGAGATCGGTGCGGCGCTGCACGCGGTAGACCAGATTCGGGCGGTCGAACGACCCGACGAGAACGGCTGGCGCAGAGAGCCCGAGCTCCCGCACGATGTCGTCGCGGACGTGCGGCGTAGCGGTTGCCGTGTAGGCGTGCAGTGCGACGCCGGGAAACTTTTCCTTCAGTTGCCGCAACTCGCGATACTCGGGGCGAAAGTCGTGTCCCCATTCGCTGATGCAATGGGCCTCGTCAATGGCAAAGAATGAGATCGGGACTTGTTGCAGGAATTCGAGTGTGCGATTGGTCATGAGCCGCTCCGGCGAGAGATAGAGCAGCTTCAGCCGACCGCCGCGAATTTCATCGGCGACGCGCCGCTTCTCGTCAAAGGCGAGCGTGCTGTTGACGCAAGCCGCCGGGACGCCGCAATCCAAAAGCGAGTCGACCTGATCCTTCATCAAGGAGATCAGCGGTGAGACGACGACGCCCAGACCCGAAAGATGGAGCGCGGGCGCCTGAAAGCAGAGCGACTTCCCGCCGCCGGTCGGCAGCACGACGACCGAATCGCGGCCCTCGACAACCGCCTGCATCGCTTCGGCCTGCAACTCGCGGAACTCGTCAAAGCCCCAATACTGCCGGAGGATATTGCGGAGCTGTTCCACGATTGGCAATGCCAAGCAATCGGGCTGACTGGATTCGAACCAGCGACCTCTTGGTCCCGAACCAAGCGCTCTACCAGACTGAGCCACAGCCCGAGGGAGAAACGCCAAGACGAATTCGTCGAACATGGCGCAGTTAAGCACTCTACCAGAGTGGCATGTTAGCAGCAAGGCGGCCCGCTAGCTGGAACCGCCAGCGCTACGAATTCGCCGGCGATTCGACCAAGATTTTCGCCGCGGCAGCCAAACCCAAAGATGTCTCCTGTCGCCGCGGGATGCGAATCTTTACAGCTTCGGCGGCCGGTTCGCGGCTGCCCACAGTGATCGTTGAGCCGGGCATCAAACCTTGCCGCTCGATGAACTGTAGAAACTCCGGGTCCTGATCCAGCACGCGTACGATCCGCTGTGGCTTGCCGAGTGGGCAATTGGCCAGGCTCATGCGGCGCGGCTCGTGCACGTGGCCTTTGGACGTGGGAATCGGATCGCCGTGGGGATCGGTGGCCGGGTGGCCGAGCAATTTGTCGATTCGTTCCAGGACTTGGTCGGAAATGGCGTGCTCGAGCGCGTCGGCTTCGTCGTGAACGGTCGACCAATCGAGCCCGAGCACCTTCACGAGGAAGAGCTCGATCAACCGGTGGCGGCGGAGCATGAGCAGCGCCAACTTGTCGCCGCTCGCTGTGAGCCGCACTCCGCCGCGCGGTTGGTACTCGACCAAGCCGGCGTCCGCGAGCGCCTTGACCATCGACGTGGCTGTGCCTGGCACGACTCCCATCACCGTGGCGAGTCGGCCCATCAGGATCATTTCGCCATCGCTGGCCCGTTGCTCGAGATAGAGCTGCCGAACATAGTTCTCGACCGTACTGCTGGTCACGCGTTCCCTTTCGTGGTTCTTGGACAAATCAAAGCTATCAGGTGCCCCCGGCATTGACAATTCTTTGAATCGCCCATATTCTAATTTTGATTGCTCAAAATTGGCTTGGCAACTTGCCGATAGTTAGGTCGGGCTTTCCAGCCTGACGAGGTTTTGGCATGTCAGGCTGGAATGCCGATGTACGGGTGCTGGCATGGGATTGCACGAAATGACAAACGATCCCGAAACCGCAGGGACATCCCACGAACCAGCTTCGCCTGGGTTCGTTACCGTCGCCCCGACCAGTCACATGTCGCTGGAAGGAATGCACGGCACGGTCGAGGTCCCGCACCATCAAGCCGGATTTTGGCGGCAACTGCGGGCGTTCACCGGTCCCGCTCTGCTTGTGAGCGTCGGTTACATGGATCCGGGCAATTGGGGCACCGATTTGGCGGCCGGCGCCCGCTTTCGATACGACCTGCTGTGGGTCGTGGCATTGGCCAGCGTGATGGCGATCTTTCTGCAGGTGCTCTCAGCTCGGCTCGGCGTTGTCACCGGCAAAGACCTGGCGCAGGCCTGCCGAGATTGGTATCCGCGCTGGTCGCGCTGGCCAAACTGGCTGCTCTGCGAAGTGGCAATCGGCGCCTGTGACCTGGCCGAAGTGTTAGGGAGCGCAGTCGCGCTCAACTTGCTGTTTCACATTCCGCTGCTTTGGGCGGTGATGATCACCGCGGCCGACGTCTTTCTGCTTTTGGCGTTGCAGCGATTCGGGATGCGGACGATTGAAGCAGTGGTTTTTGCGCTCGTGGTCACGATCGGCGCGTGCTACTTTATCGAAATCTTCGTGCTGCCGCAGACGAGGCCCGATTTTCTGGCGATGGGGCACGCCATGCTCACTCCAGGATTCCGCCAAATGGGCATGGCCTATGTGGCGATCGGCATTATCGGGGCAACGGTGATGCCGCACAATTTGTATCTGCATTCGGCGCTCGTTCAGAGCCGCAAACTCACGCTGGCCGATGACCAATACGTTCGCACCGCGATCCGATTCAACACGATCGATTCGACCGTCGCACTCGGCATCGCATTTTTGGTCAATGCCGCGATCCTGGTGCTGGCCGCGATGGTGTTTTACGGGCGCGACAGCGTCACGGCCGCCGGGGGGCAAGTTGTCGCGTTTGGGGCCGACGCCGATTGGATTCGCGTGGCGTATCTGACGCTCGCTCCGCTCTTGGGCACGGCCGCGGCAAGCACCCTGTTCGCGGTTGCGCTCTTGGCGAGCGGCCAGAGCAGCACGATCACCGGAACACTGGCGGGCCAGGTCGTGATGGAAGGCTTCATGCACTGGCGACTTTCGCCGTGGATCCGGCGGCTGATCACGCGGTCGCTCGCGATCTTGCCGGCAGTTTTGATCATTGGCCTTCGCGGCGAAGGCAGCGTCAACGATCTGCTCACCCTCAGCCAGGTTATTTTGGCCATGCAGCTTCCTTTTGCCATGCTTCCGCTGCTGCACTTCACGAGCTCGCGGAAGTTCATGGGGAGATGGAAAAGCGGTTGGTTTCTGTTGGCGGCCGGTTGGACCAGCGCACTTGTGATCACCTGCATGGATATTTACGGGCTGCCCGATTCGCTGAAGTCCGCTTGGCAAGTGATTGTCGGGGGATGATGCCGCCACGTGATAACATGCCGGCTGGGTAGGTTCTGTTTGACTAAGGCGACTTTCGTTACCATGATCGGAAGCAGTCATTGGCATCCGCAATCGAGGAAACCGATGTATAAGTCAATCCTCGTAACGCTCGACACGACGCCGACGGACCGTGTGATCATCGAGCACATTAAGCAGCTGGCTAAGGTGATGCATAGCAACGTGGTCTTGCTGCACGTGGCCACGGGTGTGCCGGCGCAATGGTCAGGCGCGGACGCGGCCGGCAAGGAAATCAACGAGGACCGAGCCTATCTGGCCAGGATCGAAGCCGAGTTTCAGGCCGTAGGGGTGCCGATCAAGGCCGAGCTCGGCTTCGGCGACCCGGTGACGGAGATCGTCAAATGGGTCGAGGAGCAAGGCTGCGATCTAGTGGCGATGGGTACCCACGGCCACGGCCTCTTGGCCGACATGTTCTTCGGCACGACCGCCGTCCGAGTGCAACACAGCATCAGTGTGCCCGTGCTGCTGCTGCGGGCGCGGTGATAGGACGTCAAAGGTTGGCAATCGCTTCACTTCGGCAGGTCTTCTGCCGTGATATCCTTGATCGAGAGATCGCCATAGATCGCACGATACGCCCCGCCGGATTTCCGATACCAGAAAACGACGACGTCTTTTTGCTCAACCGTTTTGCCTGCACCCAAATACGCATAGTCGTCCTTGGGAAGCGACATCAGGAATGGAAGGATCGCCCCGAGATGGGACATCACGCGAGTGGCCTCGGGATCGACAGCTCCGTCGCGGCTGTTTTTCGAGAAAAGCGCTGCCCACGGACCCCAGTCGGACAGGCTTGCGGGGAACTTGCCGCCGTCGCGCTTGGTGTAGCTGCGTAGAGCCTCGATGATGTTTGTCTCGCCACTTGACGAGATCGCGTCTAACGGTCCGGCCGGTTGTTGCCAAACTTTGTATCCGGGCGGGACAGAAAAATCGAAGAGAGAGTTGTCCAACTTTTCGTCAAATCGAAAATCGGTCATGACGACGTGAGCGAGCGCGCCGTTTACGGGAGAATCGTGCTCGATGCGTGCCAGCTCACCCGTGGCGTTGTCAACCCAAATCGTGAACGTGGACTGGCCTTGATTGGCCACAAACGCGGTAACTCGGCGGCCATCCAATTCCTTCTGCCCTAATTCCTTGTCCGGCTTATCACCTAGTTTTTTCAAATCTTGCAACCAGACGAGAAACATCCGGCCGGCATTGATGCCACTGTCCGGTCTTGGCTCATGAACGTGTGCCGTTTTCGTTAGCTCCAGAAGCACGATTCGAATACAGCCGTTCGTATCAAAGATCGTCGTTACGGCCGATCCTTCCCTACCTGGCATTTCACTTCGTCTTCGACCGTCCGCGGCAATAAACTCCCTGACTTTGATTGGTTCCTTCTGGCCCTCCACGGTAAGTAGTTTGGTATAAGACATCGAACTCGCTTCGCGGACCTGCCTAAGGGCTTGGCCGAAAGCCGACGACGGAGATTTAATTGCCAAGCTCAATAGGACGACGGTGCTCACCGTCAACAACAGACCAGCGGCCAAGGTTAGAATCTTCATCAGGCGGGTTCTTGGTATCCATGGCAAAGATCGTCCAAGTGGCTGACCTGACTCATGAAGAGCATGCTTCGTGGCGATGATAAGTTCAGGCGGCGGACCGGGCGGAACGATTTCCCCCTCCATCGCTGCGATCGCCTGCTGGAGAATGTCGTCCAGCATTTCGTTGTCGGGCGGGTTCGTGACGGGCTGATTCATAAAAGTCCCCTCCGCAGGAGATCGCGTCGTACGAAATCAAAGCGAGCTAGTTTCCGTCGTCCAGAAGTTCTCTCAGGCGCTGACGGGCGCGATGGATAGTCACGCCGACGGCATTTTCTGTCATGCCGATCCGCTCGCCGAGCTCGTGGTGGCTCCAGCCACAAAGCGCGTTCAGATAAAACACCTCGGCCTGGCGTTCCGGAAGCGTTGCCAGAGCCTCGCGTAGTCGATCTGACAATTCAGCCGCAATCGCCTGTTTTTCCGGCCCGGAATGGCTCGACACCGCT
Source organism: Lacipirellulaceae bacterium (assembly GCA_036499445.1). GTDB lineage: Bacteria > Planctomycetota > Planctomycetia > Pirellulales > Lacipirellulaceae > DASYDU01. The sequence goes on from DASYDU010000346.1 coordinate 9,440, forward strand.
GCTTCCAGCGACTTGCTCCCGGAGCCGCAATCATTCGCACGTAGTTGCCAATTGCCGACTTGCCGATACCGCTGCCGAAGACGGTCCACGGCGCGTGCCGTCGCCAGTCGACACAGTAAGGCGGGCCAGCATTCAACGGTTTCGCGACGAGACAACTTAAGTGCGGCGACAAATGTATCTTGAAAGCATTCCTCCACGTCGGCGCGATTGGCAAGCAGTCGCCACAGGGTACACCACACCATTGGACCATCGTTGGCTACGATGGTGTCCCAGTTAATCATGCACTGATCCAATCGTCCCCGGAGGATCATCGCCACTCATGATTCACATCAATGGGGAGTGGCGGTTGACTCTAGGATAGTCGTTTGACGATACGAAATCTTACATGGGAGTGAAAAGAATTATTCTGCCGCCATGAATTGAGCCAGTTTGGGGTATCACCCGGTGGCCGATGTGCCCGTTCTTTTGCTCCGAGCGCGATAGCCGCCGACCGCCGGAAACGCAGATTTCGCGCAGCGCCAGCAGTGCTGGCTGCCAATTCTAATTGCCGCTGGTGACGTAGGCCCCTTTGCCCCGCCGATAGTTTTCAATGCCGCGTTGCGCGCTCTTGGAGTTGGCAACGTCGATTAGTAACATCTCGCCCGCGCGTGTCAAAATGGCGATGAATATCACACCAAAACCTCGACACCTATTACTTCTTGCCGCCTGTGCGGCGGTGCTCCCGAGCGGCTGCGCGTCGATTATCAGCGGCCGACACGCCAACGTGGCCATCGATACCTACCCAACCGCGGCTCACGTCACGATTCAAGACAAGAGTGGCCGCGAGGTGGCGTCGGTCAACACGCCGGCGGTGGTTTCGCTGGATAGAAACGGCAAGTGGTTCCTGCCGGCTCAATACACGGCCACGATCGAGGCGCCCGGCTATCAAACAACCCAGGTGCCAATCCGCTCGACAATCAATCCGTGGATTATTGGTAACGTAGTGGTCGGCGGCATCCCAGGTTTGATCGTTGACGACGCGACGGGCGCATGTTGGAAACCACAACAAGACGCAATCCGGCAGCAGCTCTTGCCGGCCGCTTATGCGCAGCAGCCGCCAATCAATCCAGCGACCCAAGCCTCGATTCCGGTGAGCTATCCGATTCCGATGGGGCCGCCCAATCAGACGGCGATGAATTCCGGCGCACCTATTCCCATGTCGCCCGCGATGCAATCGCCGGCACCTCCGAATGCACCAGTGGCGGACGCTTCCGCCGGGCCGGCCGTGGCTCGTGGCCCAGTTACCCCACCGTCGGGCAGCTTCTACCGCTAACGGGATTGGCTGCGAGGGGCACCTGGCAGATCTCTTTTGCGCCGCTCGAGCCTGTTTCACCGGTTCCCAATCCGCGCGTCACTAGTGTACGATGCACGTTTGGGAAACCGAACAGCGGTAACGACTTGCGGCGATGACCAGCATACCCGGTTTATACGCTTATCTGACGCTGTTGACGGGCAGCCGGGCAGGCACCAATTTTCCGCTCGACGCAGCGCACGAGAACTCGATCGGCCGCGGCACGGATTGCCACATCTCGCTGCCCGATCCGCTTTGCTCCCGGGTCCATGCGGTGCTTACGCGGCGTGACCATATCTGGTCGATTTGCGACGCCGGCAGCCGTAACGGCACGAGCGTGAACGGTCAGAAAATTGACGAGGCGACCGTTGTCGACGGCAACACGCTCCGCGTCGGCGGCACCGAATTCCAATTCCACGAATCGGAGGAGCCGCCGACCGCCAAGGGCGACGATCCGCAGGTGATGCAGACGATCGTTCAAGACATGCCAATCGCCGTGCAGCAGTCGCACGAAGACGCGCTCGCGGGCCTGCCGAGCACCGAACAAGTGAAGGAGCTGATGCTGCTGTATCAGCTTTGCATCAAGCTGCTGGGCTGCGGCGATCCGAATCGCGTTGTCGAGATCGCGCTCGATTTGCTGAAGAAGCGAACCGGAGCAGCGGTGGTCGGCTTTCTCGCGGTCAACGATGAAGGCGGGCTGCAGCCGAAATTGGTGATCCCGCAAGAGGCGGCCGGCCGCGTGTCGCTCAACCAATCGCTCACGGAATTGGTCTCCCGCCAAGGGCACGCCGTATGGATCGCCAATCAGTCGACCGCCAAGGACGCGCAAAAACTCGGGCACTTTGCCGACGGCGTTTGCGCGCCGCTTGTCCGGCGAACGGTCGACGGCGAACGGACCACGCTCGGCGCGATCCACGTCTATCTGCAGGCGGGCCGGTTTCGCCAATCCGACTTCGATTTTATCATTTCGGTGGCCAATCTGGTCGCTATCGCGTTGGTCCGCGCGCTCGAACTCACCTCGCTGCAATCCGATTATCAGCGACTGGTCGAGAAGTCGCCCGGCTATTCGGACTTGATCGGCGAGAGTCCGACGATGCGCGACTTGAAGACAAAGATCGGCCGCGTTGCCAAGGCACCCGGTTGTGTGCTGGTGCGCGGCGAGAGCGGCACGGGCAAGGAATTGGTCGCCCGAGCGATTCACCGTGCCAGCCCACGAGCTGACCGGCCGATGGTCTCGGTCAACTGCGCGGCGATCCCCGCAAACCTGATGGAGAGCCAGCTGTTCGGCCACAAGGCTGGGTCATTCACTGGCGCGGATCGCGATCACATCGGCTACTTTGAGCAGGCCGACCTCGGAACATTGTTCCTCGACGAAGTCGGGGAGCTAACGCTCGATGGTCAGGCGAAGATGCTGCGGATCCTGGAAGGCCATCCCTTCTTGCCGGTCGGCGCGACGAAGGAAGTAAAAGTCGACGTCCGCGTAATTGCCGCCACGAACCAGGACTTGCAAAAATATGTCCGCGACAGACGGTTCCGCGAGGACCTGTTCTACCGGCTCAGCGTTTTCGAGTTATACCTGCCGCCGCTCCGCGATCGCGGCGACGACATCGGTCTGTTGGCAGATTTTTTCCTGGATCACTTCCGGCGACTGCACGGGCGGCCGAAACTCAGCCTCACCGACACGGCCCGCACCAAGCTGCTCGGCTATCGCTGGCCCGGCAACGTGCGGCAGCTTCGCAACGTGCTTGATAGCGCGGTTGTGCTGGCCGAGGAGAACTCGATTCGCCCGACCGACCTCGCGCTCCGCGACACTGGGAGCAGCGACCTGGAGACGCTCAACATCGAATTCTGGGAACGGCGATTGATCACCGAAGCCCTCGGCCGAGTGAGCAACAATGTGCCGGAAGCCGCCAAGCTGCTAGGCATCGGCCGGGCGACTCTGTACCGTAAGATCGAGCAATACCATATTGAACGCTAACTGGAGCGACCATGCGAAACCTGTTCTTGATGTTGCTTGGCTTGGTCGTGTTGTCGTTTTCCGGCGTGGTCTCGGCCGAACAGTGGCCCCGCTTCCGCGGTGCCAATGGCGATGGTCAAAGCGACGCCGCCGGCATACCCACGCAGTGGCAAGAATCCGACTACTTGTGGAAGAAGTCGCTGCCTGGTGTAGGACGCAGCTCGCCAGTGATCTGGGACAATCAGTTGATCGTCACGTCGGCCGATCCTGACTCGGCGGAACAGGTCATCCTGGCGTTCGACGCGCGCTCGGGCGCGCAGCTTTGGGAGAAACGTATTGCCGCGTCGCCGTACCATAAGCACGCAATGAATAGCTTCGCCACGAGCACGCCCGCCATCGACGCGAAGCGGATCTACCTCAGTTGGATGGACGGCGAAAATATTATGCTGGTGGCGCTGACGCACCAGGGCGACGAGATTTGGCGGCGCCAAGTCGGCACGCTCGTCGAGCAACATGGTTTCGGGACATCGCCAGTCGTGATTGACGACGTCATCTGCGTCGATAATGACACGGAAGACGCCGAACATAGCGTTGTGACCGGCGTCAATGCGGCGACGGGGGAAGTCCTCTGGCATGTTCCGCGCGGCAGTGGCAAAACCGTGTTCGCCACGCCCTGCGTTTGGGAAACAGCGGGTGGTAAGAAACTCCTACTTACGGCCAGCATGGGTTCCGGCCTGACCGCATTCGACCCGGCGAACGGCCAAGTTGCGTGGCAAGCTTTGCAGCAAGACTTGCCGGACCGCTGCGTCAGTTCGCCGATCGTCGCGGGCGGATTGGTCTTTGCCTCTTGCGGCTCGGGCAACAACGGCTTAGTTCTGATTGCGATGCGACCCGGTAAGGACGGCGAGCCGCCGCAGGAAGCGTATCGCTTGGATTCCGGCGTGCCAAACATTCCCACGCCCCTCGTGGCAGGCGATCTGTTGTTCTTGTGGCACGACCGCGGTACCGTAACGTGCATCGACCTTGCAACGCATGAAGAGTATTGGCATCGGCGGGTCGGCGGGCGGTTCCACAGTTCGCCGGTGCGAGTTGGCGACCGGATTTATTGCGTCTCGCTCGATGGGGAGGTCGTCGTGTTGGCGGCCGACAAAGAATACAAATTGCTCGCTCGCAATAAGCTCGATGAACCGGTGCAGGCGACACCCGCGGTGGCCAATAGCCACATCTATTTCCGCACTGATTCGTCGCTAATTTGCTTGGGTCAGACGGCCGAAAACTAAGCCTGTCGCGCAATGATATCCACCACGAGTTCACTGTCATTCGATCAACGCCGAGAACTCGAGTCGCTCGATCGCGGTGCACTCGCGCGATTGCAGCTCGAAAAGCTCAATCGGTTGCTGGCTGACGTCGTTCAGTCGAATGCGTTTTATCAGCACAAACTAGACGGCTCGCGCTTGCGGCTAGACCGTTTGGACCAACTCGCCGAATTGCCCCTGACGACGAAACAGGAATTAGAGCCCGCAGCCGCCGCCGATCCGTTCGCCGTCAATCGCAGCTATCCGATCGAAGCCTACGTTCGCTGCCATCAGACGTCGGGCACCCACGGTCGGCCGCTTACGGTGCTTGATACCGCGGAGGACTGGAAGTGGTGGCTCGAATGTTGGCAATTCGTGCTCGATTCTGCCGCGATCACACCCAGCGACCGAGTGCTGCTGGCGTTCTCCTTCGCGCCGTTCATCGGGCTGTGGAGCGCGTTCGACGCGCTCGTGGTTCGCGGTGCGCTTGTGATTCCTGGCGGCGGGCTGAGTAGTCTGGCCCGCATCGAGCTGCTGCGTCGCACGAATGTCACGGCCATTTTCTGTACGCCCACCTACGCGCTCCGCCTGGCGGAGGTCGCCAAGGAACACAACATCGACCTGGCGGGCACGGCCGTGGAGAAAATTGTCGTGGCGGGAGAGCCGGGCGGCAGCGTGCCCTCATTTCGCCGGCGGATTGAGACGGCATGGGACGCTCTGGTCGTCGATCATGCCGGCGCGACCGAGGTCGGCCCTTGGGGTTTCGCCGACGCGGAGGGCCGCGGCTTGCACGTCAACGAAACGGAGTTTATCGCCGAGTTTGTTTCCACTGAGACCGGCCAACCGGCCCAAAGCGGCGAGCTCGCGCATTTGATTCTAACGACGCTCGGTCGCCGCGGATCGCCAGTGATTCGTTATCGCACCGCCGACCTCGTGCGGCCGAAATGGCCCGAAAGCGGTCCGAACCGGTTTGTGCTGCTTGAAGGGGGCGTGCTCGGCCGGGCCGACGACATGATGATCATCCGCGGCGTCAACATCTACCCCACCGCGATCGAGCAAATCCTGCACGGCTTCCCGGAGGTCGTCGAATATCGCATGACAGTCCGCAAGCGAGGGGAACTGGACGAGCTTGCGATCGACGTTGAAGATCATTTGATGCGGCCTGAACGGATTGCCGAGGAATTGCGGCTCAAGCTCGGGCTGAAGGTGGAGGTGCGAGCCGTGCCGGCAATGTCGTTGCCGCGCTTCGAGGGCAAAGGGCATCGATTCGTGGATGAACGATGAAGCTGGAAAAAGGCACGGAGACAAGGAAAGGGAGACTAGAAGCAGTTTCAAAACCTGGGGGGGAGGCTCTGCCGAGCCAAATGCTGATACATCATGGCTCAGCAAGAGCGTCGCCCTCCCGGTGGCAGGTTTTGAAACTGCTTCCAGAAGACGTTCGTGGCAAGCGGGTCTTCTTGTCTTGAGATTTTGAAGTGAACGCACAACCAATAAAGCTTGAATTGATCCCCGGTGGACAACTTCGCATAGCGTGGAGCGACGGCGTTGTCCGCGAGTATTCGGTTCGGGAGCTGCGCGACAAGTGTCCCTGCGCGACCTGCCGTGAACAACGATCCGCGCCTCCGCCGCCGATCACACAGTTACCCATTCTTTCCACGGCTGAAACGCAGCCGCTTTCAATCACGGCAATGACTCCGGTCGGCCACTATGCCTATAGCGTTGACTTCAGCGATGGTCACAACACCGGGATCTACACGCTGGATTCGCTGCGCGAATTTGGCCACGAGATTGCCTCAGCATAAATGGGTTGGATTGCGGCATCCTGGGATTCGGTCAAATCACACCCTGAGCTGTTGGCCTGGGCGTCTGCCGCGTCGCTGGTCATGTTTCTGTCGACGCCCATCGCGGTAGGCTGGCTCGTGATCCGGCTGCCAACAGATTATTTCACGCAAGAGCGGCAGCTCGCTGCGACCGCTGAGCACCGGCATCCTCTGCTTCGGCTGTTCGTCTTGGTTTCAAAGAATCTGGCTGGCATCGTTTTGCTGCTGGCCGGGCTGGTGATGCTAGTGACGCCGGGACAGGGCCTGTTGACGATGGCCGTCGGGTTGACACTGATCAACTTTCCAGGCAAGTCGCGCTTTGAGCGTTGGCTGGCGATGCGGCCGCCTGTGTGGCAGGCAATTAATTGGCTCCGAAGACGCGCAGGTCGCGATGCACTCGAGCAATCGGACTAGGAACCCGCACCTTGGATGCTAAGCGGGTCGCGAACTCAGTGCCGGTGCAGCTGCGAAGCCGCCGCTTCATTTTTCGCTATGACGGTCGGCTAGCGCTTGCTTGCAAGCGCGGCATCGATCGCCCGGCACAAGTCGTCGACTGATGTTGGTTTGAGGAGGCGGGCGACGACTGGTTCATGCTCGACGACCACGTCGTAGGCGTCGGGATGCCCGGAAATCAGCACCACGGGAATGCCTTGTTTGGACATTTCCACCGCCGCAGCCAGGCCGTCCATCACGGGCATGTCCAGATCGACGAACGCCATGTCGACCTCGCGCGCCGAGCAAAGTTCAATCAGCTCGGCACCGTTGGAGGCAGAACAGACGACCTCGTGGCCGAGCGCTTCGAGCAGGCACACAAACGTCCTGCGAACCTGGGGCTCGTCATCCGCGACGGCTATCCGAACCTGCATTGTCTGTCCCGGCATCCAAGAATCTCTCATATCCTGTTTTGCAGCAAATTGAGTGCCGCAATTGGAAAGACCAGGCCGCGTTCCGGCGGGAACTCCATTGTATAATGCGGGCCGATCCCATGCCCAGAGTGGTCGCGAATTCAAGAGATCGCGGCGCGACAGGATTATCAATGTTTGTCACGGATCAACGGTTTCAGAGGCGTTCTGATGACAGGGGGGCCTGCCATTTTGCCGCGGTGCTATTTAGGGAGCGAGCATGTATTACCTGTACGGATCGAAACAAGGCGGCCCCTGCCGACTGGTGGCCACGTTTGGTTCTGAGCAGCAGCTCTTGGCTTACGTTCGCTGGGCCACGCTCGAAAGCAAGGGAGATCAGCGCGGCAAATTTGAGCAGAAGAGCGCACTGGCTGGCTGTGATGCCTGGGAGCGGTCGGCCGAGCCGCTCACCGAGGAGGATGCCGGCGATGTGGACTACAATCCGACGCCGAGCATGTTGTAGAACGAAGAAATGGAGCCTCACGGTGGCCGAACAGGACGTTTGGTCGCTTCGTTTACGGCCACCTCACCGAATGCGCTCAAAAATCGGTCAACCCGTCGGCCGATCGATCAGCTCGATGCGACGTTGATGCCGGCCGCCTTCGAAAGGCGTCGTCATCCAAGCATCGACGATCGCCAAGAGTTCGGATTCAGGAATCATCCGTTCGCCTAGGGAAAGGGCGTTAGCGTTATTGTGTGCTCGGCCGAGGCGGGCCGATTCGACATTCCATGCCAGAATACAGCGCACGCCGGGCACGCGGTTGGCCACAATCGCCTCGCCGTTGCCGGAGCCACCGAGCACGACGCCCCGTTCACACTCGCCGTCGGCGACCGCTTCCGCAACCGGCCGGATGAAGACTGGGTAGTCGCACGTCGCGGTCGAATCGGTGCCGAAATCGCGGACCTCGTGGCCCCGCTCGGTAAGGTGAGTTTTGATCAGCTCCTTGTAGCGGAAGCCAGCGTGGTCGGAGCCAATGCCGATTTTCATGGCGGGAGGCGGCAGGGAGGAATAAGATCTGGGGCCTCCAAACTCTACTCCAATTCCTGCACTTCGTCGAGTAGCTCGCGCAGCTCTTCGACCGAGACGTCCGCCAATCGCTGGCCGCGCTCGTCGAGCCGCTCGTTGACCTTGAGAATCGTCTCACGCATGAATACGTGGGTCTGTTCCGATCCGCCAGCGAGCAAGAAGTTTTTGCCGCGGGTGATCCGTTTGTGTCCGTCGGCGGCGTCAAAGGCCAGGCCCAGTAGACCGGCTACACGGTGCTTATCGGGAAGTCGATTGCTAGTCATCCAGAGGCCGCTCGGTTTGAGAATCAAAGATGGAAAGTCGATTCGTGCAGCGTCGCAGGAAAGGACGGCAGATGGGAATCGTATCCGTTGCGCGAGCCCAGGGAAAGCTCAGGCGGCGAGTCGCTAGCGGCGGCGGGTCATTTCGCGAAGAATGTCGGCGGCCGCTTCCCGGCTGTCCTTGCTCGCTTCGGCCGGGCGCGGCGGCAACTTGCCAGGCTTTTTCTTGGCGCCAACTTTTTTGAAGAAACTCCAGCCGCCGCTGCCGGAATCCGGCTTGTTAGTGGCCGCCACTCCATTGGCAATCTCTTGCTCGTTGTGGGTGTCGGCGACAATTTCTTCGACCGATTCATCGATGGGCTTGGAATTCGCGGTTACCTGACGCCCCAAGGTCGTCGTTTCTTCCATGCTCAGCGTCCGCGTTTCGCGAGTGGAACTCTTCGGCATGACGTCGGCGACATTTAGCAGCCAGCGCGAGACATCATCTTCGCTCATGGAGCCGTCAGCCTTGCTGACGGTCCGCTCGATTACCTCGGCGATGTTCTTGACAGGCGGCTGCTTAGCTCGATTAATATCCTGTGGCTCATCTGTTGTGGCAGCCGCAGCGGTGGCCAGCTCTGGCGCTAGGACCTTGTTTTCTGAGGCACGCTTGACGTATTCTTCGACGCGAAATTTGAGCGGCCCCACGCGCAGCTCGTCGCCGACGGCAAGTGGCGTCGCCGCTTCAATTTTTTGGTCGTTGAGATAGGTGCCGTTGCGACTGCCCAGGTCGCTGGCGACCCACGCCCCATTCGCGCGCACAATCGCGCAATGCCGACGGCTAATCGCTTCGCTACCAGCGCGCAGAGTACATTCGCTCGCTCGCCCGATGATGAATTTTTCTTTCTTCAGCGGGATCTGCGTGCCTTCCTTCGCACCGGCTAGCACAATCAATTTGAGTTCCATGGACCCGTTGCCCTGCTCCGCGAATCAAAGAAACGTAACAAACAAGACCTTCATAGTCGCGCGGTAACAAAGCCCAAGTGCGGCCTTCAATCGTCGCGCCGGCAAGATGCCGGTCGCCGGATAACAAGAATAAGGATGAGGGCGCACTGGCGACGAGGCGTTTATTTAATGATATACAGCCTCCTAGCCGTAGGGTGGAAAAAATTGACGCTGCATTGTAGTTCTTTGCCCTAAGAGCGATATCCCCCTCATAATGGTGGTGTCGCTCGCAATCGGTTTTTGCTCATTTGTTGGCGCGCTTGAAGCCGCCTACTGATCGATTGCTCCGGCAGGCAAGCCTCAATTTATACAATTCGCCGGCAACTGTGCAACTATTCTTACGCCAAATCGGCCCGGCTAGTTTAACTTCGGACGTGTCGCGGTCGAGACTTTGGCCCTATCGGCGGCGGGTCCACGAGTCGGAACCGTATTTGTCCCGTGCGATCTCTCGTGCGGCTTGCGAAACCGATGCTGGCAAGCCCTGTGTTTTTAGGGGAAGGCCTAGAATTTCGCCGACTTCTGTTAATAGTGCCGACGCCAATGTCGAACCCGTGATCGTGGTTCCGGTTAGGTCGAAATATCCGGGAAGCTCGGGAGCGGCCGGAGATCGGGCCAAAAGTATGCTGCCGTGCTGCAATACTGCGCCGCGATGGCGGCGCTGGGCGCTGCCGACGATTTTCCAAACCTCGGCGGTCCGGTCCGCGTTCTTCGAAGGCGGTTGCGGTGTAATCACGACATCCCCGGGCGCTCGTCGCTGAAAACACAAAAAGGGCTCGCCAGCCGATTGACGACTTTTTGAAATATTTTTCGGCAAAACGGGGCAGAAGATTGAGAGCGCCGATTCGATTCCATTGCCGACCAAGCACCGCTTAAGTTGGCGGACAATGGACTGATGGACCGTAGCGTAAAGTTTTTGCGTATCGCGGGCCCACGGATGCTCGCACGGTAGCGCCAGGCAGTACGTCAGTTCGCGATCGTGCAGAATCGCGCCGCCGCCGCTTTGACGGCGAACGGCGACGCACTGACGGCTGGCGGCGTGCCCCTGACGGTCCTCGTATCGCTGGAAATAGCCGAGGGACAGCGTTGGTTCGATCCACTCGTAGAATCGGAACGTGGCGATGTCTTCTTCGGCGGCAGCCAGTAAAAGCGCCTCGTCGACCGCCATGTTCCATGCGCCCGCCGCAGGAGGGTCGATGATCAATCGGCAGTGCAAGGGTTCAGGGTTCAGGATTTGGGGTTCTAGTGCCAAAGTGTTATGAAGAACTCTCGCCATTACTTTGACTTCGCACAGGATTGTCTAACGCGAAGGCGCAAAGCCGCAAAGGTTTAATCGTATCGTGCCTTTGCGGCTTTGCGACTTTGCGTGAGGCAGTATTCTCGCGGGATTGGGGGAAAGCACTGCGCATCAGTTGCTGTTCAACCTTCCTTCCATGCGAGAACTGGTTGGCGGGCCGCTTGCACTTCGTCTGGGCGGCTGATCGCGGTTGTGTGGGGCGCTTCGTGTAATAGCTCAGGATCTTCTTCGGTGATCCGGAAGAGCGTTTCAGCAAACGCGTCGAGCGTCTCCTTGCTCTCGGTCTCGGTCGGTTCGACCATCACGGCTTCTTTGACGGTGAGCGGGAAGTAGACAGTGGGCGCGTGAAATCCATAGTCGAGCAGCCGCTTTGCCAGGTCCATCGCCGAGACGCCCCGTTCGGCCTTGAGCTTCGCGGCGGAGGCGACGAACTCGTGCATGCAGCGGTCGCCCTGTGGTACGGGCAGAATGTGCTTCACACGGCTGAGCAAATAGTTGGCGTTGAGGACCGCATTTTCGCTGACGCGGCGCAGGCCATCCGGGCCATGAGTGCGGATGTAGCAATAGGCTCGGACCAAGACGCCGGTGTTGCCGAAGAAGGCACGGACGCGGCCGATGGATTTGGGTCGGTTGTAGTCGAGGCGGTAGCGGGGAGGGTTTGGGGTTCGGGACTCGGGGTTCAGGCTTGAGGAGCGGGCCGCTACTGAGTCTGAAACCTGAATTCTGAACCCTGCCCCTTCTTCCTTCACGACGATTGGTGTCGGCAAATAAGCGGCGAGTTTATCGATCACGCAGATCGGGCCAGCTCCGGGTCCGCCGCCGCCGTGGGGTGTGCTGAAAGTTTTGTGGGGATTGAAGTGCTGCATGTCGGCGCCGAAGTCGCCCGGCCGAGTGATGCCCAGGATCGCGTTCATGTTTGCGCCGTCGAGGTAGACGAGGCCGCCGATGGAATGGACGGCATCGGCAATTTCGCGCATCTTGGGCTCGAAAACGCCCACCGTGTTTGGATTGGTGATCATGAACACGGCCACCTGACTGTCGAGATGGCGGTGGAGGTCGTCCATGTCGACGGTGCCGTCGGCGAGCGTTTTCACAGTGACCGACTGAAAGCCGCCCATGGCGGCGCTGGCCGGGTTTGTGCCGTGCGCGCTATCTGGGACCAGGACTTTGGTGCGCCTTTGACCGATTTCGCGGAAGTAGGCGGCCGCGACCAACAACGCGGTCAATTCGCCGTGCGCCCCGGCCGCCGGCTGCAACGAACATGCGGCGAGGCCCGAGATCTCTTGCAGATATTCTTGCAACTCGCAGAGGAGCTGCAGTATTCCCTGCAGTGACTCTTCGGGTTGATAGGGATGGAGGTCGGCGAAGCCAGCCATTCGAGCAGCTCGCTCGTTCCGCTTGGGGTTGTACTTCATCGTGCAGGAGCCGAGCGGATAGAAGTGCGTGTCGACGCTCATGTTCAGCGTCGAAAGATTCGTGAAGTGCCGCACGACCTGCGGCTCGGACAGCTCTGGGAGGGCAGGGGGCGCGGCGGTGAGCGCCGCGGCAGGCAGCAGTTCAATAGCCGCCCGCTCGGGCACGTCGCACGCGGGCAGCCGCGCACCGCGCGTGCCGGGCTTGGAGAGTTCGAACAAGAGTTTTGTGTCGCGGGGGTTTCGCATTTGCGAATACGTGGCATTAGTTTTTGGAATGCTCTTTCCATTGCTTGGCGTATTCGGCGAACTGGTCAGGGGTCATGGCAGAAAAACGCAGCACGCTGTCCCAAGGCACGCCGATAGTGACACCTTTATACCAGGTATATTCACTCTCATCAGGAACGTAGCCCTTGCCGAGCACAAAATAACGATCACCAACTTTATGAATTCGGGCATCGCTAATCACGACATTGCTCGATTTAGACTCCATGGCGCTCGATCGATTGACTTCCAACATTACGATATTGCCTTGAAATTCGGCTGCCAACTCATCGACGCGTTGCTTTGAATCGCCTTCGTCGATCGGTTCCGCGAAGGAGCTTGTTGCCGACAGAATCAACAAGCTTGTGATGATAAATAACCGTGCACCCAACCGCATTCGAAAGAACATTGCAAATTCCCCTCATGACGTGCTTGCCATTGCATGATGCACACGCTCACAACGAGCAAAAGATTCCACTAAGGCGTCGATTTCACACTTCGTTCTCTTTTCCGTCACCGCGACGAGGAAACAATCGCTCAACTCGGGGTACCACTGGCCGAGCGGGACGCCGGCGAGGAAGCCGGCGTCGAGGGCGTCGCCCAATAGCTCGTCGACGCGGCCGTGTCGGTCGCGGATTACGAATTCTTTGAGCGTCGGTGCGTCGAAGGCTCGCTCCAAGCGTTCGTGTTTGCAGAGCCCGTCGGCCGCGTAGCGCGATTTTTGCAGGCAGAGGTTGGCCGTCTCGCGGAGGCCTTGCGGGCCGAGAAGCGAAAGGTAAACGGTGGCGCGGAGCGCGAAAAGGCCTTGATTGGTGCAGACGTTGCTAGTTGCCTTTTCGCGGCGGATATGTTGTTCGCGGGTTTGCAGGGTCAATACGAAACAGCGCTTGCCACGGCGATCGACAGTTTGGCCGGCAATGCGGCCGGGCATGCGGCGGACCAGGCTTTCGCGGCAGGCCATGATGCCGAGGAACGGGCCGCCATATTGCATCGGCGTGCCGAGCGTATGTCCTTCGGCGACCGCGATGTCGGCGCCCCAATCGCCGGGACGCTTCAAAAGGCCGAGACTGATCGGATCGAACACGGCGACGACGAGCGCGCCGGCGTCGTGGGCAATTTTGGCGAGCGCCGCAGCGTCTTCGACGCAGCCGAAGAAATTCGGCTGCTGGATAACGATGCAGGCCGTTTCGGCGTCGGCAGCGGCCGCCAGATCTTCCGGCCGCGTGACGCCATGGGGCGTGCCAACGGTGACAACTTCCGTGCCCAAGTTCTTCAGGTACGTTCCAATCGTCTGGCGGTATTCCGGATGGACGCTTGCGGAGAGTACAACCTTGCCATCGCGATTGGTGGCACTGATGGCCATCAACACGGCCTCGGCAGTGGCGCTACCGCCGTCGTAAAGGCTGGCGTTCGAGACGTCGAGGCCGGTGAGCCGCGTGATGAGCGATTGATACTCGAAGACCACTTGCAGATTGCCCTGGCTGACCTCGGGCTGATAGGGTGTGTAGGAGGTTAAGAATTCGCCTCGCGAGGCGATCTCGTCGACCACCGCCGGGACGAAATGATCGTAGCTGCCGCCGCCGAGGAAGCAGATCTTTTGGCCGGCGTGCGCGTTTTTGGCCGCGAGCGCGCTCATGTGTTGCGTTAGCTCCAGCTCCGACATTGCCGGTGGAATTGCCAGCGCGCGGTTGAGCCGCAGCTCGGCCGGGACCATGGCGAAGAGCTCGTTGATCGAGTTCGCGCCGATCGCGGCGAGCATCGCTGCTTGGTCTTCGGGGGTGTTGTAGAGGTAGGGCATTGGGGCTGGAATGGCGAGTGACAAATGCCTAATGACGAATTGCCGTTGCTAATGTGCTTCTTCTTCACACTGTTTTGTGTAGGCGGAGTAATCCAGTAGGTTTTTCAGGTTGGCTTCGTCGGTGATTTTGATCTTGGCGATCCAGCCGGCGCCGAAGGGGTCTTTGCTGAGCGTTTCGAGGTCATCCGCCAGTTTACTGTTGACCGCGATCACTTCGCCGGCCACGGGCGCATACACGTCACTTACAGCTTTCACCGACTCGACTTCGCAGAACGATTCCTCAGCTTTGACTTGCCTTCCGACCTGCGGCAACTCAATGAATACTAGATCGGTGAGGGCATCGACGGCAAATTTCGAAAGGCCGACGGTGGCGACCTTTTGGCCACCGTCACTCGCGACGGCGACCCATTCGTGCGTCTTGACGTACAGCAATTCTTCCGGCTTCACGACAAACTCCTTAAGCGTAGTTCAATCAATTTTTTGACAGGATAACAGGCTCGGATGGATTTACAGGATGCTCGGGCGTCCACGAAACCATGTCGAATTCTGTCTCACGCAAAGGCGCCAAGGCGCAAAGATCTTTGGTTAACGCTTGTTGGAAACAAAGGACGTTCATGAACTTGTTGCGTCTAATACTAAACCTTTGCGCCTTGGCGCCTTTGCGTGAGATATTCCTCAACGTATTTAAAGAGTATGCGAGCAACTCTCAATCAATCCTATCGATCCTTCGAAATCTTGTAATGCTGTCAAAGGCTAAGTGCGTTGTCCGCGGTCGTAGAAGGGGAGGGGGACGACGACGGCTGGGAATCGGGTGCCGCGGATGTCGATTGCTAGTCGTGCGCCGGTGGCTTGGGCTGATGGGCCGACGTAGGCCATGGCGATCGGCCGCTCGAAGGTTGGTGAGAACGTGCCGCTGGTGACTTCGCCGACGGGTTCGTCGCCGAGCAGCACGGCTGCGCCTTGCCGAGGCACGCGCTTGCCATCGAGCTGCAGACCGACGCGGACTTGTTGATTAGCATCGCGAGCCGCGCGCTCGATCGCTTCGCGGCCGATGAATTCTCGTTCCCCAAAAGTGACGGCAAATGTCAGACCAGCTTGGATTGGGTTGACTGTCTCGGAAAGTTCGTGCCCGTAAAGCGGCATTGCCGCCTCAAGCCGGAGCGTGTCGCGGGCGCCGAGGCCGACCGCCATGCCGCCGGCTGACTCGCTTAGCGCGATCATCCGCTCCCAAATGCTGGTCGCGACTCCCGCCGGGCAAATGATCTCGCAGCCGTCTTCGCCCGTGTACCCGGTGCGGCTTACGAAGCAATCGACCGCACTTAATTGGCCGAATGTACCGGTGTAGTATCGCATAGCTTTCAAGTCGCCGGTAAAAAGAGGCGCGACGAGGCAGACCGCTTTCGGGCCTTGGACGGCGATCATCGCGGTGGTCGTTGTGACGTCGTCCATTTTGGTGGCGTAGTCCGGAAGTCGCCGCTTGAGCCAATCAACGATCTTCATGCGATTCGAGGCGTTCACGACCATTTGGAAAGTCGGTGTGTCGTCGGCGATAGGTCCGTTTACCGGGAGACGATAGACGAGGACATCGTCGAGGATGCCGCCGGCGGCATTGCAGACTAGGCCATAGCGAATCTGCCCCGGTCGCATGTCGGCGACACGGCGCGTGACCTCCGCGTCAAGGAATCGCTCGGCGTCGGGGCCGAAAAACTCCAGCCGGCCCATGTGCGAGATATCGAAGACGCCGACAGCGCTCCGAGTGGCCAAGTGCTCGGCCGTGATCGACGTATACTGCACTGGCATGGACCAACCGGCGAAGTCGACCATGCGGCCGCCGTACGCGACGTGCCAGTCGTGGAGCGGTGTGCGGAGAAGTTCGACGGTCATTGTCATGGCGGTCCATCGCGAGGAGAATTCGGCAAACCGCAGCGAGCGGCGGGACGGTTCGGCGTGGCGAACGTATTTTAGTGGGTCGTGTGCCGTTATGGCAGGGGGCGGGCTGATTCGGCGTTCTACCTCGCGGTGCCCGAGAAAATCCTGGAAACCGCGTCGGAAAGATGGGATACTGGCGACGGAGCGTCGCGCGGTCGTTGTTCAATTTACTTTGGGAGTCGCGCAATGATCATGCGAAGAGATATTCTTGTGGCCGGCGTTGCGGCCAGTTTGACGATTGGCGCGCTCGCGCTGGCGCAGTCGCCTGCGAAGGCGATCTTGAATTCGTCTGTCTTCGATTGGGCGAAGATGGCGGCCACGGCGACGAAGTATGGCGAGAAACGCGACGTCGTGAAATCGCCCACCGCGACGGCCGACCAATTGGATATCCACGTTACGACGGTGAACCCAGGACAACGTTCTCACGAACCCCATCGACACCCTGAAGAAGAGGTGATCATCGTTAAGGAAGGCACGATCGAATCGATGCAGGAAGGCGTGACGACGAAGGTCGGTCCCGGCTCGGTGATCTTCGAGGCGTCGAACCAATTGCATGGCCTCGCGAACGGCGGCGACACGCCGGCCACCTACCTCGTCATTAAGTGGTGGACGCCGGGGACGCTGCAAGCCAAGCCAGAGTAAACGAGCTCGCTAAATAACTCGCACGAACCACGAGGATCCATCATGGAAACCGACCGCCCCAATCCCGACAACGATCCGTTCGGTCCGCCGGCCGTTTCGACCGTCGTCCACTGCATCCACTGCGGCGAGGAATATGACAGCTACAAAATCGAGTGGCGGATCGAGCGCGATGCCGACGGCACGGAGCACGGCTTCTGGTGCTGCCCGATCCCCGGCTGCGACGGCATGGGCTTCGGATTCGACATCTTTCCGGTCGATCCGGAGTATCGCGATGAGAACGGCGAGCTGATGTGGCAGAGTGACAACCAGGAAGACTTCGAGGTGGAAGAGGAGGATTTCGACTTCGGTGACGCGCTGGTATTTGAGGACGTCGAGATCGAGTCTCCGTCGGTAGGCAAGAATCCGCCGGGCGAGTCGGCAGGGGGGCAGTCGGAGGATGTGCCGTTTTGAAAGCGGCATTGGTGACGAATTGCGTTGATCGAGTATGCTAAAATGAACTAGGATTGTTAGTCGACGAATAGTGAAACACGAGGACGCGTCATGAAGCTGAAAGTGTGGATACATCCGGCGGAGGAAGGCGGCTACTGGGCCGAAGTGCCGGCCTTGCCGGGCTGCGTCTCTGAAGGTGAGACATTCGACGACACGCTCGCCAACATTCGAGAAGCCGCCGAAGGATGGTTGGAAACTTCGG
>DASYDU010000347.1:0-9649 GCA_036499445.1 Lacipirellulaceae bacterium
ATGCACCTACGTTGTCGCCGCCCTCGCTGGACACAGACAACCTCACCCAGCAAGCCCAACGCGGCGAGCAGCATGCTGGACGGCTCGGGAACCGTCGCGGAAAAAGTCCCTTGCGACTGATCGGTCAAGTGAAAGTCGCCATGATCGGTTGGAAAGGGATTGCCTGACAGTTGCGAGACGGTTGACGTGATGCCGCCGAGAGCACTCTTGAGATCATAACTCGCAAAGCCGGGAGCATCTATCAAATCCAATGCGAGACCGATCGTTAGGTCGCTGATGCCACCTACGAGAAAGTTTTCATTGCTGACCGCTACGATCTGATCGGTAAACGTGCCCGATCCAATCCCGGCTACATTGACGGTCGCAATGCCTCCAGAAAAAAAGACTCCGGAGCTCGGCTGGGTAACCGAAGTGGTGTCTCCGGCGAGGTCAATCGTGAACGCCCCGTTGAACGGCTGGCCGGAAAAACTGCCCGTTCCAATAGCATTCATCGTGTAATGAATGGGAACCGCATGCGCCAACCCGGCCGCGAATAACACGATGCCGCAGGCGCACACAAACAGCGCACGGCGCAGGATGGTAATGAAACAAGTTCTAACCGGCAGGCCGCGCGAAAACGAGCGAGATGGCGATATGGCAAGCATTTCAATTTTCCAATAGGTGAATTCGGGCTGGTGTAACTGGGGACGTTCTCGCTGCTAATCGCCGCAAGTGCGCACGATGAGCGTCAAAAACGTTCGGTGCGGCAGCACGAAGAGATACGTGGGTGGCCGCGGGCCCAAATGCCCGGTCGGCTATTACGTCGTGCTAGAGCTAAGAGTGGTCAGCAGCACCTAACTAGATTGAGGCAAATGTCTGTCGACATTGCCGTTCGAATCCTACCGGATTCCTGCCCATCCACGCCAAACAGCCGGTGGGCTACGCACATGACTATGGAGGGCGCACTGAGTGAAGTCAAGCGATTTAACAGCCGCCTCCAAAAAACCTTCCAAATAACGGGAAATATGTGCGCTGACCTGGTGAACGCCGCGCGTTCGGCGGGCAACGTGAGCTGCGACGCATAGCCCTACCCGCTGTTCCACGAAAGCGATCAGCGGACATCCTGCCGCAAATGGCGAACGACGTGAAATGCCCGCGGATTCCACGCATTCTCTTCCCTGGCCAAATTTTTCTGTTGAAATTGGGCCAGCCCATCGGCTAGGCTCAAACATCGAATAGTGTACGCATATATCGTATCACGCCGCACACCATTGATCGCTGCCGCGCTCGCCCTCCGTCTCCAAAAGGAAACTCCCATGCCTCAACCCGGCCGTCCCCGCGTTCTGACCGACATTAAACAACGAGAAGTCATCGCCCTGATTTTCGCCGGCTGCAGCGCACGCCGCGCCGCCCGCTACGTCGGCTGCGCCCACAGTACGATCATGCGCGAAGCCGATCGAAATTCGGTTTTCCGCGAGCAGCTCAAGGACGCCGAGCTCCAAGCCCGGCTCCATCCGCTCCGCGCAATCCAGCACGCTGCCGCCACCCACTGGCGCGCCGCCGCCTGGTGGCTCGATCGAACACGGCCCGAATTTGCCGACCGCAACCCGAATTACCTCAGTCGCAATCGCGTTCGCTCGCTGCTCCAAAATTTGCTCGACGTCGTCGACAAGGAGTCACTCGCCCCTTCCACTCGCGAGCGTCTCCGCTGGCACATCCTGGCTGCCATCAACGGCACAGCACGCAAAGCCCAAGACTCCCGCCAAGGCCGCCGCGAGCTCCGCGAGGCAATCGAGCATTACGCGACCAAGGATCGCCCCGCCGATCCTTTCGCCGAAGTCCGCGATTTCCAGACCGAGCTCGAGTACGAGTTTGGCCTCAGTCCGCGAAAGCCAGTCACCTCACCACCCTCCGCGAAAAAGCAGCCCACCGAACCGCCAGGCCGCTCACAACCTTCCGCGCAGGCAAGCACGAAATCAGACGAGTAAACTGGACAGATTCTGCGCCATGCAACACACTGCGCATCACGGTTTCCCAAAAAGACTCTTCAACACTTGGCGCAACAATAGTAGATATTGCACCGCGAACTTGGGCTCCCAGCAGGCGCGCAAAATCTACTCGCTCGTCGCTCCTCGCCCCTCACTCACTTCGACTTAAACAACTTGCCGAGCGCCTTATCCAGCTCACCGCCGACCGCTTGCTGCGCCGCACCCGCGACAAGTTGCTTCGAAAGGTTCGCCACCGCCCGCTGATCCATCTGTGGCCGCGTCAACGTGCCGCCGATCGGAATCGCCAGTTGCTGTCCTTTGAACCCGGCCAAGAGCGGCTGACTTTCGACCCATTTATCCGGGATCGCGATCCGCAGCGTGATCGCCACTGTCTCGTCCAGCCCGACCGACCCCTCGCTGCGACAAGTCATGTCGCCGACTTGAAACTCCATCGCTTGATGGTACACGCGGCCATCGGCCACCTTGAAATTTACCTGCTGATCCTGAACCGTGAGCAGCGTCACCTGTCGCCCCTGGGCCGCGGTCGCGTCCGTGCGTTTGATGAGCGATTGAAGCTGCTGCCCCAGATCGACCCATTGCTTCGCCATCGGTCCCGGCACGACGCGCACCGAATGAACCGTAAGCTGTCCGGCCGCATCCGTCTTCTTCGTATCCAATAGCGGCACCCGCGCACCATCAAGCTGCAGCGAGAACTGCCCCTCGCTCTGCGTCGCCCCTGCCAGCACCGGCGCGATGAACTTCAGCATGGCCTCGCTCACCTCTTGCGAGATCTTGACGTTGGTCAACACGGGTCCCTTCGGCAGCGTGAGCAGCATCGGGTCCGGATCGAGCTGCACATTCGGCGCGGCATTCAGCTGCCCCTCGGCCACGGCGAGCGCCAGCGGATCGATCCGCAGCGTCCCTTCGCCGAGTGCCGCCGCGATCTTGCCACCGCCAACCGGCAAACCGTAAACATTCGCCGACTCCCACGGCATTTCTACCCGCGCCTGCAATCTTCGCGACCAATGAAGTGCCGACGCCGGATTGGCCGGTGCGCCGCTGTAGCCGGCGCTTTGTATGGCCACACCCGGCACGCCTCCCAATCGCCCGGCAACCTGGAACCGCGCCGTCTCCCGGCCGCCAAGCTGGATCCCGTCGCCCACGTACGGCTTCAAGAGCGGCGTAATCTGCGCCAAGTCGTAATTCAGCGTGCCGGCCGCCGTCACATCCGTGAGCGTCGTCAGCTTGTCAATCTGCCCCTGGGCCACCGCCGCGAGCGTGTTCGATTGCACTTGGACCTGCTGAACCGCCAGCTTATCAGCCGTCAAATCGTAATTGCCGGCGCAATTGACGCTGACTTGCGGTTCCTGCCAAATCGTTTGATAACCGGCCGCCCGTGCCGCAGCCCCAGACCCTGCCGCCATCCACTGCGCGAGCACCAAATTCTGACCCGCAGCCGTCAGCTCGCCCGTGATCCGATCCGCCTGCTGCACGACGCGGACATTGCCCGTGAACATCCCTTGCGGCTGATACGGAGCCGGTTGCGACGGCGGCGCCTGCCACGCCGCGAGCCGCGCCAAGTCCGTCCGAAACGCCGCTACTCCCACCACCTGCATCGGACCCGCGCCGCCCAGCTTCACGTGTACGTCCTTCGTCGCCAGTGCCACAGCGCTGCTCACCACCTGAGCCGACTGCGATGCCACTTCGTTCGTCGCGCCGTTCCAGTGCAGATCGGCCGCCAATTCGACTCGCGGTTCCGCAACGTTCCAACCCACGCCCACGACTTTCAAATTTGTCACTGTCACCTTCGCGCTGGCCACGTCGACCGCCGCGCCGCCAGCCCGCACATCCGCCGTCGCCTGCGTCTGTCCGTCAATTTGCCAAGTGTCCATCGCAATCCACGGCCGAGCGAGCGTCAGCCAATGTGCAATGCTTCCAGAGACCCGAATCGAGAGCGGCCAAGTCGGTGCCGCCACCGTGCAATCCATCGGCTCGGCGAGTTGCGCATCCAGTTGATCGTTGTCCGCATCCACTTGCACCCGCGCCGTCGCCACGCGCACCGGTTGATGGCTCACCGGATCCAAAACGCCCGCCGCCTCGGCCTTCAATGCCAACCGCGGCTCCGCGAGCGGTTCGCCCGCGCCCATCGCCACGCGTAACTGCGACAGTTCGCTATTTGCCGCCACTGTGAATTGATTCGCGTCGGCAACTTGAAAATCGAGATGGGCCGTTCCCGTGCCGGCCAGCTGCATCCCGCTCAAGTCAACGAATTGCCCCAATTGCGCCGAAAACTTGTTGAGATCAAACTCCGCGCTCGCCGTCAGTTGCTGGAGCGTTCCCGCCGCATCGATCTTCAAGAACTCCGAATCGCACTTCAGCGAATTGAGCCGCAAGCTTCCGCTCTCGCGCCGCAGCTCAAACGTCGCATTCACTGGCTGATCCCAGGTGAGCGGCTGGCCACCGCTCGTGCCCGCCAACTTCTCCGTGCGAATCTGCCCCGACAGCGTCTGGCCGCCGTCGACTCTCTGGTTACGAATCGCCAACTGGACGGTCCCCGAACTGATCGTCACACCGTTGCGTATTTCCAGCGCCCTCGGCAGCATCGCCGCCAACTTCGCCAAATCGAGTGCTCCGCGTATTTCCAAGTTTTGCTGGGCCGCCGCATCAAGCGACGCCGCGCCCGGCGCCGCCTGGGCCGTCAAGAGCGACGGATCGACCACGCCGCGCGCCGCCAACTGCCCAATCTCAGATTTCAATTCCAAATCGTCGATCGAGAGTCCGCCCGCTTGCGAAGTCAGCCGCCACGGCAGCTCCACAGTTGCGAGCCGCACTCGGTCTCCCTTCAGTTGCGGCGCGCTCGCCTCCAGCCGATCGATCCGCACGATTCCGCTGGACGTCAAGTCGGCCGGCAGTCGCGCTTCCGCGGCTTGCGTCTTCGCGGCCGGACCTGTCGCCGCAAAACCATTTGCCGACCAAGCCACAGTCCCCTGCCCCGACAGCGCGCCGCTCAACTCCGCGCCGGCGATAAAGCGCCGTAACCATGGCTCGGCCGCCGCCAGCGTGATCGAGTCCGCCTGCCATTGGGCCTGCTGCTTATCAGTCGCATCCGTGGTGAGCGAGAAGGCGAACTTACCGGCCGGCGCAACCGGGGCATTTACCCCTCCCGTCGCCGCCATCTCGGTCGTGATCTGCCCCGACGCCGCCACCTGCCCGATACCTGCCCCAGCATTGTGCGAATCGTAGTGGGCACTGAGGCTCGCGAGCCGCCAGCCTCGGCCCGTCGCCGCATCCTGTACGAGCACGGTCCCCTCGAGCAGCTTGACCGCCACCGCGACCCTCTCTTGCGTTTCGCCGCCGCCAGATTCACCAACCGTCGGCGCAGCAACTTTCGCCGTCAATTCGTTGATCGCGTCTTCAACATTGCTTCCATCCGGCCGAACCGCCACGTACACCACTGGCCGCGTAACATCGATCGCGCCCAAGTCGTGCCAATTCGTCGCCAGTTGCCACGGCGATCGGCTCAGCTGCACCGACTCCACGACCAACAGAGGCCGCCCGGCCGCGTCCCGCACTTCGATCCCCGACACCGACGGCGGACTGAACCAACCGAGCGAAGCATCGCCGATCGTCACCTGAACGCTATTTTTCGGCAGCACGGCCGACAAGATCACATTCCTCAGCGGCGTTTTCCCCACGACCGTCGGCAGCGCCGCGATAACGATTGCCACCAATATCAAAAACCCCGCCAGCCGCTTCGGCCACCGCCGCGGCGCCCGCGCCAGTTCATCCCAATCAGCGTCGCTCAGCTCGCGATTCGCCATCCGCCCGCGCGCAGTATTATCCCCATCCCGTTTTGTTGGTCGCTTCGCTTTCATGCGGCGGATTCTAGGCAGACCAAGCCCTCGGGCCTAGATCGAGCCGCGCCGCGGGTGCTGGCAGCGCTAGCAAGGCATAAAGTCGCGAACGATGGTCGAGCAGCGAGCGAGCAGAAGTAGGCTCAGGGGTCGAAAATAAATGTCCGCGAACAGAAAGCAGCCGCTCATCCTGCTGGATAGGAGGCGCCTTACAGCGACCTTGCCACACGTGGGCGTTGCAGTGATAGTGCCGATGACCCGTCGCACGTGCGAAGTCATCAGCCATTCAATACAGCGGCTCAAATCGCGGCGCCGCGCCCCAAAGCACCAAATGAAAATGGTTGGGCATCAGCACGTAGCCCAGAATCCGCAGCGGCAATCGTACATTGGCCTCGGCCAACAAATCGACAAACGCCGCAATGTCGCTCTCCTTGCGAAGCACCTTCGCCCGACCATTGCTCTGCTTGAGTACATGGTGCCACATTCCACCAGCGAGCGGCCGTGGGCGTAGATTCACATCAAACGCCAAAACAATCTATCTCAATCGAGCAGAATGTCCCGTTTTCCTCCCATCATCGCGATTCTCCTGATCAGCTTCTGCCTCAACGTAGCGAATGGATCGTTCGACACAGTCATCAATTATCCGCCCGGACCGAGCAGCGGTCAGTACGCCCAATCCAACACGCAAATAAACGTTTACGACGGTGGATCGATCGACGACGACTTTGAGTTTAGCAGTTTCGACCACCCAGCTACCAATATCGAGGTGAATATTTATGGTGGAACCATCGGAAGATTCTTTTACGCTGGCAACGTGTGGCAGGGCCCAAGCTCCAACGTCGTCGTCAACAATTTTGGTGGCGACGTGGGAACTTCTTTTGGGATTCAGACGGGCGGCACCGTCAACTGGTCCGGCGGCACGTTCGGACAATCAATATCGACGCAATCTGGCAGCCAGCTCAATATCTCAGGAGCAGACGTTCGGCTCGATGGAACTGCGATCGCCGGGTTGAGCAGCATCGGCAGCACCGCATCCTTGAACTTGCCGCCCACAGGAGTGTTGAGCGGCACGCTCTCCGACGGTACGCCGTTCGCCGTCTCAGGTACGAGCGCCGTCGAGATTGCCGACTACATAGCCGATGGCACTCTCGTGCTTCACACGACGGCGATCCCGCCGGCAGCCCCACTGGCGCTCCACTCACCGGGCGATCCAATCCCGCGCGGGCTCCGCTCAGGGCAGTCCATCACGCTGGCTAGCGGCGGTGTCATCGGAAACAACTTCACGGCCAACTGGGGTAGCGCCGTGAACGTCAACGGCGGCCAAATCGCCGACAGTTTCAAAGCGGTCGGTGCCACGGTCAGCATTTCGAGCGGTTCGGTTGGTGATCTCGGAACCGCCTTCATGGGTGCAACCGTCAATCTAACCGGTGGATCGATCGGTAGTAACTTTACAGCGGCCAAGGGCAGCGTCGTGAATGTCTCCGGTGGAACCACCGGTGGGCTATTCGAAGCACAATCAGGCAGCGTCGTCAATTTCTCCGGCGGCTCACTCGACGACTATTTCGAATCGTTGGCCGGTAGCCAAGTCACAATTTCCGGCGGCGAATTCCGCCTCAATGGCATCCCTGTCAGCGGGTTGGCCGCGGGTAGCTCGCGTGCGATCAGCGTGCCGGCCGGCAACGTTCTCAGCGGCACGTTTGCCGACGGAACGCCATTTGTCTTTTCCGACCAAGCATACAACTATTTTGCCGACGGCACACTCACGCTTCGCTCACAGTCGTTGCCGGCCGCGGGCCCGAACATAATCCAAGTTCCCAGCGATCCGGCTCCCAAGGGTCTCCGCTCGGGTCAGTCGCTCGTCGTCTCGGACGGCGGAATCATTGGCGATAATTTCACTGCCGGTTGGGGCAGCGCGGTCACGGTCAACGGCGGCCAGATCGGACGGTTGTTCAAAGCCGCTGGCGCAATGGTAAACGTCAATGGAGGCTCGATGTATTCGATCGATGCGTCATACGGCACCTTTGCGAACGTCGCGGGCGGATCGGTTCACGCCTTCTTCGCAAGAAGGGGCAGCATCGTCAATGTATCCGGTGGATCGGTCGATACCTTTTGGTCGGAAGCTGGCAGTGTCGTGAACGTCGCGGGTGGTGCGATTGGCTCGGGCGCCATGATTGAAGAAGGCTCCGTCGTGAATTTTTCTGGCGGATCGGTCGGCCGATCGCTAACAATGTACGGCGGCACGTTCAACATGTCAGGCGGAACTGTCGGCGAAGAACTCAGTACGTATTCCACCAGCATCGTGAATCTATCTGGCGGCGCGATTGGCCACCGCTTCGTGGCTTACGGTTTCGTACGTATCCAAGCGAGCGATTTCCGCTTGGACGGCGTACCGATCAGCGGACTCGATGCACTCCTCGGAGCGGACGTGCCATTCGACATTCCCATTGGCAGCATATTGAGTGGCACACTCGCCGATGGCACTCCGTTCGCTCTCTCTAGCCTGGATGGTGATTCGATCAAGCCTGGCTCACTCCGGCTTCAACCGTGGTTCCCGCCGCCAGCCGAACCCGCTCTGGTCCAGGTGCCCGATGCTCCCGCGCCGCTCGGCGTTCGCTCGGGGCAAACGCTCATCGTCGGGCCGGGCGGCACCCTGGGCGACAACTTCAACGCCGGCTGGGGTAGCATCGTTTCGATAACTGGCGGCCAAGTCGGCGCCAACTTCGAAGCCGTCGGCTCTCAGGTTACGGTGACAGGAGGAACAGTCGGCGATAGTTTCGAGGCCTTCTGCGGCAGCACGGTCAACGTGTTCGGCGGTTCGGCCGTTGGGAGTCTTGTGGCCGACCGCGGCAGCATCCTTAACGTGGCCGGCGGCCGCGTCGCGGGAGAGGCGAGGGCGAACGACGGCGGCATCGTAAACGTATCGGGCGGATTGTTAGCCGCGATCTCTGCCGCGGCAGGTAGTGAGATTCGTCTATTCGGGACTTCCTTTCGGGTCAATGGTACCGCAATCGCCGATCTAGCCCCTGGCCAGATGCGCGAGATCACCGACCGCAACGTCCAGCTGAGTGGTTTCTTCGCAGACGGGTCGCCGTTTAGCTTTTACCTCGACTCTTGGAACCCCGACAGTTATCTGTTCGTCGACCCGAATGCCTTGCTCACGGTCACGTCGATTCTGTACGGCGACTACAACGGCAACGATATCGTCGACGCCGCCGACTACAGCGTGTGGCGCGATTCACTCGGTCAAAAGGGCAGCGGTCTTGCCGCCGACGGCAATGGCAACGGCATCGTCGATGCCGGCGACTACGACATCTGGCGATCCCATTTCGGCGACTATTCGGGAATGACCGCGGCAGCGACTGGCTCGGTGCCCGAACCGTCATCCTCAGCGCTGGCCCTACTCGCCGCCGCGGCCCTTGCGACCCCGCGCATTTTCCGCGGCAACCAATAGCGTCCATCAGCGCCCATTAGCGGTCTCTCTTCCCAATCGCCGCTACAGCTCGAAATTAAACGTCCGCGAGAAGTATCGCCACAGCCGCGTGGCCAGTGTCCGCGGCGGCGTGATCACTTTCGCACGGCCCACCAAACCCAATCGCAACAGACCGTGCGGATCCTGCTCCGGCAATGGCACCACCGCCTCATACACCGGATTGAGCGGCCGCGGCACTCCGCCCGCGTCCGCCTTCGTCGGCAGCTCGCCACCTTGCAGACTCGAAAGATGCGACGGGCTGACCTTGAGATTCTCCGTCGACACCTTGTCGATCTGACTCACGTAGACGACGCCGGCCGCCTGCGTGAGCATCACATCGACCCGCTGTCCCTGCGCAA
>DASYDU010000348.1:0-4835 GCA_036499445.1 Lacipirellulaceae bacterium
CATGCAGATTGTAATTCAGGAGAAAATGTTGACCACGAATCGTCAATCGCGTTAAGTGATTATTTGGTAACTAGTTACAAAAACTTGATCGATATTGACGTATGAAATGGGTCCGATATAATTCGCAGACACTTGGCAAGCCAGGTAACCTCGGCAGCTACGGTTGAGCCTGTCGATTGCATGCTTCCGTAAGATTACGGAAACGACAGTCAACTGAGGGCTTTGCGGATGTCGGGTGTTCGAGGCGAATTGACATTGCTCGCATTCGGGACCGAAATCTGCACGAGCGAACGGCGTCACGCTTTGAGAGTTTTCCAATCGCGCCGCTATTGGGCATGGATCGTCATACCATCAGCTACGGAGAGGGGTGGTTAAGCGCATGAAAACAGTCTTCACAACCGGCGAAGCTGCCAAGATCTGCAAGGTCAGTCAACAGACCATCATACGTTGTTTCGACTCCGGACAGCTTAAAGGCTTTCGCGTGCCGGGGAGCCGGTTCCGGCGAATTCCGCGCGATCAGCTTTACGCCTTCATGCGCGACAACGGCATCCCGACCGAGGCGCTCGACAGCGGCAAGCGAAAAGTCTTGGTCGTCGACGATGACGAGGATTTGGTTGAGTTGATCGTCGATCAATTGCAGCGCGATGGACGCTTCGAAACGCGCAGCGTCAACAATGGTTTCGGCGCCGGGATGCTGATCAAGGAATTTCGTCCTGACCTCGTGGTGCTCGACGTCATGCTGCCCGACATCAACGGCATGGAAGTCTGTCGGCTTGTGCGTAGCGACAAGACGATGGACGACGTGCGGGTGATCTGCATCTCGGGCATGGTCGAGGAAGAGCGGATTCAACAACTGCGCGACGCCGGCGCAAACGATTTCCTGAAGAAGCCGTTCGACACAGAAACGCTGATCGAGCGCATCTGCCAGTTGCTGGACGTCGAGACGCCCACGCCGAAGTAATGACTTCGGATGCGCATTGCTCGGGCCTGCTGCAGCCAAATTGCCGGCAGAAACCAGGCGCGATATTGGCGACACGTTCCTGAAGCCGTCCGTCAATTCTTTTATTCTTGCGGCGCGATCAAGAGGCCCGCATGGCGACCTTTGAAGAACGATTGGAGCAAGAAAAGCTCGCCGCGCTCAAGGAGTTGGCTTACGGGGCGGGCCACGAGATCAACAATCCGCTGGCGAATATCGCGGCCCGGGCCCAGTCGCTGCTAGAAGATGAGGTCCATCCCGAGCGCCGTCGCAAACTGATCACGATTCATCGGCAGGCGATGCGGGCCCATGAAATGATCGCCGATCTAATGTTGTTTGCCCGGCCGCCACAACTAAACATCGCGGATTTCGACCTGCGGCCGGCGGTGGCAACCGTCATCGAAGAGCTGGCTGAGTTGGCGGCCGAGCGTGAGATTCAATTGGCTTGCGACAGCGGCGACATGCCGCTGGTGATTGCCGGCGACGAAACGCAGCTGGCGGTCGCGATCGGCGCCGTGATTAAGAATGCCATCGAAGCGGTCGGGGCGAACGGCCACATTCAGATATCGCTTCAGCGTGCGACGATCGAGTATGAAGCCTGGGTTGAAGTTGTCGTGCGCGACGATGGACCGGGCGTCTCGGAAGAAGTTCGCCGTCATATCTTCGATCCGTTCTTCAGTGGTCGCGAGGCGGGCCGCGGTCTAGGCTTCGGACTCTCGAAATGTTGGCGGATCGTCACGGAGCATGGCGGAAGGGTCGTGGTCAGTTCGCTTGCCGGCCAGGGCGCGGAGTTCACAATCTCTCTGCCGACCTTGATGGCCGCCGCCCGATCAACGGCGTGAGCGCCGCTGTCACTGCTAGCGGATTGGCCCTTCCACTTGATAGTTGCGGCGCGCATGTCTTAAGCTGTTCGGGTGCGAGCCGCGCTGGTCGCTCGCCCACGGCAAGGAAGTCCGTTCATTCTGTAGCTGCGACGATGAACATGACGGATCAGGTTCAATTCGCGACATTTGAGCGCACGCCGCGTCGAGTGATCGACTTGCCGGCGATCGCGCCATCCTACCACCAGCTCACGTCGCCAGTGCGGAGTGCGATTGTCCACGCGCGGCGGCTGTTGCTCAGCCGCCAGCGGCGCGACGGAAGTTGGGCGGGGCACCAAATCGGCGACGCCTCGCTGCCGAGCCAATTGATACTGCTCCTCGCGTATCTTGGCCGAGAGGATGGTGAGCTTGCCGATCAGGCCGCCAACGCAATTCTTCGCGACCAGCTCGAGTGCGGCGGGTGGCCGAGCGTGCCGGGTGGGAGGATTGATCTGAGTGTCAGCGTGCAGGCCTACTTCGCGCTGAAACTTGCTGGCCACAAGCCAAATCGGCCTCACATGGCGGCTGCGCGTCAGGTGATCCGTCAGTCGGGCGGAGCGGACGGGGCCGACGCGACGACGCGGATGTTTCTCGCGCTATTCGGCCAGATTGACCATGATCTGCACGGCGCCAAAAACTCATGCATTGCTGCCGGCCCGCGGCGCGCGATTGAAATGGCGCAGGGCGTTCGCGAACTTTTTGTCGCCCGTCCAATCCAATGGCCGGTACTCGCAAAGCCGACGCCGGAGCGGACGTCGAGTTTTCTGGACTTCGTCCGACAGCTGATTGCTGAATATCGGCCAGATGGCTGTGACGCTTCTACAACGTCGGTAATCTGGGAGGAGCGGCTGCGACAGTTTGTGGTGATTGACGACGAGCGCGATGAAGCGCGGCCGTGCTTGGCGACGTCACCGACCTGGGACACGGCGCTCGTTCGCGCGGCACTCCTGGAAAGCGGAAGTCGAGTCGATCGATTGGGCTCACCCTCATTAGAAAGCCGGTTGAACCCGGCCGTCGCGGAGACGATGGAACTGGCGGCGATTGTGCGATTGCAAGCGGCCGGCAATTGTCGCCAAAGAGTACCGTCAGCACTTCCGCCTGAAATTCAGCTACTTGGCGACGAGCGCCTGCAGAATCGAGCAGCGAATCGCCAAGACCTCGCTGAGAGCGATGCTGTGGAAGAAGCAAACGCGCGATTTGTGGAGGAGCTGCTTTCGCGCCAGAATAGCGACGGCGGGTGGTCGGCCGGTGGTCCGCACGACGCGGCAAGCGATCCGGCGACAACAGCGAGCGTCCTGGAATCACTCGCGCACCAAGATTTCGCTCCGACGCACGAGGCAGTCGGCCGCGGCGCTACCTATTTGCGATCGGCGCAGCGGGCCGACGGTAGTTGGGAAAGCGCGGCCGGCGTGCGCTTCATTCATGGCACGTCACATGCGATTCGCGGACTCATCGCGGCCGGCGCTGGACCCGATGACCCCGCGGTGAAAGCAGGCGTGAACTGGCTGCTGGTCCACCAGCAGGAGTCGGGCGGCTGGGGCGAAGCCGCGCCATCTTCACCTACGCATGACGAATTCATACCGGCTGCCGCTGCGGCAATTCAGACAGCGTGGGCGGTGACGGCGCTGGTCGCCGCCGGCGGGGCCATGGAGGACGCGACGCTCTGCGGCATTCAATTTCTCTTGGAAACGCAAGAAGATGACGGCGACTGGCTCGATTTACAGTTCACTCTGCGCGACGCGGCCGCGGAAAGGTGCTATCGAAATGATTTGCACTCGGCCGCCGAATCGCTCGCCGCGCTCGCGCGTTGGGCGGTTTCTGCCGCCAGATGCGAACCGGAATCGATGAGCATGCGCCTAAAGCTTGTGGCCGAAGAAGTAACGCTCGCATGATCGCGGCGCTTGTCCGATCAGTCAGCCTCGTCGAGCAAGTCCTCGGCGTAACCGGGCGGAAACGGGTTTGCCAGCTCGTCGTCCGCCGAATTCTGATGTTGGTTCGGACGAGGTTCCGAACGCGGCGTCGGCTCGTCAGATACGGAATCGGCAAACTGCTTGAGCCAATAGCTGACTTCGTCGCCTGTGAGCTCGCCGCCCGGTTTTTGTGGAGCGTCTAGCGGCAGCTGTCCGCGACGATGTCGGGCCGCCCACAGCTCGGCGTACCAGCGGTCGCTATCCACGGCTTTGGCCCGGCGGCGGCGGGCCGCACGCTGAATGCGATGGTCGCTCGACACGACGACGAGCGATCGCGGCGCATGATGGGCGGCGATCAGGTCTTCGATCATCGCATCTGCGTCGGCATAATCGCGGGCGAAATGGACGGTCATCGAGTCGTGTGTCAGCGTCTGCGGCAAACCGGGCGGCGCACCGGCCGCGTCGAATACGATCGTCGTTTGCCCACGTTCGGCCTGCTCGATCGAGGCGGCCAAAAACCGCAACAGGGCCTCGCGAGATCGATGCAACTCAGTGAGCTCGTTTCCGCGGCCCGTGATGCCGGTGACATGGAGCAGGTTGTAGCCGTCAATCAAGAGTGCCATGCGGCAATTGTAGCACTGGTTCGGCGGGCGGCAGTAACATGATTTGTCGTGGCGGAAACAGCTGGCACTCGCGATCGCGAAAGGTGAGCGTAAAGAAAACCAAAGCCGCGCCGGCCATGGCTGCCGGAACCAGCCATATGTTGCGCCAGTCGTGATGGAGCGCGGCAGTCGTCGATGCAAAACGTTGGACAACGCGGCCCGAGATAATCGATCCGACGAACTGCCCCAGGCCAAGCGTGACGACGGTCAAGAATCCCTGAGCGGCGGCGCGAGTTTTGGGCGCGGCTTTATTGTCGATATAGATTTGACCCGTGATGAAAAACAAGACGTAACAAACGCCGTGCATCGCGATGCCTGCGTAGAGCATCCACATCTGGTCGCCCGCATTGCCAAATGCAAACAGAACATATCGCAACGCCCAAACGGCCATGCCGGTGACCAGCATCCACTTTACGCCGAGTCTCGC
>DASYDU010000349.1:0-3378 GCA_036499445.1 Lacipirellulaceae bacterium
TCCATCCTGTAAATCCTGCCGATCCTGTCACCCTGTCAAAAATTGTTGTGCGCGAAAATCGAATGCAAGACGGCCAGCAATTAAAAGAATCCATCTGTGACATCGGCCGCCGCATCTACCAGCGCGGCTTCGCCTCCGCTAACGATGGCAACATCACCGTCCGCTTGAGCGACAGTGAAGTCCTCTGCACGCCCACCATGTGCTGCAAAGGCTTCCTCACGCCCGACGACATCTGCCTCGTCGACTTCGAAGGCAACCAGCTCGCCGGCCGCAAAAAGCGCTCCAGCGAAGTCTTGCTCCACCTCGAAATCCTCCGCGCACGGCCCGACGTCCAGAGCGTCGTCCACTGTCACCCGCCCCACGCCACCGCCTTCGCCATCACCCGCGAGCCCATTCCCCAAGCAATCCTTCCCGAGGTCGAAGTCTTCCTCGGCGAGGTTCCCATCGCGCCGTACGAAACCCCTGGCAGCAAGAAATTTGCCGAGACCGTGCTCCCATTCGTCGCAAACACCAGCGTGATTATTCTCGCCAACCACGGCACCGTCAGTTACGGCGAATCAGTCGAGCGTGCCTACTGGTGGACCGAAATCCTCGACGCATATTGCCGCACGCTCATCCTCAGCCGCCAGCTCGGCCCAATCCAATATCTCTCGCGCGAGCAAGCGCAAGAGCTGATCGAACTCAAGAAGCAGTGGGGCTTCACCGACCCACGCCATGCTGCCGACTTCGCGGGCGACATCCGCGACAATGCCACCTTCCGCCACACCTGGCCCGCCGCCGGCGTCGCCCCGCGCGCTTTCCCGCCGCCGACGAATTAGCAATCGCTACGGCAACGGCTCGCCCGTCGACAACATCCGCCACAGTGCGATGAGCGTCAGCGAGTTAAACAGTGCGTGCGTCACCATGCAAGGCACGATTCTGTGCGTCCGCTGGTAGACGTATCCCAGTACCAGCGCCAATAAAAACAGCGGAATCGGATCCGGCCCAATCCCGAAATGGGCCAGCGCAAACAAGAGCGAGCTAACAAGAATCGGCACCCAGCCATGCGGCAGCCCAAACAGCCCATGAATCGGCGCCACATCAGCTAAGGCTAGCGCTGTTGGCAATGTCGGATTCCCATCCATTGGCGCCGCCACCCCCATAGTAGCGCCCTCGGCCACGACGGGTAGGCCGTCCGTAGCCACCGCGGCGGTCGATTCCATCGCCGCTCGCCACCCTAATTTTGCGTCCTCCCACTTCTCCAGCCATCCCTGCAAGAGCAGCCGAAAGGTCGTCTCCTCGCAAATCGGCGCAAACAACACGGCTGCAAAAAAAGCCGCCAGCAGAATCGACCCATCCTGGTCCTGCGCCACCATCTTGATCAGCGGATGTTGCGAAGGCTCGCCCAACAGCGCCACCAGCGCGAGCTGCATCCCGTACACCGGCACCAGCGCCGCCAGCCAAGCCACGATGCCGATTTTAATGTCTCGCACCAGGCCATCGACATATTCGGGCAGCCCCAGATCAAACTTCGTTGCCCCCGACACCACGACGACGACCACCAACATCGCGCCGACCAGCACGCCTTGCTCTGCCATGCTGAGCGCGATGTCGCGAACCGCATTCCGCGGCACATCTGCCTCGGGCTCCTTGCTTCGCCCGCCTCCGCCAGAAAACACGGTCGCCAAGATCGCGATCGCCACAAAGCAAACAGCTAACAGCGCGGCCGCGCCGCCCCAGGGCACCGGCCGCCGCGGCTCATACGCCAAGATCGGCCCGCGCCGCATTCGCCCGATGAGCACGTACCACGTCGCCAGGCTCGCCGTCGCCAAGGACAGCATGAAACCGCCGAGCCAGAAATCTTCCTGTGTTGGAGGCATCACGCTCGAGAGGCTGTGGATCCCCGGCCGCAATCAAAGCTGGGCGCCGCTATTTCCGCACCAGCCGCAGCGCATTCTGACAGTATTCCCAGCCAGAGTACACTGTCATCGCTAGCGCCGTCCACACCGAGGCGTGGAGCAAGATTGTCATCCAATCGGGCGGCAGCGTCGTCCAATCCGCCAGCCTTGGGTCAAAGTACGTCAGCCGGTACATGCTCACCCCAGCCGCCACACACTGAAACAACATCTTCCACTTGCCCGCCCACTTCGCCGAAAAGTCGATCCCCTGCTCCTCGAAGAATCCGCGAATTGCCGTCACCAAAAGCTCGCGTGCCACGACTACCACCGCCATCCAGGCCGCAATCCCCGAAGCCGGCAGCAGCTCACCATATCGCCGCGGCACGGCCGCCAAAAAGATAAACGCCCCGCAGATCACGATCTTGTCCGCAAACGGATCGAGCACGCGCCCCAGTTTCGTGACTTGCCCGTATTTTCGCGCCCAGTATCCGTCGATCCAATCGGTCCCGGCCGCAATCACAAACAGCACGAGCGCCGTCAAATACCAGTCACACGCGAGAAAAACGAAACAGGCGACCGACAGCGCGAGCCGCGCGACCGTGATCTGGTTAGGAACATTCAGTACGCGCGGCT
Source organism: Lacipirellulaceae bacterium (assembly GCA_036499445.1). Classification (GTDB taxonomy): domain Bacteria; phylum Planctomycetota; class Planctomycetia; order Pirellulales; family Lacipirellulaceae; genus DASYDU01. Next base: position 2,511 of record DASYDU010000349.1, read on the forward strand.
TGCTCGTGGCGGAATCGACCGGCGGTTCGATCGTCGCTTGATCCATTGAGGCACCGATTATCGGCGGGAATGGAAACTACAAATACCAGTAACCGCCGCTTGCGGTTTAGCTCACTTCGCCTCGTCCACCTGCGCTGCCAAGCGAAATGCCCACGAGGCGCGAATTCATGGGCAAGACGCGTTTACCTAGCCGGGCCGATCTGGGCGGCAATGAGATCGTATCCATCACGACCAACCACTTCGCATGGCACGATCTTGCCCGCCGCCAAACCCTCGCCCGTCACATACACCACGCCGTCCACGTCCGGCGCGTCCGCGTACGACCGTCCGATCCAGGCGCTCTTTTCCTTGGGCACTTCGCCGTCCAGGATCACATCCAGCTGCCGTCCCACCTGCGCGTCGTTCCAGCCGAACGCGATCTCCTGCTGCTCGGCCATCAACACCGCCCGCCGCTCGTTCTTCACTTCTTCGGGCAAATGATCGGGCAACTTGGCTGCCGGCGTATCTGGCTCGAATGAATACGTGAACACGCCCAGCCGCTCAAACCGCTGCTCGCGAACAAACTCGACCAGTTCCTCAAAGTCGGCGTCCGTCTCGCCAGGAAAGCCCGTGATGAATGTCGTCCGCATCACCAGATTCGGAATCCGCTTCCGCAGCTTGGCCAGCAGCTCGACCGTCTCGTGGCGCCCGACTCGCCGCTGCATCTTCTTGAGCATCCGATCGCTCGCGTGCTGTAACGGCATATCCAGATACGGCACAATCCGCTTCGATCCTGCGATCGCGTCGATCAGCTCGTCCGACACATACATCGGATAGAAGTACATCAGCCGAATCCAGTCGAGCCCCTCGACCTTCTCCAGATCCGCGA
>DASYDU010000350.1:0-8531 GCA_036499445.1 Lacipirellulaceae bacterium
AGAGCTTCCGCGCTGCCGCCGACGCTGACTGCGCAGCCCGGGCCCGCGCTTTCGCGCGATTCTGCCGCGACGTCATCGACGTAGTCGCGCCGCTCGTCCCGGCGGTGAAGGTGCAAGCCGCTTTCTTCGAAGAGCTCGGCCCGGCCGGTATGGCGGCGATGGAAGAAGTCATCGGCCATGCGCAAGCGCGCGGCCTGCTCGTGATCGTCGACGGCAAGCGAAACGACATTGGCAGCACGGCCGAGGCCTACGCCCGCGCGTATCTTGGCCGAGGCGCGAGCGCCTGGCATGCCGATGCACTGACAGTTAGCCCGTACTTGGGCGACGACAGCCTGACGCCATTTGTCGACGTCACCATGGAGCGCGGCGCGGGCATCTTCGTGTTAGTAAAAACGTCCAATCCGGGCAGCGGCCTGTTTCAGGATGTCAATGCGGACGGCGTACCGTTATATCGCCGAGTGGCCGAGCACGTTGAGCAACTGGCGTCCCGGACTACGGGCGACTCCGGCTATGGCAGCGTCGGCGCAGTCGTGGGCGCCACTTACCCGCATCAATTGTTCGAATTACGAGCCGCGATGCCACACGCCTGGTTTCTCGTGCCCGGCTATGGAAGCCAAGGCGGCACGGCGGCCGACGTGGCGGGAGGCTTTGATGACCGCGGCCTGGGGGCGATCGTCAATAACTCCCGCGGCATCATTTTCGCCCACGCGCGGCCAGAGTACGCCGCTCGCATCGGGCCGTCGGGCTGGCAACAGGCCTGCGAGACCGCGACGCGCGCGATGATCGACCAATTGCGGAGCGAAACCAGGGCAGGGCGGCTCAACCTGGGTGCGTGAGGCCTATTGCGCTTCGACCCATTTCGTGATAATCACGCCGGCGAAACCTGAGCCGAAGAGCTGCGTAACTTCTTCGGCAGTGATGGCCCGATTGTAAATCCGCACATCGTCGGCGGTTCCGTCGGCGTCGAATTTCAAGCTTGCGCCGCCGGGCGTGCAGATGCCGATGTGCCACTGGAGAGTGCCATCGTTGATGCCGGCGGTGCCGGCGGTGAACGCCGTTGTGGTGACTAATTGACCGTCCATATACAGTTTCAATTGGCCGGCCGACACGTCAAAGGTCCCGACCAAATGATGGAACGATCCGGGACTGTAAGTCGCTGGTGAAATTGCCTCGTAAGTCGATCCGGTTGATAAAAACTGATTGATTTCAAACTTATTGTCGGCACGATAACCAATACCAATCGGACTGCTGCCCGCTTTCGACAAGATGGCATAGTAATTCTCATTGGCATTGGCGCTGGGCGGCGTGGAGTTTGGTTTGAACCAAACGGCAATTGAGTAACTCGACTGCTGAACAGCGTTCAACTGCGATGAATTAGGGATCGTGATGTAATCATCGCCATTCGAGTAGTTGAAGCTTTCGCCGCCGCTGACTTTGCCAGTTGTCCAGGTAGCTGTTCCGGACACTGTGCCGTTGTTTGCGAAGTACGACGAGTCGGCAGCCGTCGTGCCGCTAGCTTCATCGAGCTTCCAATAGCCGATCAGGCCGTAGAGCTCGGCGACGGCCGAAGCGGAAATGACATAGTTGTAGACGCGGACTTCGTCAATTCTGCCCGTGAAGTCGTGAGTTGTTCCGCCGTTGCCGTGCTGTCCGATGACTGTGTTGGCGCCTTGTCCGGCATAAGAAATGGAATTAGCGGCGGCTGTGGAACCGGCCAGTTTGCCGTCCACGTAGAGCTTCAACAAATTGTTGTCATCGTCAAATTCAGCGACCAGATGATGCCAGCCGGTGCCGGCAAGCGTCTGGGTCACGGACAACGAATTCAACGCCGAGCCGTCATAGTAGTAGACCTTGATGGCTCCGCTTTCATCGACGCGAAGTGAGAAATGATCACCCAGGCTCACCACTTCCGATCCGCCGGTATCGGCCGTGGTCAAATTGACCCAGGCCGCGACGGAAACGTTTTTAGGCGCGTTCAAGAGGCCGGCGACCTGAATCTTCGTGGCGCCGTTGAATGAAAATCCATTGTTGACGATCGAGGAACTCCAAGTGGCGGTACCGGTCACGGTGCCGCTGCGCCCCATCGGCGAAGAGTCGGCGGCCGTGGTGCCGCTCGTTTCGTCAAGCTTCCAGTAGCCGATCAGACCATAAAGCTCGGCAATCGCGCTGGCCGAGAGTGGATAGTTGTAGACGCGCACGTCGTCGATCGTGCCGGTGAAGTCGTTGCCGGTGCCGGCGTTGCCATTGCGGCCGATGACGGTGTTGGCGCCTTGTCCGGCATACGAAATGGCGGACGACATTGCAGCCGAAGCGACCTGCACGCCGTCGACGTAGAGCTGGAACGTGTTGTTATCGTCATCAAACACGGCGGCGAAGTGATGCCAGCCGGTGCCCGCATAGGTTTTGGCATAGCTGACGCTCGTCCAGGCGCTTCCGTTGTAATAGTATGCCTTGAGCGCCGAGCTTTCGTCGAGCCGCAGTCGGACGCAATCGCCCAGGCTGATGATTTCCGAACCGGTCGTGTCGGCCGTCGTTAAGTTGGCCCAGGCCGCTAATGTTACGTTGGTCGGGCTGCCCATCAGCCCCGTGGCCTGAATTTTGGTCGACCCATTGAACGAAAAACCGTTGCCGAACATGCCCGTTACCCACGACGCAGTGCCGGTCACCGTGCCGGTGTAAGAGTTTCCCGATGCGTCTGCAGCACTTGTGCCGCTCGCCTCGTTCAGCTTCCAATAACCGACGAATCCGTAGATATTGATGACTTCCGCCGCTGAGAGCGCGTAGTTGTAGACCCGCACGTCGTCGATCGCGCCAGTGAAGTCGTAATTCGTACTGGCGTTGCCGTGGCGGCCGATGACCGTGTTGGCGCCCAGCCCAGAATAGGAGATGGTGTTGGTGGTCGAGGTTGTCGAGGCCAGCGCCCCGTCGACATAAAGCTTAAGTGAATTGTTCGTATCGTCGAATACGCCTGCGAAGTGATGCCAGCCCGTCCCAGCATATGTCTTGGCTATCGTGGCGGTCACGTATGTCGAGCCGTTATAGAAAAACACCTCACTGACACCGCCCGTGTCGAGCCGCAAGCCAAAGTGGTCGCCAAGGCTAATTACTTCGGCTCCGCTGGTGTCGGCGGTCGTCAGATTGGCCCAGGCGGTGACGGATACGGTGCTCGGGCTATTGATCAACCCGGTGGCCTGAATCTTCGTCGAACCATTGAACGAAAAACCGTTGTGGATGACACCTGTCGCCCACGTAGCAGTACCGGTCACGGTGCCGGTGTGAGAATTACCGGTCGAATCGGAGGCGCTCGTGCCGCTGGCTTCGTCCAGCTTCCATTGGGCCACGATCCCGTTGGTCATGTTCGCGGCCCATAGCAATGAGCGTTGAAGGATCGTGAGTCCATTGCTGTTAAGAGTCGAGATGGTGAAAGCGTCGCCGCCCCAACAGAGTCTCACGCGACGACCGCTGGCCGTGCTATTGCCGCCTGTCGTCTGGGCCAGCGTCGCGCCGGGATCCATGACGCAGAGGCCGTTGCTGCCGGAGTTCTGGTCGCCCAGCTTCTGCAGGCCCGAGGCATACGTCGTGTTCATCAGGTTAAGGGTGGAGCTTGAATTAAAAATCGTCAGCAGTCCGGTGCTGAACGGCGACGTGATGTAGTGTGTATTGTTCGTGATGTTGATTTGAGTCGCCGAAAAAGTCCAGCCGGGACTTGTCGAAAATCCCATGTACGCGTCTTCTTGGTTTTCACTGCAAACCACGCCTTTCGAAGCCGTGCGTAATTCCGAAGTCAGGACCCATTCCTGAATGGTGTAGGGGACATAGACGACGTCGGCCGCCGCGACGGCCGTATTGATGTTCGTCTGCGTATCACCTTGCGCGACGGTTGTGACGGTGTAGCCCCAACTTTGAATCTTGGTCTTGATCGCCGCTTCTTCAGTCGTCAGCGATGCCGTGTTGACGACCACGAGCAGAACGGTCATCGCCTGTGCCGACGCGGCAAAGACGAGGCCGAGCAAAACGAAGAGCGACGCGAGAAAACAGCGACGTTTCATAGGTTGGCTGCCTTGGGGAAAAACTATCTCTAGCTCTACAATCGTAGCTTTTGACGAGGCGCGTCTAAGGGGCGAGGGAACGATCGGGGCGGTAACGCCGGCACAGGCGTTTCGCCGTCTCTGCATTGCCGTCATCCTCGCCACAACCCGACGACCGGTCGGCGACCGCAGAGGGCATGAATCTGGACGTGGGCGTCCGCCAAGCCAACTAAGGGGTAGTGGTATCGCCCAAAACCTGTCGTTATAATCGACCGATTGCTTGGCAGCCTTTTTCTCGGCGCGTCGGCCGCACGCAATTTCAAATTTACAGGTGGGCACATGAAACAAAGCGTTATTTTTGCGCCGCGGCGCACTGGCGAGAAAGTGCGCCAGACCATCATCGTCGTTGCAGTGGGTTGGATGATGTTCCTAATGATTGATATTGCCCAAGCGGAGGTCAAAGTGAGCGATTTTGGCAAATTGGCGGACGGAACCGCGGTCAAGGCGTTTACGCTAACCAATGCCAACGACGTCACGGTCAAGCTGATCTCCCGCGGCGCGGGCGTCGCCGAATGGCACGTGCCCGACAAGAACGGCAAGCTGGCCGACGTCGTGTTTGGCTTCGACAATGCGGCCGGCTATGAGTCGCCGGCCTGCCAGTATTTCGGCGTCACGGCTGGCCGCGTGGCCAACCGCATTGCCGGTGGAAAATTTTCGATCGACGGTCACGAGTACACGCTGGCCCAGAATGACGGAAAGAACACTTTGCACGGCGGCGTCAAACGAAGCCTCGACAAGGTGGTCTGGGACGGCCAGCCGTTTGAGAATAAAGATGGGCAGGGAGTCGTCTTTAAGTACGTCAGCCCGGACGGCGAAGAAGGCTTTCCCGGCAATCTTACGACGAGGGTCACGTATACGCTCACGGACAAGGGCGAACTGCGAATCGAATACGAGGCGGTCACGGATAAACCCACGCCGGTGAATCTCGCAAACCACACTTATTTCAACCTGGCCGGAGCCGGCTCGCCCACGATCAACGACCACGAGCTGATGCTCAACGCCGACAACTACACGCCGGTCGACGGTAGCTTGATTCCGACGGGCGAGATCGTGCCGGTCGCCGGCACGCCGTTCGATTTTCGCCAGTTTCACAAGATCGGCGAGCGCGTCGCCCAACTCGATGACAAGCCGGGCAAGGGTTACGATCACAATTTCGTGCTGAATCGAACCGGCCCTGGATTGTCGCTCGCGGCAAAGGTCCGAGAGCCAAATTCGGGCCGCGTGCTAACGGTTTACACGACGGAGCCGGGCGTCCAGTTCTACGGCGGCAACTTTCTTACCGGAGCGACCGGCAAGGCGGGCCAGCAGTACGCTCATCGCAGCGGCCTGTGCCTTGAGACCCAGCACTATCCAGATTCCGTGAATCAGCCGAAGTTTCCGTCGACCGTGCTGCGGCCCGGTGAAAAATATACGCACACGTGTGTCTACCAGATTACAGTCGAGTAGGTATTGGCCGTTCCGGCTGGCCCAATAGTCACTTTTTTCAGGTGGAGTCCCCGATGAAATCGTCTCGTCGTGATTTTCTCAAATATTCCGCGGCGGCCGGCGCTGCCGCCGCTTTACCTACCGTTTGGGCCGGCTCGTCGGCCCTGGGCCAAGAGCGAAACTTGAAGTTGACCATGGCGTCGATTGGTGTCGGCGGCAGCCGAGGCGCGTATTCTCGCGGCACGGACATCGCCATGTCGGCTTCCAAGCACGCCAAAATGATCGCCGTTTGTGACGTCGACGACGTACATTCGGCCGAGTTCAACGCCAAGTTCGACAAGAAGCTGAACGTCTACCGCGACTACCGAAAGTTGTTCGACAAGGAAAAACCGGACATCGTCACGATCGGCACTCCCGACCACTGGCATGTCGCGATTGCCATTCACGCGCTCCGCGCCGGGTGCGACGTTTACTGCGAAAAGCCGCTCACGCTTACGATCGAAGAGGGTTTTCGCATCCGCGACGCAGTCAAGGAGACCGGGCGCGTGTTCCAAGTCGGCACGCAGCAGCGGAGCGAATTTGAACTGCTGTTTCTCAAAGCGGTGGCCATCGTCCAAAGCGGCCTGCTGGGGAAGAACGTCAGCGCGAATATCGCGATCGGTGGCGGCCCGACGGGCGGACCCTTTGACGAGAAACCCGCGCCGAGCGACCTGGATTGGGACATGTGGTTGGGGCCGACGAACCAAGTCGATTATTCGCCCGAGCGACGCAAGGAGTTCCGCTGGTTCTATGACTATTCCGGCGGCAAGATGACCGATTGGGGAGCCCACCACATCGACATCGCTCAGTGGGCACTGGGTCACGACAAGTCCGGCCCGGTCAAAATTTCCGGCACCGGCAAATTCACGCCGCTCGTGCCGGACCATTTCGATTGGCACGCCTACTTCGCTGACCAGTCCCGACTTCCCAACGGCTATGAAACGGCCACCGATTTCCACATCAAGCTTGAATATGCCGACGGCTCGGTAATCACCGTGAACAGCACGTATGACGCCGGCGATGGACGCACGAAATTCGATAACGGCATCCTGTTTGTCGGCGACAAGGGACGGATCTACGTCAACCGCGAGCGGCTCACCGGCAAGCCGGTCGAGGAGATGACCGACGCCGATAGGATTCCGCTCTATCAATCGATGATCCCGCTCTACAAGGGCAAGTTCCCCGGCGACCACATGTTGAACTTCTTCCAATGTGTCGCCGACCGCAGCGATCCAGTATCGGACGTGTATACGCATCATCGCACGATGACCACCTGCCACCTTTGCAACATTGCGCTGATGCTCGGCCGCGACTTGCACTGGGACCCGGACAAGGAGCAGTTCGTCGGCGATGAGCAGGCGACCGCGCTGATGTCCCGACCACGCCGCGACGCCTATTCATGGGCGGCAACCGCCTAAACTTAGGAGCAGCAGTCGATGACGATCAATTTCCAGGCGCCGTCGCGCCAGCAATCGTGGGTCCGCCGGACGGTGACAATCATCGGACTTTTGGCGAGCGCTGTGGCGACGCCACTCGCAGCCGAGGAGCTCCGGACCGTAGGCAGCATCGAACGGCTCGATCCGGCGCTCGATGCGCTCGTGCCGCCCGATTCGAAGATGGAAATCGTGATCGACGGCCTCACCTGGTGCGAAGGGCCGCTGTGGGTGCCCGCGGACGGCGGTTTTGTCATCTGTTCTGATATCCCGCCCAACACGATCCATCGCTGGGATGCCCGTTCTGGCGCGGCCGTCTATTTGACGCCATCGGGCTACACGGGCAGCACGCCGCGCGGCGGCGAGTCCGGCTCAAACGGGCTGGCGCTCGATCGCCAGGGCCGGCTTCTGCTCTGCCAACATGGCGACCGCCGCATCGCCCGGATGGATGCTCCGCTCGCCGCGCCCGAGCCGAAGTTTGTAACGCTCGCCGATCGCTACGAGGGCAAGCGCCTCAATAGCCCCAACGACTGCGTCGTCCACTCCAGTGGAGCGATCTACTTCACCGATCCGCCGTACGGGCTCGATCACTATACTGATGATCCGGCGCAGCAGATTCCTGGCAAGGAGCTCGATTTCCAGGGCGTGTATCGCATCGCGCCGGATGGCCAAGTCACGCTGCTCACCAAAGAGCTCGAGCGGCCCAACGGCATCGCGTTGTCGCCGGATGAGAAGACGCTCTACGTGTCCAATTCCCACGCGCCGCGGCCGATTTGGATGGCTTATCCGGTCAAGGACGACGGTTCGCTCGGCGAGAGCCGCGTGCTGTTCGACGCCACGCAGTTCGTTGCCGAAAAGCGTCCAGGCATGCCCGACGGCATGAAGATCGATCAGGACGGCAATTTATTCGCAGCCGGCCCCGGTGGAATCTTGATTTTGTCGCCGGACGGCAAACACCTTGGCACGCTCGCGACCGGCGACCGGACTGCCAATTGCGCCTTCGGCGAAGACGGCTCGACGCTCTTCATTGCCGCCAACCACAACCTGCTCAAGGTTCGGCTTGCCACCAAGGGCAACGGGTTCTGATTTCGTTGCCGCACCGCGGCAGTCACGATTATTTAGAGTCGATGGGCGATTGGCGCTTTCCTTGCAACACGATGTCATCGAAATTACCGTTGTCGTCGAACGTGCCGATGCCAATCTGGCCCCAGGTGAACGTTGTGTCGCGGGCCGTCATCAGCGGTTTCGTCATGTCGTCGAAGTAGGCCGCCATCGTGCCGTCCGCCACGTGCCGTACGACCTTCACGTCGTGCCAGCCGTCGGTCCAGGGCGTGCCCGTCGCTTGGTCGACTGTGATCATCTTGCGGTCGGCCTCGTTGACGATAAAGATCTGGCAAGCGTGCGGATCCGCCTTGCCGCCGAAGTGGACGTAGTAGAAATGCGCCGGATCCTGATAGCCCCAAAACAGGCACAGGTCGCGGTGCGGCCCGGCGTTTGGCGCTGTGCTCTGGACGCGGGCCGTTAGCTCAAAGTCGCCAACGGAAAT
>DASYDU010000351.1:0-4946 GCA_036499445.1 Lacipirellulaceae bacterium
AATGCCGTTTTTGAAACTGTCTCCGGTGCCAAACTTATTAGGTATTGCAAGCCGGCCCTGCAAGTCAATGTAGCCAACCCAATTTGCGTCGCCTGGTGGAAAGGTCGGTGGAGGATTGGGCCGTGTAGCCGCCAACCCTTCGGAAAAACGGTCAATCGAATAGTAAGTGGGTTCAATAATCAAGACGCCCTTTTCCAAATCAACCATGCCCCATTTCTGCCCTTCTTGGACGCCCAATACACCCACTGCTAACATTTGGACGCTGTTAAACCTAGCCGTGATTACAAACGTCCCAGCACCATCAACAATTCCCCATTTCTGATCTGCGCGCTTCGGAAAAAAAGCGATGTTCCGATGCCCGTTGCCCGCGTCAAAGGGCAACATGGGGCCGGGAATCATTTGGCCTTTACGATCGATGACCCAGAACTCAGGTGGCAAGCCCATCGGTTCTGTGTCGATCATCGCGAAACCATTCTCTTGAAATCCTCCGATGAAACCATATTTGGGTTGGAGGACAATTTCGCCCTGGCGATTCATCAGGCCGCATAGGCCGTCGGGATTCTGGATGCGATAGAAATCGTTGTCGTGCCGACGAAAGTCCTTGAATTGCGGTTTGTGGACGTACTGGCCTCTTTCGTCGATAACGCCCCACAAAGTACCAACTCGAACAGCGGCAAGGCCATCACCAAGTGGCTGCACGTCATCACATTCGACTGTTGGAGTTTCCTTGCCGTCCTTATCGACCAAGCATGCTCCCGTTGTCGTTACTACTGCCGCTAGCCCTTCTGAGAATTCGCCGGCGGCTTGAAATTGAGGATGGATTGTCCATCGTCCCGTCGTGTTGATGTATCCGAACTTGCCCGCCAGCATCACGGCCGCTAGTTGTTCACTGAATGGCATCGCCTTGTCGAACTGAGGTTCAATTACGAGATTCCATTGACGATCTCGGTAGCCGAATTTGCCTTCATACTTAACAGGTATCAATTCTGCGTCACCGGTCGATTCCGATTCGTTTAAAGTATCTGGGGAATCAATTTCAATCTTTGGCTCGACAACAAACTTCCCCGATTCATCGATGACACCCCATCGGCCATCTTGAAACGATAGTCCCGATCCTCCACGCCAACGTCCGCCAACATTGACTAGTGCACGCCCATTGGAAAAGCTGTGCGCATATTCATATTTCGGAGGAATGATCTGATCGCCCTTCTCATTGATGAAGCCCCATTGGCTTCTTGGTAAGCCAACTTCGACCTGGCTACCCCCAACGGCAATTCGAGCTAACCCGCCGCAAAATTGACCGATAAACGAGTACTGCGGTTCAACTACAAACTTACCATCGCGATCGATTATCCCCCACGCGCTTTCGGACGCTTGTCCTGTGCGACCGGGATCGCTAACGCGGACCTGCGCCCTCCCTTCGCGAAAGGGACCCGCCATCGCGTATTGCGATTGGATAATTACCTTTGCATCTTTGTCGATATATCCCCATTTGTTATCGATTTCTACCGCCCGCAAACCTTGGCTGTAATCGGCGTCCAGCCATTCATCTTGATGGGCACGCTGGCTGCTGTCATAACCGAAAAGAGAGTTGTACTGCGGTGGCAGAATTAAGTTTCCGGTGCGGTCGATGAGGCCATACTTCCCCTTGCTCCGAATCCACAGCAACTTTGAATTATCTTCCGTCGCTGCGGTATCGTCGGAGCCGGCGCTAGTCGCGATGCGAACATTAGCGGCCGTTGCCATCAACATCGCGGTTGACGCAACAACTGCAAAGATTCGAGAGCTCGAACTTCGTTTAGACATGAATGTCTCGGCGAGTGATTCGACGACGTGAGGGCGACTGTACGCAATTCCAAAGAAGCCGGCTTCGACGAAAGAGAGGCAACCGCCGCAGCGCCACTACCAAATCGAATTATATCGTTGATGCTCTCCATTACGATGACCAGAGACGACGTGGCGATGATTACTTGTTTGGACAGTTCTTGGCTCGGGACATGTTTCCGAGAATAACACGACGAACAGGCCGTTGGCAGATTGGTGCGTAAGAAATCTAATTTTTGCGTTCGAGGGATCCGCTGTCCGTGGTGATTTTGCTGGCGCTCGCGACTTGGACTTGCCATTCTTGGCGGTTGCCGGTGAAGCGGGTGTCAAAGGTGCATGGCGGAAGGGAGAGGCTTTGAGGCGCTTGTTGATCTGGCGGATCGGTGGATCAGACAGCCTGCCGATTCGGTGCTGAGTTTTAGAACGATGGAGCCGCTGGAGATGTTCATATTTCGTGGCCACTCTAGGCAAAACGCCGCTTGTATTGACTTCGGTCGTGCGATAAAAACGCTGTGGGTTTCTACCGTTCGACATTCCTCGCCAAGGTGTATAAATGCCATGCGCGCCGTTTCCTCCCGGGCCCAAGGACCGTCTGTTCGGCATGCGGACGTTGCGGGCGATCCGACGTAATTCGGTCGAGTTTTATGACGCCATGCGCCGCCAATATGGCGACGTCGTCTACATGAAGCTTGGGCCCTATCACGATTACACATTATTTCACCCCGACCATATCCACGAGCTGCTGGCCGAGAAAGCGAAATCGTTCGTGCGGATGCGGCGGCTAATGACAGTGTTTCGACAATGGAATGGCAACAGCGTGCTGATTGCCGAAGGGCAAGACTGGTTGCGACAGCGACGACTATTGCAGCCCGCCTTTCAACCGAAGCGGTTCGAAGCCTATACCGGCGAAGTCAACCGGGCGACGGAGCATGCGATTCAAGAGATCGCGGAGGCTGGCACGGCCGAGGTCAACTTTGAACGCTCGATGAACAATCTGACGACGGACATCATCTGCCGCACCATGTTTGGCGCGAATCTTGGCGACGAGCTCGACGAAGCGCGGAGCGCTGTTCAGATAGTTTCGGACGCCGCGATCAAAGAAATTTTGCAGTTCTTCTCCCTGCCGCTGTGGGTCCCGTTGCCGAGCATTCGCCGCAAATGCTGGGCAATCGACAAGCTCCGCTCCATTGTGGGCCGCTTTATCAAAGAGAGGCGTGCCGCGGGAACCGATGCGGGCGACCTACTGTCGATGATGCTCTTGGCAACCGACGAACAGGGCGGAGCCAGATCGCTCAGCGACGAAGAGGTCCGGGACAATTGCGTGACGATCTTCGTTGCGGGGCACGACACGACGGCCGCCGGACTCACGTGGCTCGGCTGGTTTCTGGCATCGCGACCGGAGATAGCCGCGCGGGTGCGCGCTGAGATCGACAGCGTTGTGGGGGACCGCCCGCCAACGTATGCCGACCTGGAGAATCTGCCAATTCTCGACCAGACGGTGAAGGAAACGCTTCGCCACCGGCCGCCGGCGATCGGCATCTTTTCACGCGAGGTAAGCGAGCCCGTTGAAATCGGCGGCTACCTGCTCCCTAAAGGGGCCCTGGTGCATGCAATGTCGTACAACGTCCACCATGATGAACGTTGGTTCGACTCGCCCGAGTCGTTTGACCCCGATCGATTTTCGCCGGAACGAATCGACCGCATCCCGCCGAACGCCTACTTTCCCTTTGGAATCGGGCCACGGATCTGCATCGGCTATAACTTTGCGCGGATGGAAATGGTGCTGGTCGCGATCCTGCTGATGCAACGGTTCGTGCTTACTCCAGCGCCAGGTCAAATCGAGCCCCAGCCCTTTCCCGGAGTATCGCTGCGGCCGATTGGGGGCATGCGCCTTTGTTGCCGGCCGCGTCACGACGGCCGATGATTTTCGTGAGCTGGCAGACGGCGCTTATGAAGACCGGTATCGCGTCGCCGTAGGAAAGGCATCCATTTCAGTCCGCAACCGGCTGAGTGCGCGATGGGGCTTCGGAAAGTGGGCTCAATTGGCGGTTCGGCTTTTCGCGCCGATTGTGGTAAAATGGGCTGGGAAGCTTATATGACGTTGAACCTTGACATTCCTTCGGCGACCGCGGCGATTCTTCGCGAGCGGGCTGAATCTGCAGGGGAGGACGTGGAGACGTTCGTGCTGCGCGCGATTAGGGAAAAGTTGGCCGACGCTGATCTGCCCGCGACCTCATCAGTCAACGGTTCGGATTGGACTGCACGTCTGCACAAGTGCATTGATCTTCACCCGGCGTCGCGCCATGTTGTCGACGACGGTCGCGAATCGATTTACGCGAGCCGCGGTGAATGAGGATTCTGCTCGACACGAATGTTCTTTGCCGGCTCGCCGATCGGGGGCATCCTCTTCACTCGGTTGCCGAGGACGCTATCGCGAAACTGCGGAGCGAAGGGCATGAACTGTGCCTCGTGCCGCAAGTTCTGTACGAGTATTGGGTCGTGGTGACGCGGCCGGCCGCGGATAATGGACTTGGGATGGACGTCGGAGCCGCGGATCAGGCTGCAAATCTTTGGCTAGAGCTTTTCACGCTGCTGCGCGACGAGCGCGGAGTTTTCGACGAGTGGAGATCGCTGCTTCGCCAGTACGGCGTGAGAGGAAAAGCCGCGCACGACGCGCGATTGGTGGCCGCAATGAAGCGACACGGATTATCGCGACTTCTGACGTTCAACGTCGCGGACTTCGCTCGTTACAACGGGATTGAAGTCATCAACGCGAATCTCGTGGCTTCCGGCCGTTAGTGTTGCTCATGCATCGCTGGCGACTTGGTCAAAGAATTTGATGAAGTTGGTTTTTTCGGGACTGTCGAGGAATTGCACGATCAAGCGCGCCAGTCGTCGAGCAACAGTGGAAATCGAAGGGCGGCGATGCGCTCGAAATGTTTTGTGTTGCCAGTCACGAGCATGAGATTGCGCATAATTGCAATTCCGGCAATCAAGGGATCGGCTCGCCCAACGGTTTGGCCGGTCTTCTCTAGCTCGCCGTAAATCCGGCCGGCGACAATTGCGGCATCACGATCCAGCGGAAGCACTTCTATGGTTGCTAAACTCGAGATAAAGCTTTG
>DASYDU010000352.1:0-14295 GCA_036499445.1 Lacipirellulaceae bacterium
CACGCGCAGCCGACGGCCTGCCCAATATGCGGTCCTCAGTTACAAGTTGTGACACCCAGCGGTGAGAGCATCCGATCTGTCGATCCGCTCGCTCATTTTGTCACAGCCGTAAGAGCTGGGCAGATTGGAGCTCTAAAGGGCTTGGGCGGCTACCACTTAGTTTGCGATGCGACGAGTCGTACAGCTGTAGCCGAGTTACGGCGGAGGAAGCAGCGCGAGGAAATGCCGTTTGCGATCATGGTGCGGTCGACCGAGGTAGCTCATCAGCTTTGCGTCGTTTCCCCGCAAGAACTATCGCTGCTTGAATCGCGGCAGCGGCCGATCGTTCTACTGCGACGGCGACACGGGATGGGCAGCAAGGTTTGTGACGCGGTAGCGCCGCGCAATCCCTATTTGGGAATCATGCTTCCGTATACTCCGACCCACCATCTGCTTATGGAATTGGCCGGTGATTTGCCGCTTGTGATGACCAGCGGCAATCGCAGCCATGAGCCGATTGCCTATTCGGACGGGGATGCACTGCAGCGCCTCGGCCCGATCGCTGACGTGATCCTGCGCCACAATCGCGCGATCCATGTGCGGTGCGATGATTCGGTCACGCGCGTCGTCGCTGGCGGAGAGCTTCCGGTCCGGCGTTCTCGCGGCTATGCACCGCAACCGCTCAAACTGCCGATTGCCTGCCCGGTGCCAATGCTTGCTGTTGGGGGCCAATTCAAGGGAGTTTTCGCGCTTGGCAATCATTCTCAAGCGTTTCTGAGCCACCACATCGGCGATCTCGATCAACTCGAAGCAGCCTTGCAGTTTGAGCGTGACATTGCATTGTACGAAGAAATGTTTGCGATTCGGCCGAAGGTAATCGTCCATGACTTGCATCCTGAGTATCTGTCCACAATTTATGCCGCTGAACGTTCGGATCGAGGGGATATGCTTCGGATTGGCGTTCAACATCATCACGCTCATATGGCTAGTTGCATGGCCGAAAACGGTTTGAACGAGCCCGTGATCGGCGTCACGTTTGACGGCACTGGTTATGGCGTCGACACGACTCTCGGTGAGCCAACGATTTGGGGTGGTGAATTTCTTACGGGAGACTACGAGCAATTCGAACGTGCCGCCCATTTTCGGAACGTCGCCTTACCGGGCGGCGACAAAGCGGTTCGCGAGCCGTGGCGAATGGCCGCCGCCCACTTGTTGGACGCGCTTGGCGACGCCTCTTTGCTTCGCGACCGAATTTCAGCGACAGCCCTGCGAATCGCCCAACGAATGATCTCTCAACAATTGAATGCACCGCTTACGTCCAGTGTCGGCCGGCTATTTGATGCTGTGGCTTCGATTGCCGGCGTGCGCGATTTTGTGACCTACGAAGGCCAAGCCGCGGTCGAGCTCGAGTGGCTGGCAATTGACGTTCCGACAGATAGGGAATACCCCTTTGAGGTTGTCAGCGCGCGAGACACGGCGGAATCGCCGCTCGTGATCGACACGCGACCGATGATTCGCGCCATCGTGAAAGATGTGGAGAGCCGTACTAGCAGCGCGCGGATCGCTCGCCGCTTCCATTCAACGCTTGTTTCGATCATCGCGCACACGTGCCAGCATCTTCGCGACACAAGCGGGCTCAATGCAGTGGTGCTCAGCGGTGGTGTATTCATGAACACAATCCTCGCGACGGAGGTGTTTGCACGGTTGACCGCTTGCGGCTTTCGCGTGTATCGACATCACCGAGTGCCGCCCAACGACGGAGGGCTTTGTTTGGGGCAATTGAGTGTCGGCGCGGCAAGGCTGCAAACCAGAATTGCAACGTCGCAGAAACTGCAGTCTGCAGCCACACTAACCATCCCAGAGAGCCGAAACCCGCTGACCACAATGGAACAAGGAAAAACAACATGTGCCTCGGCATTCCAGGCAGGGTTACGGATACGTACGAAGAAAACGACGTCCTGATGGGAAAGGTCGACTTCGGGGGCGTCTTCAAGCGAGTCTGCTTGGAGCATACGCGCGATGCAGTGCCCGGCAAGTACGTAATTGTGCATGTTGGTTTCGCACTGCAAGTGATCGACGAGGAAGAGGCGAGGCACGTATTCGCATTTCTCGACGGCATGAATGAGCTGGAGGAACTGCGCATCGGCGATCCGCATGCTGAAGAGATATAGCGGCAGCGAATTAAGTTTTCGAAATAGACCAGCTCGATAGGGCGAGAACGTGCCATGAAATATCAAGAAGAGTATCGCGATCCCGTAGCGGCGAGAAAGCTGCAACAGGCGATTCGGTCCGTCGTAACGCGCCATTGGACGATCATGGAAGTCTGCGGCGGACAGACGCACACAATCGTCAAGTACGGCATCGACGAGCTTTTGCCACCCGAGGTTGAGCTTGTCCACGGCCCGGGCTGTCCGGTCTGCGTGACGCCGCTCGAGTTGATCGACAAAGGGATCGAAATCGCCTCGCGACCGGACGTAATTTTCTGCTCGTTCGGCGATATGCTCCGTGTGCCGGGCAGCCGAAAGGACTTATTTTCGGTAAAAGCAGCCGGCGCCGATGTACGGATCGTCTATTCGCCGCTCGATTGTCTGAAAATCGCCAAGCAGAATCCGAATCGGACGGTGGTATTCTTCGCGGTCGGATTTGAAACGACTTCGCCACCCAACGCGATGGCCGTGTGGCAGGCGAAGCACCAAGGTATCAAGAACTTTGCGGTTCTCGTGTCGCACGTCTTGGTGCCGCCCGCGATGACGGCGATTCTGTCTTCGCCCAATAATCGTGTGCAAGGATTTTTGGCCGCCGGCCATGTTTGTGCCGTGGTTGGCTACGACGAATACGAGCCGCTTGCCCGCCGCTTCAATATTCCCGTCGTGATCACGGGCTTTGAGCCGCTCGATTTATTGGAGGGAGTCTACGACTGCGTTTGCATGTTGGAGCGTGGCGTCTCGGGAGTCGAGAATCAGTACGCACGTGTCGTGCGGCGGGAAGGTAATCCCGCGGCGCGAAAGCTAATCAACGAAGTCTTCGAAACGACTGACCGCAAATGGCGCGGCATCGGCACGATCCCGGACAGCGGTCTGCGACTGCGCAATGACTTCATAGAGTATGACGCAGAGCGACGTTTCGCCGTCGATCAGCTTCAGGTGCTTGAATCGGACGATTGCATCAGCGGCCAGATCTTGCAAGGCATCAAGAAACCGCGCGAGTGCCCGGCATTTGGCAAGACGTGCACACCGGAGATGCCTCTTGGCGCCACGATGGTATCGTCCGAGGGCGCCTGTGCCGCCTATTACAACTATGGCCGATATCGCGCTTCGCAAGATACACCCATCGAACTGCAACCTGCATAACGCGACGTTCCGCAATGCCCGAGCTCGCCACATTCGAACTGAGTTGTCCGACACCCCTGATGAATTATCAGCAGGTGTTGCTCGGTCACGGCAGCGGTGGAAAACTTACGGCCGACTTGATCCAGCGTGTGTTCCTTCCGGCATTTGGAAACGAAGTTCTCGGAGCGCTCGAGGACCAAGCCACCGTGAGCCTGAATGGCCACGTGGCAACCAATGGCCACGCGACGGCACCGAAACTGGCCTTCACCACCGATTCCTATGTAGTTCGCCCGCTGTTTTTTCCGGGCGGCGACATCGGCAAACTGGCAGTGCATGGGACCGTCAACGATTTGGCGGTCGGTGGAGCGACGCCACTATTTTTGTCGGCCGCCTTCATTCTCGAAGAAGGTTTGGCGATGGACGATCTGCGACGAATTGTTGCGTCCATAAGCCAGGCATGCCGGGAGGCGGGCGTCATGCTCGTCACTGGTGATACCAAGGTGGTCGACCGTGGCAAAGGCGATCAAATTTTTATCATTACTTCGGGCATTGGTAGCACGCCCTCCCACCGGCAGCTTGCGATCCGCAACGCCAGGCCGGGCGACAAGATATTAATCTCTGGAACTATTGGCGATCACGGCATTGCGATTATGTCCGTTCGCGAAGGGATCGAATTCGAGACAGTTCTCGAAAGCGATACGGCGCCGCTACACGATCTCACGCGGACCATGCTCGAGGCCTGTCCCACGATCCGCTGGATGCGCGATCCGACGCGCGGCGGCGTGTCGAGCGCGCTCAACGAGTTGGCAACAGCCGCGAAAGTTGGTGTCAAGCTCGTCGAAACTTCGATTCCCATGCGTCATGAAGTCCATGCGGCATGCGAAATGCTGGGGCTTGATCCGTTATATGTCGCCAATGAAGGAAAACTGATTGCCGTTGTTCCGCCAGACGCCGCAGAACGCTTGTTGCAAGTAATGAGGCAACACCCGCTTGGTCAAAATGCTGCCATCATCGGCGAAGTTGTCGCCGATCACGCTGGGATGGTCGTCGAACGCACCGTGATTGGCGGCGAACGCGTCGTCACCATGCTCGCCGGCGAGCAACTGCCAAGGATTTGCTGAACTTCGGGTTGAATACCATGCAGGCTCGACTTTCCCATGCCAGATGCCGTCGAAAACACGAGCGAAGAGCTTACGCCGAAAAAATCGTCGGAACAGATCTTCGAACAGGAAGTCGACGAAGGGCTCGGCGCGCTGCACCTACCGCTGCATCGATTGTTTATCTCCGCCTTTGGAGCGGGATTGGAACTGGGCCTGAGTTTGCTCTTCATTTCGATCATTCGCACGCTTGGCACGGAGAATACTACGAATCCAGTCGCGTTGGAATTGCTCGCGGCTGCCTCGTCTTCCTTCGGGTTTATTGTCGTCGTGCTCGGCAGATCGGAGCTTTTTACCGAGCAAACAACTCTGGCAATTCTGCCGCTATTGTCGGGCAAAAGCTCGCTTGGCGAAGTTGCGCGTCTTTGGACAACCGTCTATATCGGCAATTTGTTGGGAGCGTCCGCGTCTGCGTACATCATCGTCACGATCGGCCCGGCGCTCCGCGATGTGAATACCCAGGCACTGCATCACATCGCGTCTACGATTGTCGACCATCCCGCTTGGATTATTCTGCTCAGCGGCGTCGTCGCGGGCTGGCTGATGGGGCTTGTTTCGTGGCTGGTGGCCGCGAGTCGCGACACGATCAGCCAAATCGTCATCATTTGGCTGTTCACGGGTGCGATCGGTTTAGGCCATTTGCATCACTCGATCTTGGGCACTACCGAGGTGCTGGGCGGGGTGTTTTCGCACAGCGGTACGACGCTCGCGGGTTTTTGGCATTTTCTGTTGTGGGCAACCATTGGCAACGCGATCGGAGGCGCCGGATTTGTCGCGCTCTTGAAATTTGGCCACGCCCGGCCGGACGAAAGTTCGAATTAACGGAGGCAGCTAGTAGGTATTCGACGCTATCGCATTCACGTACACCATCAATTCGTGCGTAAAGGGAGCATAGTCATGGGACACGTCGAGCCAATCCAAGCCAGGCGTCCACCAGCCGTCAAAGAAATTCACGTCCTTTGGATCACCGCGGGGCTAGGCTGCGACGGCGATTCGGTTTCAATCACGGCCGCTACGTTGCCGAGCGTCGAAGATGTCGTATTGGGTGCGATACCCGGCCTCCCCAAAGTCCATCTGCACAATCCAGTGCTGGCCTATGAGGTGGGCGACGACTTCATGAAGTATTGGTACATGGCCGAGCGAGGAGAATTAGAGCCCTTCGTTCTAGTCGTTGAGGGGTCGATTCCCAATGAAAAAATCAAGAAAGAAGGCTACTGGGCGGCGCTTGGCACCGACTCGAAAACCGGACAACCCATTACCACCTGCGAATGGATCGATCGGCTGGCACCTAAAGCACTGGCGATTGTGACGGCTGGCACGTGCGCGGCATATGGCGGCATTCATGCGATGGAAGGGAATCCCACTGGCTGCATGGGACTTGCCGACTACCTGGGATGGAAGTGGAAATCGAAGGCTGGCATTCCGATTATCAACGTGCCCGGTTGCCCGGTGCAGCCAGATAACTTCATGGAGACGTTGCTTTACTTGCTCTATCAGGCGGCGGGACTCGCACCGATGATTCCGCTCGACGACCAGCTTCGACCAACCTGGCTGTTTAGTGCGCGAACTGTGCACGAAGGGTGCGACCGCGGCAGCTATTACGAAGAAGCGAATTTCGCCAAGGAATACGGCACGCCGGAGTGCTTGGTCAAACTCGGTTGCTGGGGGCCGGTCGTCAATTGCAACGTGACCAAGCGCGGCTGGATGGATGGGATCGGCGGCTGCCCGAACGTCGGCGGCATCTGCATCGGCTGCACCATGCCCGGCTTTCCAGACAAGTTTATGCCGTTCATGGATGAGCCGCCTGGTGCTCATATGTCGTCGACCGCGATCAGCATTTACGGCCGGCTCATTAAATCTCTGCGCAAATTCACACAGAACACTGCGAACAAAGAGCCAAAGTGGCGGCACAATCGCCCCGAATTGTCCACCGGCTATCGACCTACGACCTATAGCGCGAAGCGTTAATTGCACGCGCAAAAAAAGGAGCGTTCCATGGCGACAGTTACCGAACGTGAAACTTCTACCAAGAAGCGAAACTTGGTCGAAATGTCCTGGGATCCGATCACACGGATCGTCGGCAGCCTTGGCATTTACACAAAGATCGACTTTGAAAACCGCGAAGTCGCCGAATGCTATAGCACATCGTCGATCTTCCGCGGCTATAGCATCTTCATGAAAGGTAAAGATCCGCGAGACTCGCACTTCATCACGAGTCGCATTTGCGGAATCTGCGGCGACAACCACGCTACCTGTGCCGTCTACGCGCAGAACATGGCCTTCGGCATCAAGTCGCCGCCGCTGGGCGAATGGATCATCAATCTCGGCGAGGCGGCCGAGTACATGTTCGACCACAACATCTTCCAAGATAATTTGGTGGGCGTCGACTTTTGCGAGCAAATGGTGAAAGAAACAAATCCCAGCGTGCTCGATAAGGCCAACCTGACCGAAGCGCCTGGTGCCAAATGGCATGGCTACAAAACCATCGGCGACATCATGCGCGCGCTCAACCCCTTCACGGGCGAGTTCTACCGCGAGACCCTGCATGTCAGCCGATACACGCGTGAGATGTTTTGTCTGATGGAAGGCCGGCACGTCCATCCGTCGACGCTCTATCCCGGCGGCGTCGGCACCGTGCCGACGGTGCAGCTCTTCACCGACTATCTCGTGCGGCTGATGCGATACGTAGAGTTCATGAAGAAATGCCTGCCGCTCCACGATGATTTATTCAACTTCTGGTACGAGGCGCTACCAGGTTACGAAAAAGTGGGCCAACGACGTATCCTGCTTGGGTGCTGGGGCTCGTTCAACGATCCTGATCATTGCAACTACAAGTACAAGGACATGGATTTTTGGGGCAAGAAGATGTTTGTTACCCCGGGAGTGATCGTCGATGGGAAACTCGTTACCAATAATCTGGTCGACATTAACCTTGGGATTCGTATTCTGCTGGGCAGTTCTTACTACGACGATTGGCAAAATGCCGAGACGTTCGTGAAGAATGATCCGCTCGGTAATCCCGTGGATCAGCGACATCCCTGGAATCAAACAACGACGCCGCGGCCGCAAAAACGCGACTTCAACGGCAAATACACGTGGGTCATGTCACCCCGCTGGTACGACAAACGCACCGGTGATTACTTGGCACTCGATACTGGTGGCGGGCCGATCGCTCGCTTCTGGTCTACCGCTCTCTCCGGACTCGTGGATATCGGTTACGTCAAGGCGACGGGGCACAGCGTGAAAATTATGCTGCCCAAGACGGCCTTGCTGCCCGAAGTCGAATACGAATGGAAGATTCCACAGTGGAGCAACGCCATCGAGCGCGATCGTGCGCGAACGTATTTTCAAGCCTACGCCGCGGCATGCGCACTCTACTTCGTCGAAAAGGCTATTGCCCTGCTGCATTCGGGCGAAACCAAAACTTGGCAAAAGTTCGACGTGCCGGACGAGGCGATTGGCTGCGGCTTTCACGAAGCGGTGCGCGGCGTGCTGTCGCATCATGTGGTGATTCGCGACGGCAAGATCGCCAATTACCATCCGTACCCGCCGACACCCTGGAACGCCAATCCTCGAGACAGCTACGGAACGCCTGGACCGTACGAAGACGCGGTCCAGAACACGCCAATCTTCGAAGAGAACGGCCCGGACAAGTTCAAAGGCATCGATATCATGCGAGCCGTCCGCAGTTTCGATCCTTGTTTGCCGTGCGGCGTGCACATGTACACCGGCGATGGCAAAGTGCTTGGCGAAATTCAACACGCTCCTATGTTTGGCTTGCAAGGACATTGATGCATATGGAAAAAAACACAGACATCGAGCGTCGTTTGGAACGTGTTGAGCTGCTCATCGGTGAAACCGAGGAGCATGCAGACCCAGCAATGCGCCGCCAGATTCAGGAGATCGTCCGAGGCTTGCTCGACTATTACGGTGCGGGCTTAGAACGAATTCTTGACTTAGCCGAGCAAGGCGGCGGCTCGGACTTGCTGCAGTCAATTGCCAAGGACGAGCTGGTTTCGAGTTTGCTGATGCTGCACGGTCTCCATCCGATAAATTTGCCGACGCGGGTCGAGCAGGCGCTCGACTCGGTGCGACCCTATTTGCAGTCGCACGGTGGCGAAGTCGAACTGGTCGATGCCTCAGACGGCGCGGTGCAGCTGCGCCTACACGGCAGTTGCCATGGTTGTCCAT
Source organism: Lacipirellulaceae bacterium (assembly GCA_036499445.1). Lineage (GTDB taxonomy): Bacteria > Planctomycetota > Planctomycetia > Pirellulales > Lacipirellulaceae > DASYDU01. The sequence continues at coordinate 8,657 of DASYDU010000352.1, forward strand.
CATCGGCCATCACGATGAAAACAAAAATTGAACAGGCGATTTATGAGGCCGCTCCTGACGTTACTAGGGTCGACGTCGAAGAGCCTGCGAATGGCGCTACCGCAATGTCAACCGGCGCTTTTGTTCCTTTGGCCACGCTGACCCATGCGAACGGCGCCTGAGGCACTTCGCTATGCTCGTCGGATTGTCATGAAAAGTGAGTCTTACCTACCGCTGCTCGAAAAACCGGTCCATTCGGCCATGCCGAACCTTCGTCGGCTGTTGCCGACGCGGGAGAAGGTCGTGGCGCCTTGCGACGTGTGCGGTGCAGGAATTCCAAGCGAGCATGACCATTTACTCGAAGTTTCCTCTGGCCGATTGCTGTGCTCATGTCAAGCTTGCGCGATTCTTTTCAGCAACTCACAGGCGGGGCGATTTCGGCGCGTGCCGCGGCAAGGCGAGTTGTTGCAGGATTTTCAACTGACGGACGCACAGTGGGAGAGCTTACTGATTCCGATCAATTTGGCATTCTTCTACCGCAGCTCCGCCGCCAACCGCGTCATTGCAGTCTATCCCAGCCCGGCCGGTGCAACGGAGTCGTTGCTGGAACTAGCCAATTGGCAGGAATTGGCTGTCGGCAATCCTGTGCTCGACGATCTGCAGCCGGACGTCGAGTCCTTGCTCGTTAACCGGGTTGGTGAGACGCGGGATCACTATCGAGTCTCGATCGACCGTTGCTACGAATTGATCGGCCTGATCCGTGTGCACTGGCGCGGATTGTCGGGCGGACGAGAGGTGTGGGAAGAAATCAATGCGTTCTTTGAGAGACTAAACACAACCATCCGAAAAAACGCGCTCCATGTCTGATCTGACTTTTACGCTCGAAGCGGCTGAGACTGTCGAGTTCGCCGCCACACCGCAGCTGGTCTTCAGGCTGCGGATATCGCAGAACGTGGCCGCAGACGTGCAGCAAATTCAGTCGATCCTGCTACGATGCCAGATTCGCATCGAGCCGACTGGACGCCGCTACAATGCACGAGCCCATGAACCGCTTCACGATCTGTTCGGCCAGCCCGAGCGCTGGAGCCAAACCATGCGCACCATGCTTTGGCAGCACACAAACGTCGTTGTGCCGGCATTTACCGACAGTGTCGTGGTCGATCTGCCAGTTCCTTGTTCGTACGACTTCAATATTGCCGCTACGAAATACTTTGATGCCTTGGAAGACGGCGAGGTGCCTTTGCGATTATTGTTCAGCGGCACCATTTTCCACGAGACAAGTGATGGCGCGCTGCAAATCGCTCAGGTGCCGTGGGAAAAGGAGGCGACCTTTCGTTTGCCGGTGCAAACTTGGCGCAAAATGATGGACCACTATTATCCGAATAGCGCTTGGCTCCGCGTCCGCCGTGACGTATTCGATGAACTGACGGCTTTCAAACGCCGAGCGGGCATCGCCACGTTGGACAAGGCTCTATCAGAATTATTGGCGTTAGCGGAGCAAGATCCCGAAGTAATCGGCGCACTGAAATGAATACAGCATTGGTCGACGATATTGTGAACGCCGTCTTGTACGAGGGTTATATTCTGTATCCCTATCGTCCGTGCATCAAAAACCAGCGCCGCTGCATGTTTGGTTCCCTCTATCCCCGGAAGTACTGCGAGTCGAATGCCGCCGAACGCTGGAAAATGCAAACGCAATGCCTCGTCGAAGGCACTGTCGGCACCACAGTCGAGGTCGAAGTCCGCTTCTTGCATCTCGTCGCGCGACAAGTGGCTCAATCAGCCGAGCCGTCAAAAATGCAGGCCGGCGACGCGGGCTTGACATTGGTGGACACTCTCAAAATCGATGGCGAAATATACGAAAGCTGGCAAGAGGCCGTGGAACGCCAGGTACGCATATCCTCGCACGCCATCGGCGAGCTCCTTGAGCGATCGGTGGGAATTCCGGTCGCCTTTCGAAATCTCCGCGACAAGCAGGATTTGCGCGATTCCCAAGGTGCCCTGGCCGGCGCGATCGTCCGTGAGCGACTGGCCATACGCGGCTTGATTGAATTATCCGCCAGGCGAATTGCCGACGGGTTGTTCTCCATCAGCGTCACGATCTCGAATCTCTCGTCGATGGAAGCACTTTCATCCATCCATGCGGTTGGGAGCACGGCGCAGCTGCAGTCGTTCGTCTCGACGCACACGATTCTAGCGTGCGAAGCGGGCCGATTCGTGTCGCTGATTGATCCGCCGCCGTGCTACGGCGACGTCGTATCGCAAATACGGAACGAAAGCGCGTGGCCGGTGCTCGTCGGCGCAGAAGGCTCTCGCAGCATGATGCTTTCGTCGCCAATCATTCTCTACGACTATCCGCAGATCGCCGTCGAAAGCTCGGGCGATCACTTCGATGCCACTGAAATCGACGAAATGTTGGCCCTGCGAGTGATAACAATGACCGACGACGAGAAATGCCGCATGCACAACGTGGACGACCGAGCCCGCGAGATTCTGCGCCGCACGGAAGTTATGCCCGAAGAGCAACTCCAGAAACTGCACGGTGCTATACGCGGCCTGCGAAAACTCCAACCGACAATCGAGTGACGACCTATGAACGAAGTCGAGTGGAACGAACTGGAACAACGACCGCCGCTGGCCTCGATTTGCCACTACGGTGTCGAATTGTGTGCTGGCGACGAGGTCAGGCTCTGGCCCAAAAAGTCGGCCGACATCATGGATCTAGCCCTTGCGGGCAAAATTGCCACCATCGAAACGATCGAACAAGATTACGAGAACCAGATTCATGTCGCCGTCGTCGTCAACGACGACCCGGGTAAAGATCTGGGACTTTTGCGACAAGTCGGCCATCGCTTCTTTTTTTCACTCGATGAGATCGAACCGATGAGCTTGCCAGACAATTTCCATTCGCGGTGACTTATGTTGCAACCTCCACGCATCTTGATCGCCGGCATCGGCAATATCTTCTTTGGCGATGATGCCTTTGGCTGCGAAGTTGCGCGCCGGCTGATTGCCAAACCCTGGCCGGACGACGTACGTGTGGTCGACTTCGGCATTCGAGGTCTTGATCTGGCTTACGCATTGGTAGAAGGGCCTGAATTTACGATTCTCATTGATGCGATGCCGCGTGGCGGGGCGCCGGGCACCCTCTACGTCGTCCAACCGGACATTCACTTAGAAATCGGCGCGACTCCGGACCTGCTTGACGCCCACACGATGGAACCTGTCAAAGTCTTGCGGTTGGCAAGCTCGCTGGGTGGCAAAGTTGACAACGTGATTCTGGTTTGCTGCGAACCGACGCCGTTCGATCTCGATGCCGATATTCAACCCGACCTTAGCGATCCGGTCCGAGTTGCCGTTGATAGGGCAGTCGGTTTAGTCGAGGTAATTGTCGCCAACTTTGTAACCGCCGATCATCACGACATATCGCATATGATATCGTCGGCGGTGGCTTGCATTTCAGACTCGCTGCAGATGCAGCTTAAGGAGTAATTCCGGTGAAACATTTCTTGCTAATGATTGGCGAATACTTGTTTGGTTTGTTCGCGCTATTGATCACGATCGTGACGATTCTGATCGGCCTTGTTATCGCATTGTTCGAGCTGCCGCGCTATTTGCGGATTAAGCGGATGTAGACAGCCGTTTAACAATTGATGCACGTCTGCTTTATTAGTCAGTCCACCGAATCGCCATGCACGAGCTTTCAATCGCTCTGGGAATTCTTGATGCCATGTCGGACGAGGCCGACCGGCACGGAGGTGCTTCGATGATCAAAGCGGTCCATGTCAGGTTGGGTCCGCTGTCCGGCGTGGTTGAGAAGTCGCTTTCCGCCGCCTACGAATTGGCACGCGATGGCACCGAATTCGCCGGCTGCGAGCTCGTGGTCGAGGAAACGCCCATCATCCTGCACTGCGCAACTTGCGAGACAGATTGTCCCGCTGAATCGATCCAGGAGATCAGCTGCTCGCTGTGTGGATCTCAAGACGTTTCGGTCGTCGGCGGACGTGAGCTCGAAGTCACTGCCTTGGAGATTGAAGCATGAGCCGTCCCACCCGCATGGTCGAAGTCCGCACAAAAATACTCAAACAAAACGACATCGTTGCGCGCGAGTTGCGTGAGCAATTTCAGGAGTCGGGTGTTTGTGCCGTAAGTCTCGTCTCGAGTCCGGGCAGCGGAAAGACGGCTTTCCTTGAGCAGACGCTACGACTTCTTCGCGGCCAATATCGGGTAGTTGCCGTTGTCGGAGATCTCGCGACCGATAACGACGCAATCCGCCTGGCCCGTGCGGGGGTCCCGATCAAACAGATTACGACCGGCACCACATGCCATCTGGAAGCAGAAATGGTTCGCGACGCGCTTGCCGACTGGAATCTGCGCGAGCTGGATTTCGTTTTCATCGAAAACGTGGGCAATCTCGTTTGCCCCGCGGCATACGACTTGGGCGAACAATTGCGTGCAGTGCTGTTTTCCGTCACCGAAGGCGAAGACAAGCCGCTCAAGTATCCCACGATCTTCAACACGTCCGATATCGCGATCGTCACGAAAATCGATTTAGCGGCCGCGGTTGAATTCAATCAAGCGCAGGCATTTGCCAGCGTGCGAGCGGTTCGCCCCGGCATGGAGATTATCCAAGTCTCAGCCAAGACGGGCCAAGGAATGGACGACTGGGTCGCGATCTTGGAATCACATCGCCATCAAACAAATGACGCCTCCGAAATGTTAACAGTCGATGCTTCTGGCTTGACGTAAGCGACTAGCAAGCGACAACATGCTTACCCACTGTCAATTCATTTCTTGTTCGAGGTTCCCATGAAAACCGCCCCTTCATTTTCATCGCTGTTTATTGTTCCCTTGGCTATTCTCGGCTGGCCGACCCTTGCCCATGCACATGTCGGGATCGGTGAGCCCAGTGGCCTGCTTTCCGGCCTGACACATCCACTGACAGGTTTGGATCATCTCTGCGCAATGGTCGGCGTCGGGCTTTGGGCGGCGCAGCGGGGCGGCCGAGCCGTGTGGCTCGTGCCATTGGCGTTTGTCACCGTCATGGCACTTGGCGGACTGTTGGGTGTTGCCGCAGTTAGCATTCCTTTCGTCGAATCCGGAATTGTCGCCTCGGTTTTGATACTCGGCATACTCATTGCGGCCGCGGTACGCTTGCCGCTGCTGCTGAGCATCTTGTTGGTCGGCACATTCGCGCTATTTCACGGCCACGCCCACGGCGCTGAAATGGCACATACTTATTCTGCATTGGCGTACGGGCTGGGCTTCGTGCTGACCACCGCAACGCTACATTTGATTGGGATTAGCATCGGACTTCTGGCACAAAAATCAGGCACAATGTGGCTCGCTCGCTATGCCGGCGCCGCGATTGCCGTTTGCGGCCTCTACCTTTGCTTGTAAGCAGCCGACCGCCGCAGCGACTTACATTTGCCACTTAAGGCGATCCACTCCGGGTAGCTCGGCGAGCTGTTTCACAACATCGGGCGTCTGCAAATCTGCGGGAGGCGTGCGCCATTGCAACTCGCAGCGCATTTTCCTTACGTGTGCGGTTTGCACATAAGTGACCGCGCAGGATAGAACTCGAATCCCAGCGTCCTGTAGCCTGGTTCGAATTACTTGCTCTGTCGGGCCGTTTTGCTGCACCGACAGAATTAATGTCG
>DASYDU010000353.1:0-7105 GCA_036499445.1 Lacipirellulaceae bacterium
GCTCGGCGCGCTTATAGGCGGTGATGTCGCGGAGGATTCCGTGGCCGTGAATAATCTTTCCCTGTGAGTCGTACCCCGCCGACACGCTCAAACTGATATCAATGGTGTCGCCATTCTTACATAACAGCACTAATTCACGGCTCCGGACTACGCCGGTACGCACAAATTCGTCCCAGGCGAGCTGCATCTCTTCGCGACAGTCGGGATGGTAAATGTCGGTGACCTGTTGGCTGAGCAATTCTTCCATGGTGTAGCCGGTCGCCCGCAGCATTGTCTGGTTGCATTGCAGGACTCTTCCAGTCCGGCAATCGATGGAGCGAAACATATCCGGGGCATTGTGATAGAGCTCTTGGTAGCGGACCTCCGAGGCGGCCAGTTCAGCCGTGCGCAATAAGACTCGCTGCTCAAGCTCCTCATTGGCGCGCCGCAGCGCTCGCTCCGCCGCTTTTTTTTCGGAAATATCGCGGCAACAGGCAAAGGAAACCTGTGTTTCGTCGTCGGCATAGTAGATTGCAGTGACCCATACCGGGAATTCCGATCCATCCTTACGACGATGGATTGATTCGACGGCGAGACCACCGTCGCGCTGCAGCCGATCCCAAGTGACAGGCCAATTATCCGATGGCTCGAGCGGATCGAGATCGGCGACCGTCATCGACAGGAGCTCATCGCGGGAATAGCCGAGTGATCGCACGGCTTCCTCGTTGGCGTAGACCAATCGTCCCTCGCGATCGACCCAAAAGATCGCTTCGGCGGCGTGGTCGACGGAGAACTGTGTCAATCTCAGCCAACGCTGGGCGAGATTCTCGTCGGCGATGGAGTTGATGCCGGTCGTCATACTCGCACCCATGCCGTGGCAGTTCTTGACGAAAGAAGCTTTTCTAAGCCTCTAGACAGGCGCTGATTAGATCGGATTGAGTTTCCGAAGTGAGTTCAGCCTAGTGTAATCTTCTCGCTCGGATTGGAGAACTCCTTACGCCGAACGCGGATCATCGCGACCGACGGCTATTGATGCCGCGGGGCGGGGCCCTGGGCGCTGTGGGGCGCCGCCGGAGCGTCGCCCGGCGTGAATTCGAACAGGTGAACGCCGTCCTGCTGCACCTGGCCCGTGCGCTGATTGTACTGAATTTTGCGGGCGGTGTCGGTGATCTGTTTGCCGCCGACGCCGGTTTGATGGCGGAGCGTGGCTGGTTGCCGATCGGTCCCCTCGAGAATGAACATTTCCTTGATTTGTTCATACGCGGCGCTGGCGGCATTGGCCGAGAAGACGCCTTGGGTGGGCGACTGGCCGTCGATCTGCACACTGCCCGTGGCCCGCATTTGGGTCGGTCCCATCTTTCCCATGCCGCTCTCTTGTTTTCCAGCGGCTGCGCGGGCTGCGACCGGATCTTCGTTCACGCTGAGATCGTCGCTGGTCACGGTCAGCGTGTCGGGTGGGAGCGTCTCCGGATGATTTGGGTCAAGCTCCTGTTCCCAGGCGTCCACAGGTCCGTAAATCGTATGAACACGTTCGTGGAACGCAATTTCTTTGGTGGTGAGGTTGCCCGCGAGCCCCTGTTGGAAATCGATGCGGAGAAAATGGAGCTGCGATCGATTGGCGGCCGCCACTTTGCCGCCGGTCGGCGGGCTGGCCATTGGATTGGATTGTCCACCGAAGGCCGTGGAACGGAGTGTGCCGGGACCGTCGCCCGTGATGCGGCCCGTCTGTTGGTTGAATGTCAATCGCGCGAGCTGACCGCGCTCATGCGACGTGAGGCCCACCGTGTCGCGAGCCACGTGATCGATTTTCACATTGCCACGGCACTCGACCTCGGCCATATCAGGTTTCTGGGAGTCGGTCCGCTGGCCAAATAGGACGGGCGAGGTAAGTGTGCCAGTGAGCTGGTCGCACGAGACATGATCGTCGGTCCCGACAACGGTGATATTCTTCTGGAGCACAACGTGGCGGCCGTCGAAATTGAGGCTGCCTTGCCAATGGATGTCGTAGGGAGTGGGAGCGACGGCGGCCTTGCCGGCTACGTCGTGCGTTGGGACAACGATGGCCTCGCCCGGACCGTCGACCCACATTCGGTTCTGCCCTTTGTCGATGTTTACGTCGGCGGCGCGCATGGTCATGCCGCGGGCTTTAATTTCCGTGAGCTGCGAGCCCGGTGGTTGGTTGGGCGCGGCGCCGTGGATGACCATGCGGGGCGCGGTATCAAGCTGGTCGGCGACGAGTTGTCCGCCGCGGACGTCGAGCGGCTCTTCGGTGGCGCCGGGCTTGGGGACTTCGCGAAAGGCGACATGGCCATTGCAGAGAAGATTGGTCGGCGACGCTTTGGATCCCCGGATGGCAATTTGGAGCTGGATTTCGTCCGCGGCGATCTGGTGCGTCTGGCCGGGCGGCGAAGCCGGCGAACCGTCTCGAGACGCAAAATTGAGCGCCGCGGGATTATTCGCTCCGGCATTGCTCGCGGGCGCGCCATTATTGGTCCCGGCCGATGCGTTGGCCGGCACTTCGGGCGGCGTTTCGACGTGGAATTGGGCTTTTAGCTCGCGGGTGCGCGCTAGGAGTTGAGGTGAATCGACTTCGACTTGGCCAACCGCGTTCAGGCGATCGGGAACCACGTGGACCTTGTGTGGCGTGGCGTCGGGTGCCGCAGGCGTCGCCTCGGCGGCGACCTCTAGTTCACGCAGGTAGACAATCACTTGGTCAGCGGTCAGCTCACCCATGCCAGACATTAGCAGTTGCGGGCGGCCAGCTAAAGTAAGCACGGGTTGGCCGCTGTTGCGACCGAGATCGACGGACGCCTTCCACGCGGCCTCAAAGACCTGGTCCGGCTTCTTGAGATCGGGGATGTAATGGAGCGTGCCGGGACCATCCGCGTGAAACGTGCCGAGCTTGGTCGTGGCGTCACGGTCGGGCTGCTGGTAGATGATCGTCGGCGCGCGCAGCACGTTCGGGCCTTGCGTGAGTGAGACATCCTGGCCGCCGCTGATGATTACCTTGCGGTTTAGAAGCTGCAGTTCGACGCGACCGCCGCGGGCCTCGGCAAAGCGCGACGGCGATACGACGACCACGGGATAGCCCTGAGCGATAACCGTCTGCGCCGTGAGCCGGCCCAGGTCTTTTTGTTGCTCGCGGGTTGTGTCGACCGCAGGCTGCGGCGCGCCGTCCACCAGCTTCGGGGCAAAGTGAATGTCGAGTTGCTGACAAGTGAGCTGGTCGCTTGGCCCACTTGGATTGAGCTGCACCACCTCAACATCACGGTCGAAGCTAGCGATGTAGGTCTGGAAATCGAAGTGGAATGGCCCGCTGCAGGTCACGTCGACCGGCGGCTTTACCGGCGGGAACGCCTGCTCGGCTGGGGCGACATCCACCTCGGCTGACGTGAGCCGGATATTGCTGACGCTCACAACTTGTGTGTCGCCAGCGAATGGCAGTCGTCGCAATACGCGATGCTCATTGATGGCCTGGCGGTCTGCGCTTTTGTGATCGGGCTTGTCGCCGGGTAGAAGGCTCGACGCACCGAGGAAGACTCGCAGCTTTACCTCGCGGCGGATTTCCATTGTTTCGATGCCAGCGATCTTCAGGCCGCCCGATCGTGATTCCGACTGCTCGTCCTTGAGTAGACGTATTTCGAGCTCGCGGCCACTGCCGATGTTCGGGCCCAGGCGGAAACGGACTTCGTTCGGCGAGACCAGCAGCTTCTGGTTCATCTCGACGTCACTAGTTTCGACGAGCAAGTCGTCCTCCGGGCCGGGATTTTTCATGTCGCTACGAATGGTGATCGGGCCGGGGAAGATGCCGTGCAGGATTTGGCCGAGCTGGCCGCGCTCTGGATGAAAATTCTCGTCGAATTGCAGATGGGCTCCTTGCGGCGCTTCGAGAATGATCGCGTCGCGCGGGGGCGCGACTCCCTGATCACGTGGCGTGGGAAACATCACAAGCGCAAAGTGAGACATATCGACGCGGTTGTCGTCGTGCCGTACATAGTCGTCGAGCACGAGCATCACGTTGCCGCTTTCGATGACCTTGGGCGTTCGCTGCTGCGACCAATGATTCGCGGGGAAGTAAGCCGAGAGGATTCGCTGGTATTTGGTGATGGCATGCGCACCGACGTCCCAGTCGCTGTCGGTGACATTCTGTTTCGCGCGAACGGCCAGCGGCGGCTCCAACCAAGGCACCACAGCGAGCACGTACAGCTCATACGCGACAATTATCGCGACGAGGGTGACGATGCTGTGGATGAGGCGGGTGAGCATTGAAGAGTGGGCGGAAGGGTTCAGGGTTCAGGGTTCAGCGTTCGATATTCGGCACCGTAGCGACGAACAACTGCGTCCCATTGGCCGGTGTTTTTGAGGATTAGCTCGACGACTTCGCGGACGGCGGCTTGGCCGCCGCGGACGCTGGTTACGTATTTGGCGGCCTGGCGAACTTCTTCGGCGGCGTCGGCGACGGCGACGCCCAGGCCGACCGCGCGGATCGAGGCTAAGTCGAGAAAGTCGTCACCGATGTAGCAGATCTGTTCGCGGCCGATGCGTAAGTCAGCAGCGATCTGGTCGACGGCCGGCAGCTTGTCGTCGACGCCTTGTCGCACGATGTCGAGATGGAGATCGGCGGCGCGACGGCGTACTGCTTCGAGGTCGCGGCCCGTGATGATGCCGAACCGCTTCCCCGCCTCGCGCCAGATGCGGATGCCCATGCCGTCGCGGATGTGGAACACGATCAGCTGGCGGCCATCGTCCAAGAGGCGAATGCCGCCGTCGGTCATGACTCCGTCGACGTCGCTGAGGATCAGCTCGATCTTGGCACAGGCGTCGGCGAGGGACATGAGGGTGGGTGGATACGAGGAGACGGGATCATGGGGACAAGGAAGACAAACTCGATTAAGCGAGCGAGGAAAGTGTTATGCCGCGCCTTCGGTGGGAAAAATTCGCACGGCAGGCTTGGTGGGGGTTTCGGCAGCCGATGCTTTTTCCGCCTCGGCTTTGAGGCCGACCACGTCGGTCACGTCGACTAAGCCGATTGGTCGACCGTCGACGGTAATCACGGGAAGCTCGCTAAATTTCCGCTGGGCCAAGAGCGATACGGCATCGCCAACACGGGTCCCGCTTGTGACGGTGGTCGGGTTGGCGGCCATCACGTCGCGAATTGGTCGATCGAGAGCCGCTTCGTCGCGACGCTCAAAAAGCCGAGCCAGATCGCTGTCAGTGAAAAGACCGGTAAGCCGGCCGGAGGCGTCGACCAGCATGATGGCGCCGGTGCGCCTGCCCGGTTTGATACCGGTGACAATCACTTCGCGAACCGTTTGGGCGTCGCTGGCAGTGCGGCATTGGACAAGCGGGCGCATGATGTCGTCGACGCGGCTGAGCTTGCGGCCGAGCGCGCCGCCCGGATGAAAGCGAGCGAAATCTTCGGCGCGGAAGTCCCGCAGCTTGCTCAGCACGAGCGCCAGCGCGTCACCCACGGCGAGCATGGCTGTCGTGCTGGTGCTGGGCGCGAGACCAAGAGAACAGGCTTCTTCGAGCTGGCCGAGTTCGACGACCACGTTGGCAGCTCGGCCAATCGTGCTCTCCTTCGACGCGGTAATGGCAATAAGCGGCACACCAAATTCGCGGAGCGACGGCAGCAACTGCACTACTTCCGCGGTTTCGCCGCTTTGTGTGAGCATGATCACCACGTCGTGTGGGTGTATTCTGCCCAGATCACCGTGAAAGGCCTCGGCGGGATGGAGGAAATGGGCTCGCGTCCCGGTGGAAGCTAGCGTGGCGGCGATCTTCTGACCGATCAGGCCGGCTTTGCCCATGCCGGTGATGATCGCGCTCCCCTTGCATGGGTAGAGCACGCGGACTGTTTGACAAAATGTTTTGTTGAGGCGATCGGAGAGTTTCCAAAGCGCGACGGCTTCGAGACGCAGAATTTCGCGAGCGGCGCGGAGTTGTTCCTGCGGCGTGAGAGTGTTGCTTTGGACCGTGCGACGACGGCTGGCGCCGCCATTGGGACCATGACCAATGGCACCTGGCGAGCCGGCGGCGCGTTGACGGTTTGGTGGCTTGCTCATCGACTCGTCGTCCTTGACGGGGCGAAACGGTGGCGCGCGGTGCGGCTGAAGTGCGCTGCGACGTAGTGGTCGCTAGGGGGCGGGAATGATAGGGAATTGCCGGCTTCAAGACAACGCGATTCGCAGTCGGCTCGGCACAAAAATCAACCGGGAGAACGGAGATTTCTCTTGATTGAGTTCGCGTTTCCGGGTGCGGCGGTGCAAAGATTGGTGGCAGCCTATGAGGCGGCGGCAACCGTCCGACCCCGAGGAAACATTGTTTCCCACGGGTTATCCACCGCGCACCGTGCAATGGGCGCGCAAAAAAGCTCCCAGAAAAGCACACGTCCCAGGGGGGCAAAGGACGTCGTTACCTTTCCGGGAGCGATTGGACGCAATAACGCTTGCGTGCGGGCGGACGCACGTCGGGTCGCGAGGGGGGAGGGCGACCGATGCACGTCGGGGAGTGTATCTTAGCGAGGAATTGATCGAAATGCCAATACTAGCCATATAGGGGGTATTTAAACAACCCCATCGAACATTTGGCACTCCGCCACTCCGCTCTGTTGCCCTCCTTGGCATTTGGCGTGATTGTTTGGTCGCGAGCCGCACGGCGGCGGCCGACGCACGACGACTTGCCCCTTGGGTCAGGTCTTTCGTCGTGGTGGGGGAGAATACGGCGCGGTCAAAATGGGGTCAAGGGCGGTTTTTCGCCGCGTGATTGACGGAGTTTTTCGTGCAAGCGTATCGCTGAACTTAGTTTGCGGGCCATCGCTCGTCGACTTCGCGCCAGAAATTGGTGAGTTCGATTACCACTTCGGGCAGCCGGGGCGATTGATAGCTGTCGTTGGCCGGCGAATAGACGACGAACCGGCCACTTTCGTTAATCAGAAACTCGATGTGCTGAACCTCGGGATCAACGATCCAATACTCGGCGACGCCATGGCGGGCCTAGAGCTCAAGTTTTTCCACACGATCCCGACGGGCAGTGCCGGAGATGATTTCAATCACCAGGTCCGGTGGACCTTCGATCCTATCTTTTACGATCCGACGCCGCGATTTGCAGATATACAACAGATCCG
>DASYDU010000354.1:0-6146 GCA_036499445.1 Lacipirellulaceae bacterium
CTCTTAAGGCAGCGTTGAACGGGGGCGTGAGATCACAATTGATTATACCTTGTTCGGCGACCTGACGTACATCGCGTTCGCCGGTTGCATTGTGGGACGGCTCTCGGAGCCTAATTCCTCGCCTGGCTGAGAGCTGACAGCTAATAGCTTCTCTCCTGCGACCAGATGAAGGCGAATTCTGAGTTGTAGGTGGGTGAGCATTTGCCGCAGGCGATTGCTGTGCGGCGGTGGCGGTGGATGATGCGGTTGCAGCCGGGGCAGGTGCCGCGGAACTTTGGCTTGGGCCGGGCGACTTCATTGCCATAGCAGCGACTGCCGTTGCAGCCGATCGACTGGGCGAGGGCCCGCCACACCGGCCCGTGGCCAGCGCCGCGCGGCGCGAGCGCGTGGGCAATCTCGTGGAGAATGGTTTCCCGCACGGCCTCGACGCCGTTGGCTTCGACCAGATGACGCGAGAGCGAGATCCGCTGGTGTCGATAGTCACATTTGCCGAAGCGGACCTTGGAGCGGTCGAAGGCGAAGGACCAATCGCGGGGCAGCATGTGCTGCTGCATCAGTTCGGCGGCCAGGGTGCGGGCGTCGTCGAGGTGCATGGTTGGCCAATTTAGCATCGGCCGGCTCGGCCTGAAATGGCGATGGGAAGCCAGTCGCGCACCGCGGAGGCCGGCATCACTCGCTGTAGTGATATCGGCAGGCGATAATCACTAGGTCGCCTCCGCGCACCGCGTAAACCAACCGGTGCTCGTCATTGATTCGCCGTGACCAATAGCCGGACAGGTCCGCCTTGAGAGGCTCGGGCTTGCCGATGCCCTCAAAGGGTGATCGCATGACGTCCTTAACGAGCGCGTTGATTCGCTTCGATAACTTGCGCTCGCGCTCCACGAACCACTGATAGTCTTCCCACCCGCGATCGGTGAAGACCAGTCGCACGCGTCTACTCCGTCAGCTTGCGTGCCTGCACTTTGCCCGCATCCGCTTCGGCGATCGACGACCGCAGATGGGTCGCATTGGCGGGGGCACGCAACAGGTACGCCGTTTCCTGCCAAGCCTCGAAGTCGCCGAGCGGCACGACGACCACGCTCTCGCCGCCGGGAGTGCTCACAACGGTTGGCTCGGCGTCGGCCAACACCTTGGCCACTACGGCTTCGAACTCGAGTTTGGCGTGATCTAGACTGATTGTGTTCATCGAAGAAACTCCAGGAGCGACGGGCTACCGCTAATAGAATTATAACTTACGATGGACATTCGCACTACGCACGATTTGGTTGCCGGCACCGCCTTGATGCCGTTGGCTTCGACCAAATCGTGGGAGAGCGGGATGTATTTCTTGGCAAAGTCACATTTGTCGAAGCGGATCTTGCAACGGTCGAACCCAAACGGCCACGCCCGCGGCAGGTTGTGTTGCCGCATTAGGTCGATGCGACACAAGCAATCTTTATTGGTGCGAATTGAACCTGGCTGCCCAAGATGCGATTGATCCAGGTTGCATCGAATCGAATCCCTTACCGTAGTAGTCACGCGCGTCGTACTCACCGGGGGCCTGCGAATCGAGCGTTTTTTGGTAGTAGTCAAAATCTCCCGACCCTTTCAAATAGGCCATGTAGTTCGGATCGCTTTCTGCAGTTGCACCCGGGAGAGGGTGGCATCTAAAAAACATTTGAGTTCGCACCCCCGCGCGAAATTCGAGGGCGGTGCATTCATTTGCAAAGCTCTTGCGATCGATCTTGCCGGATGTTGCCTTCGCGTACAATTCTTCGAAATCCCGCGCATTCTTAAGGTTGTAAAGTTCGAAGATCAGCATAAGCCATTCATCACGACCAGAGATCGTCTTAGAACTAGTGACGCGAATCGAGGCCAGAGCGGCTCCATAAGCCGGCTGACTTTCGGCTGGACGGCCACTAAACGGTTCGTGGCTGTCCCAAAGAACTCGATTCTTGGGGCAGTCGGAATCAAACTGTCGAATGACCCATTCGTTTATGAAATCGTTGGCGTCGACGATCCCTTTCATGTTGGGGCGATCGTCGAGGACCTGACTTAGTTGCCGTTCGCCAAACGATTGCTGGTCGTCGACGGCCAGAGAGTTTGTCGCAAACAATGCAACAATCGTCATCGCCAGAAATGGGCCGGCCCGACGTCGTCGGTTTAGGGCAAAGAGTTTTCCTTGCATAGTCGCCACGCTGATCGGACCGACGATTTAAAGGATGGCAATGTTATACACCAATGTCCAGAGGTATATGACAATATCAAGAATGTCGTCGCCCGATCCGTTCGCTGGCAGGACCAGCGAATCGGAAGGTGGAAATTTTGAGGTTTTGTTCCAGGGGCTCGCGCACCCTGGCTATTGACGGCCGCCGCTTCGCGGCTGGGAAGAGGTCGAGGGTCCAGGGTCGAGAGTCGAGGGCAGGAAAGTCGTCAGTGGTCAGTTGTCAGTTGGACGGGGTGAGAGCGGGAGAGCGGTCGGGGCAACTATTAGTTGGCTCGGTGGCGGATTCGAATCCGGCCGCGGGTGATTGTCACGATCGCGCGACCGGACAACTCGCCGGCATACTGCGCGAGCAATTCATCGAGGGCTTTGACTTGCTCCGCGACGGTGAGTTCGACCAGTCGCACGATCGGGCCGTGCTCATGATCTCGCACGAAGATCAGTTCGCCGAAATCCTTATCTTCGGTGACGAGGACTAGATCGTTACCCAGAGCGTGCTCGAGCAATAGTTCGTCGGTGGCTCGGGGGTCCAGAGCGATGGCGGAAATCACCTCATGCCCTGCGGTGACCAGAGACTCCGTCAGAGAGCGTGACGACACGCAGACGTCAAGCAGAAACTTCACGTCGCAGCGGCTCCGGCAATTCGCTCGTAGATTTGTTCGCCGGCAAGCGACCGATGAGCGTAGGCTATGCAGGCTTGAATGTCGGCTGGCTCCAGAAACGGATATTCCGCCAAGAGGTTTTCGGGAGTGTCGCCGGCAGCCAGCATGCCGAGCAAGTGCTCGACAGCGATCCGCATGCCGCGAATGATCGGTTTGCCACCGAAGATCTTCGGATCGACCGTGATGCGCCGTAGGGCCTCATCTTCAGACGGAATATGGTTGGGCTGAGTCATTGGAAGAACTCCTACCGTTAAGTTTACCGCACGACCGAGGCCCGAGCCACCGCGGGCATTGCCTGGGCGGTGTTTTCCGCATTCTGGCGGCGAAAATGGCGGCTATTCGCACTGGTCGGAGGAACTATACTCAGGGACAGGTAGTTAGGCGTTAGGTGTTAGCCGTTGGTCGTAAGGCGTAAGTTGGAGGTTATGGGGATGCCAGGGTGTTGTTTGGGGGCGATATTGCTCGTCATTGGGCCGCGGGTTTTTTTGGTCTTCGTCTGGCTCTTCTCGCATTGGTACGACGCTTTCGATTCGCGTCTGGTGGCGCTAGCCGGCTGGCTGTTTCTGCCCTATACGTCGCTCGCCTGGATGTTCACGTTCTTTCATAACGGAGGCAACGTGAGTGGGGCTACCTGGTTCTGATGATCCTGGCGGTGCTCGTGGACATCGGGGCAATTGGCGGCGGACAGCGGTCTTGGCAGCGGCGGGGGTGAGACGGCAGAGGAAGACAAGGAGAGCGGGAGACGAGGAGACGCAGCTCCCTCACCTAACCTCTCCCCTGCGGCCCCTCACCTAACCTCTCCCCATAGGGGAGAGGAAGTCATTGCTGCGCTTAGGCGGCGTACTGGCCGGTGAATTCTGGTTGCGGGGTGGAGGCGTCGACGGGTAGCTCGCGCCATTGCGGGCCGACTTTGGGGTCGGCGAGGCAGCGGAGCATGTCGAGCGTGGCGCTCGCGACGCTGGGGAAGACCGGGCAGGGTTCGCTGGCGGCCGAGAGTGTGTACGGCGTGGCGTGGGGAAGTTTGTAGTAGGGGATTTTGGCGTAGCGGTGGTGGGTGCCGTGGTAGTCGTTGAAGAGCATGGCCGCGGAGACGAGCTCGGCGGCGGGGTGCTCGTCGACGACGGTGCGGGTGAGGCCGAGGACGGTTTCGCCGTGCAGCCCGAGGTGTTGCTCGAACTTGTTGAGCGTTTGCAGGGTGCCCGAGATTGCCATCGGGATGATCGAGGCAACGAGGAACACCATCCAGAGGTCGAAGTCGTAGACGATGGTGAGGACCGCGATCCAAACGGCGGCGCAAAGGATGTAGCCGCGGAGGATTAGCCGGCGCTCGCGTGGAGAGAGCTCGCCGATGAGGACCGAACGGAGGAATAATAGCGGTGTGTAGACGACGCCGAGCAGGACTTCTGCTGCTGCGGCGAGGATGCGCAAGGGGCGCGAGATATGCGGCGAGTTGAACGGCCAGAGCTCGGGGTCGCCGGGGCGGCCGAGTTGGGCGTGGTGCCGGGCGTGAGCGTAGCGGTAAACGGCGAGCGGCGTGAAGCTGAATGTGCCGACGATGTGGCCGTGGGTTTCGTTGAGCCAATGGAGCGGATAGAGGCGGCCGTGGCTGGCGTCATGAAAACTGAGCACGAAGACGAACATGATCGCGCTGATGGCGGGCACGATCAGCAGCAGGAGCGGCCAGCAGGTTTGCTCCTCGCGGCCGGCGGCGGCCTGCAAGGCGAAGAGCGCGACAACGAGCGGCCACATCCACCAGGCGGGCCAGTGGTCGAAATCGTGGAGCTGGGCGATCTCGGCCCGAGTGGTTGCGGAGCCGCGTTTGGCGGCGGCGGCTGGTCGGCGTTTGGGATGCTCGGTCATGGTGGGGTTGCCGCGCACGCTCGGTAGCGTTGCAGGCAATGGTGCGACGGCAAGACTGGCATCGGCAGGTAGATTCGCAAGACTCTAGAATTCCCGGCATGTTTCGCACGGGCTGTCGATGGCCGGGGGCGTGGGAGTCGATAGAGGGAGCCGAAAAAGTTTCTCTATGACGCAAGGGTTGCGCGATCCGTACAGCCAGTTGGCCAGAATGGGCAATGCCGGCTGCTGAAGGCGCTGAATCGGCGTCGGAGACGCCTCCCACAGCGAAAGAGATCACGCGATGTCGATGACGGCTTCGTAAGGTTCGGCGGGGAGGACGAGGATTTTCCCGTCGCCCATGCGGCCGGTGCGGGCGATTTCGACGATCTTGCGGGCGACGTCTTCGGCCCGCGTGTCGTCGACCCAGAGCGTGATTTCAACCTTGGGCAGGAAGGTGAGCGAATATTCGGAGTCGGCATAGTGGTCGAGGTAGCTCTTCTGTTTGCTCATGCCTTTGACTTCGGAGACGCTCACCGCTTCGAGCGGGGCGCGGCGGAGCGCGTCGAGTATTTTCTCGACGAGGAAGGGCTTCACGATGGCGATGACTTGTTTCACAGAAGGGCGTTAGTCGTTGGTTGTTAGGTGCTGGATCCGGCGGTCAGTTTATCTTACGCAAATCAAAATGACCAACGACTAAAGCCTAACGCCTGTCTAACTGAAGAAGTTGTCGCCGAAGAGGTTGAGCGGCGGGCCGGTTTCTACCTCCATGTCGCCGTAGACGAGCGTTTGACAGCCGAGTCGCATGGTGTCTTCGTTGCCGATATAGGCCATGCAGGGAAGCGGGTCGGGGAGTGGATTGTAGAACCGGAATTTTTCGACGAAGCCCATCGGGCTGGCGTGCTCCATGCCTTTGGTGATGCGGACGCGGCAAGTGCCGCACAGGCCGAGGCCGTGGCAATTGACGATTTTGTTGATGGTTGCACCGAGGCCGTTGACGCCCTGATGGGTGTTGATGCCGGCCTTGATCGCTTCCTTGCGGAGGTTTGCGCCTTCGGGAACTTCAATTTCCTTGTTCTCATTGATGAACTTGACAAGCGGCATGGGTTGGTCCGTAATGGTGCGGTTTGCTGGGGCGACTGGGGCAACGCCGAAACGTTGCCGCGGGAGCGGCTGCCCCGGAAATAGCCTTTTACTTTACCGCGCCGGCGGGGCGTGGAAAAGGCGACCTGGACCGTGAGCGAAGCGACCCCGACCCATGGGATGCGTGGCATGAATCAAAAGTACACGAAACATCAGCAGAAGATCATTAAGAATTATTACGACAACAAGGAGTCGATTTCGCTGCAGCGGCTGAGCGAGCTGGTGACGGAACTTTATCTGGCCGAGGGAAAGGGGCGGGAGAAACAGTGGAAGTATATTATTGGGGCGCTCGAGAAGCTGGC
>DASYDU010000355.1:0-10360 GCA_036499445.1 Lacipirellulaceae bacterium
CATTATCAGTTTCGCGGGCGACAGTGAAATCCACATTGCGATCCGGTTTCCCGACGACGGGCCGGCGGCGGCCCCGGTCCGCCCATATGAACGCCGCTAGGGTGCAGTCGTCGCCAGCGTCGCTGGCATTCGCCCAGCCAGCGCCACCGCTCGCTCTTCGCTCGCATCGCCGTCTCCCGTCGTGATGTTGTCGGAATTGGTTGGGGAATCTTGGCAAACTTTGCCGATTATTCCGGTTATGCCGACTGTAGCAGTTGCGCCAGGCGGTGCGCGCCTGTCGGAATCCGCAGCGGGCCACGAGAGATTCATGCGACATTGCCGGATTAAATGCGATGGAATGCGTAGCGTTGCGGCCGCGGCCCTGCGCTGCGCGGCTTTGCTGGCTGCGCTCTTGGCGACGCCTGCCCGCGGACAACAGCCGGACGATGGCACGCAGTTCAAAGCTTACGTACTACACCAGACAGACGCAGAGTCTGCGCGGCAACAACTGACACAGTTTTTCGCCGCGACGCCCGGGGTCGAGACAGTGGCCGATGCGCCGAGAAATCGCGTGCTTGTGCGCGGCAATCCACAGGTCTTACAGTTGGCCGACCAGTTCATCGCCAAATTGGATCAGCCGCCGGTTAATGGTCCCGCTGCTGCCGCTGCTGCCGCACCACAACAGCAACTCGAGGCTTATCAGCTCACGCCGGCCTCTCGCGAAGTGCTCGCAGCGCTGCAGACCCAAGCGGCGGGCCGCACGGATGTTCGCGTGGCAATCGACCAGCGGAGCTCGCAGGCCCTGGTGCTCGCGCCGCCGGCGATTCACGCCCAACTCCGCACACAGTTGGCCCAAACTTTGACGCCGGCCGCCGGCAACACGAACCCACAACCTACCGCAAGCGCGATCACTTTGAACGGTGTGGCGCCGCCGGTTGCGACGTTGCCCACCGGTATGGCGACCAATGCTGCGCCGCTTCGGCTGCACCACTTGCCGGCCGACCAACTTCGCGGGCGGCTCGAACAATTGTTGTCGCGACCGCTTACGGTCAGCACCGATGTCACGGGCCAATGGCAGAGCTTCTTGGTCGAAGCTGCGCCAGGCGCGAGCGTCACGGTCAGCGTAAATCCGGCCACTAGTGAATTGCAATTGGCAGGTCCGGCGGCCCGCGCGGCCGCCTGGCGGACTGTCATCGAAGCTCTGGACGCCGGCCCCGCGACGCCGGGCGCCGTTACACGGCTGGTTTCGACGAAGCCGGCCAGCCAAGACCGTGTCCGCCAAGTACTGCAAGTCGTGCAGTCGCAGGCCACTGAGCAGCCTCACAGCGCGGAAAGCCTGGTTTCGATGATGCTCCAGCCGCGTGATGCGGTG
Source organism: Lacipirellulaceae bacterium (assembly GCA_036499445.1). Taxonomy (GTDB): domain Bacteria; phylum Planctomycetota; class Planctomycetia; order Pirellulales; family Lacipirellulaceae; genus DASYDU01. Next base: position 1,352 of record DASYDU010000355.1, read on the forward strand.
AGCGGATTACTCGCTGCGGCACCAGCGACCTCACCTTCGTCGTCGGCTCCAGCACCGGTCCCGACAACCCCGGCCAGGAGTGCGGCGGAGCGCGCCTTTTCAGAAGCGCCGCCGGCCGCAAATGCGACAAATCCGGCAGGCGGCTCCAGCGCCGACAGCGCGGCCAAGGCGATTGATCTGGCAAACGCGGCGGGCGAGCTGTTGGGACCCGTGCAAATCGAATTCGTCGAAGGCCTCGACGTGATCGTGCTTCGCGGCAACGAACGCGACGTGCAACGAGTGATGGAGATCATCAATCAAATCGAGCAGCTCAGCGCCGTCACCGTGCCGACGATCGAAGTTTACCAGTTGCAAAATGTCGACAGCCGGGCGCTGGGCGCGCTGCTCACGCGGCTCTATGCCCAAGTGCTGGCGCAGCGAATTGGCGACGTGAGCATTACGCCGCTGGGCAAGCCGAACGCATTGCTGCTGGTCGGCCGGGCGGAAAACGTGCGGATGGCCAAGGAGCTGATTCAGCAACTTGACCAGCCGGTGGCCCCGGCCACGCGATTTGAAGTCTTCCCACTCAAACACGCCTCGGCGGACGACGCGAAGAAGCTAATCGACAATTTCCTGCAGCAGAATCAACCGGCTCAAGGGCCCGGGCAAGGGCCCGCCGCACAAGAAGCGCCGACGCTGGCACCGCGGGCGATGGTGGTCGCCGACTACCGAACCAACTCGCTGATCGTGAGCGCCGGTCCACGCGACATCACCGAGATCGCGGCACTGGTCGCCCGGATCGATGCGCCCAGCGGCGAAGCGGTGGACCAGGTTCGCGTGTTCACGCTCAGAAATGCGGTGGCCAGCGAGCTGGCCGGAGTGCTACGCGACGCGATTCAGGGGCAGTCTGAATCGACGACGAGCCAAAGCGGAACCGGCGGCAACACCGGCGGACAAAGCGGGAGCAACAGCAGTAGCAGCAGCACGAGCTCGTCCAGCGGCCGGGCGTCAGCCCTGGAATTTCGCCAGATCGGCGCGGGCCTCCAGCAGGCATTTACGTCGGGAGTGCTCACCGGCGCGCGGATCTCGGCCGATGCACGGGCCAATTCGATCATCGTCACGGCACCGGCCGACAGCATGGAGCTGATCGCCGCGCTGATCGATCAGCTCGATCAAGTGCCGAACGCGGCTGCCGAGCTCAAGGTGTTCACGATCGTCAACGGCGATGCTACGAGCCTCACCGACATGTTGCGGACGCTGTTCAACGCCAGCTCGTCCAACCAGCAAAGCAGCGAGACCGGTGGCTTGGGCGAGCAAGGACTGGTGCGGATGCAGTTCTCGGTCGATCAGCGAACCAACAGCATCATCGCGGCCGGCACCAGGGACGACCTAGCCGTGGTCGAAGCGATTTTGCTGCGGCTCGATCTGGGCGACATCCGCGAGCGGGTGACCACCGTCTACAAGCTCAAAAACGCGTTTGCCAACGACGTGGCCACGGCGCTCAACAATTGGCTGCAAACCGAGCGGACGGCCGAGCAAAACGCGCAGCTGGCAATCAGCCCCTTCGAGCAGATCGACCGAGAAGTGGTGATCGTGCCGGAGCTGGCCAGCAACAGCCTCGTGGTGAGCGCCACGCCGCGCTATTACAAGGACGTCAAATCTCTGATCGAGCAATTGGATGAACGGCCGCCGATGGTGCTAATCCAAGTGATGATCGCAGAGGTGCAGCTGAACAACACGGACGAATTCGGCATTCAGCTGGGGCTGCAGGATTCTGTGCTGTTCGATCGTTCGCTACTGACGGACGTGATCACCAATACGACGACGACGACACAGACGGCCGCGAGCACTGTCTCGAATACGGATGTCATCAGTGCTACCCAAAATCCCGGCTTCAATTTCAACAACCAAGCGCTGGGCAACAATGGCTCGACGACGGCTTTGGCGAATGCCGCAAAGGTTGGCACGCAAGCCCTCTCCGACTTCTCGTTGGGACGCGTCAATAACGATTTGGGCTTCGGCGGGTTCGTGTTCTCTGCCTCAAGCAATAGTGTCAACGTGCTGCTGCGAGCGCTGCAGGAAAAGCGTCGCCTGGAAGTGCTCAGCCGCCCGCAGATCATGGCGCTCGACGGTCAAACGGGCCTGGTGCAAGTTGGGCAGCGCGTGCCGCGGATCACGGCCACGTCACTCACGCAGTTCGGCCAGACGAACTCGATCGTCTACGAGCCGGTCGGCATTATCTTGCAAGTGACGCCGCGAATCAGCCCGGACGGCCTGGTGGTGATGCAAATCGGGGCCGAAAAATCGGAAGTCGGGGCCGAGGCCGAGGGCATTCCGATCTCGGTTTCCGCCAGCGGGCAAATCGTCCGCGCGCCGCGGATCAATGCCACGACGGCTTTCACGACCGTTAGTGCCCTGAGCGACCAGACGGTGGTGCTGAGCGGTTTGCTCACGTCGCGACAGTTCGATATCCATCGCCAAGTGCCGCTCTTGGGCGACATTCCTCTGATCGGCGATCTGTTTCGTTACGACGCGGTAAACAAGCAACGAACCGAGCTGTTGATCATCCTCACGCCGAAGATCGTCTACAACAAACTCGATTCCGACGTTCAGAAGCAGATTGAATCGTCGCGGATGAGCTGGTGCGTCTCGGATGTGGTCAAGCTACACGGTGACGCCGGCCTGCGGAGCCGCTGCGACCAATGGAATGACAATGAGACGGAAGCCGTCTATCCGACATACATTCCGAAAGAGGGCGAGATGCTACCGGCCGGGCCCGATCAAGGCGCCCCGATGCAAGGCCCGACATTGCAACCGCCGCCGCGCCCGTCGCCGCCGCACCAATTGCCGTCCGGCGGCGCGCAGCCGATGCCGACTCCGCCGCAGCAGCCGGTTCAGCCGCCGATGACAATGAGCGGCCAACCCCAGCAGGGCGTCGTACCGGCACAGTTTCAATACGACGGAGGTACGCCGCAACCTGTGAATCAAGCCAGCTACACGACGCAGCCGACACGCTTGCCGCCGTCGCGCTAACCTTTTGAACGCCGAACCTTTGACATGACTCGTCGGACCAGACTTCTGTTCACATATTTGGCAGCCGCCGCGGCAGTGTCGGTCTTGGGTGGCTGCGCGGCGCCGTGGTCGAGGGATTCATCGGGCGAATGGCACGCCTCGGACATGTTTGACCTGAAGAAGCCCTGGCCCTTCAAGGATGATGATGGGCCGAAGAAGGGAACGCCGGTGCGGATGGCGAGCACTTGGACCGACACGATCTTACGCCAGCCGGGCAAGCCGTCCCAACGCGGATTTGGCGGGCGAGTGATGTTCTACGCCAAGGAGGGCACCGATCCGATTCTCGTCGAAGGGCAATTTGTGGTTTATGCGTTTGACGAGACGAATCGCGAGCCCACGGACAACAAGCCCACGCGCCGCTACGTGTTCACACCCGAGCAACTTCCGCCCCGCATGAGCAAGTCGGAATTGGGCGCGTCGTACAGCTTTTGGCTGCCATGGGACGAAGCCGGCGGACCGCAGACCAACATCAGCCTGATCTGCCGGTTTGAGCCGAAGAAAGGCTCGTTGGTCGTCGGCGAACAGACGCAGCATTTACTGCCCGGCACGCTGCGGTCAACGACAATGACCGCGACCAACACGCCGCCGAAGTTACCCGAGGGCACACCGATGCGGCCGGCGGTCCAGCAAATGTCGTACACCGCGCCCGCCCCAGCCAGTGGGAGTCCGGGTTTCACGGCGCCGCCCGGCAATCAGGCGGGAGTCTACCAGGGCGGACCCTCCCAGGCGGCGCTAGCCGCCGGACCGGAAGCGGCGGAGCAATCGACCACGCGCCAGATGACGAGCACTTCGATCGCGCTGCCGGCAAGCTTTCAACGTCGCACGATATTGGATGCGGCGCAATCAAACGGGGCGACGATCTCGGCGGCCGACCACATGCAAGCGATCGCCGCTCAGCTGCCGGGAAAGAGCCACGCGGCGGCGCCGGCTGCCACAGCGCAAGGTGTCGCGGCAACTGTCATCACACGGCAAACTTTGCCCACGATGCAGCCAGCGGCCGCCCCGCAGCCCGCCAGTCGATACGCCCAATCCGGCGCGTCGGTGCCGACGGCGTTCCAGGCATTCTCGCCGGCGGGGATGACGACGATGCAGCCGCCGAGCAACAACTTCACTCCGACGATGAACGGGCCGCAACAATTCGCCATGCCGCAACAAACGCCGCCCACCAGCGGAGTGAACCCTGGCACGTTGCCACAAGAGATGCAGGTGCCGGCCGCACAAATGAGCACTGGGCCAACGGGCGTTTCGACGACGGTCAGTTACCTGCCGGTCGGGGCGTCGAGTCGGCCGGGGATGAGCCCGCTACCGTCATTTGGTTCGACACCCGGTACACCCCAGGCTCCAGCGACACCAGCTTTTCAATAACCAGCCGCTGGCTGTCGCTTTCGGCCGTGCCGCGGAGCACGACGGTGTCGCCGTCGACTTCGATATCTGGTTCGCCAATCTTGCGCGCTGCTAGAAGCTTGTCGATGTGCCCGTGCAGAGCAGTCGCGAGGGCTGTCGACTGCGGCGGCGCACCTTCGAATGCGACGTGTAGCCGGACGGGAACTTGCAGCTTCACGTTTTCTTTTTGCTGATTGGGTTGCTTGCCGCGGTTGCCCTGGCCGAGCGTGCGATTGAGCTGTTGTAAGAATTGGTTGGAGTTCTTCCCCAGATTCTTCATCATCGATTGCATGTCGGTATCGCTGCGGCCGATGAACTGCTGGCCGCCTTGGCCGCCCTGTCCGAATCCTTGGCCGCCGCCACCGCTGCCGAAGCCGTTCGAGCCAAAGGCGTTGCCGAAGGAGCCACCGAAATTTGAGCCGCCGCCAAAGCCGCTGCCACCGAAGCCGCTAAAGCCGGTGGTGCCGGAGCCGAATCCGCTGCCGCCGCCGCCTATCCCGCCGGACCCAAAGCCGCTGGAGCCGAATCCTCCGCCGCTTCCACCAAATCCGCCGCCCCCGCCGCCGAATCCGCTGCCACCGCCAAAGCCGCCGTTTCCGCCGCCGCCAAACTGCTGGGCGAGCGCGCTCGAGAACCCGAGCGCCAAGGCGGCGGCGATTCCACAGGCTAAAAATGTGGCTCGAAGCATGGTTCCAACCCTCGGCAGAGCACCGGTAGGGAGCCATCGACGGCGACGGTGCCCGACGGCCACAATTATAGCGTAAAATGGTCCCAAGAAACCAAACCCCGCCGCGAATTGTCGGTACTGGCAATTTAGGCGTTAAAGTCGCATTCTACAGTTCGTAGCCGAACCTCCTATCCCAGAAGGTGTTCCACGATGTTTGCTCGTTCCAGTCGGCCTCTGCGTCGCGTCTTTTTATCCATGTTGGCGGCGTGGGGCGGGGCGATGTGGGCCCTTTCGGCGGCCCCGGCGCTCGCTCACCCTTCGTCGATGAAGCTCTTTCCGCAAGAGACGTTGCTCTTGGTGCGGACGCCGAACATCCGCGAGCTGCTGGATCGCTTCAAAGACACCAACGGCGGCCGGATGGCACGCGATCCGCAGCTCAAGCCGTTTCTGGTGCGGCTCTATGGCGGCGCCGGCGATTACTATAAACAGAAAATCGAGAGCGTGCTCGGCGTCTCTTGGGACGACCTGCAAAAGTTGCCGCAGGGCGAGGCGGCCTTCGCGATCGTGGCCCGCAAGGATCACCCGCCGGCTTTCATATTGCTGATCGACCAGGGCGACGCGCCGGGTGGCGTTGCCCGCCGGCTGCTCGATGCCGCGCTCGCGAAGACGCAGGAAGGCGGCGGCCAGGTGACCACAGAAACGATCGACGGCACCGAGGTCACGGTGATTCGCGATGATGAGCACGCCAGTCGAAACTTTGGCCTCTTCGAGAAGGACAACACGATCGTGGCCGCGACCGATCCGGGTTTGATGCGCCATGTGCTAGCGCACTGGAACGATGATGAGTCGTCCCCGGGTGGCAAGTCGGCGTCTACGACTAAGGACGTCGCGGCGGGCGATGCCTTGGCGGCCAAGAGCGCCCCGGCCAACGAAGGCGAAGACGCCGCGAAGACCGAGGCGCCCCAATTCAGCGGCCGCACGCTCGCCGAGAACGACCACTTCGTCACGATCCTCCGCAATTGCCGCCGGCCACAGGATCCGCCGCCAAACCTGATCGTGTTTGTCGACCCGATCGGTTTGCTGCGTGAGTTCGGCCGCGACAACACCGGCATGCAACTCGGTCTGGCGATGTTGCCGGCGCTGGGGATCGACGGCATCTCGGCTATCGGCGCAACGGAAACGATCTCCACCGGTGAATTCGACGTGCTGGCGCACATGCACGTCCTCTTGGAAAACCCGCGGGCCGGAGTGGTGCAGGTCATCGCGTTTGAGCCGGGCGAGATAACGCCGCAGCCCTGGGTGCCCGAGGCGATCGAAACCTACATGACCTGGCATTGGAACGTGCGTGCATCGTTCAACACCATTGTCGCGCTCGTCGACCGTTTCCAGTACCCGGGTCGGATGGACAAGCTCGTGGCCGATAGCCTTTCGGAGCCGCTGGGGATCAATGTGCCAACCGAGGTGATCGACAATTTGGCCGGGCGCTTTACTTGGTTTATCGGGTATGAGAAGCCGGCCCGCACCAACGGCCAACAAAACATACTCGCCGTTGAACTCAAGGATCCGGCCGCCGGCGAAAAAACGCTGGCCGCGGTGGTCGCGAAGTTTCCTGAATTGTTCGAGGAGCAGAAGTTCGGCAATGTGAAATACTACTCGCTCAAGCCGAAGTGGCTCGAGGATATGCCAGAGGAGCGGCGTCCCTTTGCGCCATTTGTCGCCGTGATGGACGGCTACTTCTTTATCGGCGGCTCGCGGCAGATTTTTGAGCAGGCGATTGCTGCCGGCCAAGGCACGGCCGACCGGCTGGCCGACTCAAAGCCGTATCAGGAGCTTGCCGCGCAAGTCCAGCGCGAAACGCCGGGCGTGGTGCCGGCCCTTTGGATGTACAGCAAGTTCGAAACAACGCTGCGGCAATGGTACGATCTACTTACGTCCGACAAGACGCGCGACGCCATCAGCGAGCGGTCCGCCGACAACCCGTTCTTTGCGGCGCTCGCCGATGCAATGGCCGCGCACGAGTTGCCGGCTTTTGACGTTTTGGCGAAGTACGCGGTGCCATCGGCGGGCGTGGTCTATGACACCGACACCGGCTATCACGGTTTCAGCTTTGCGCTGCGCCGCGAAACCGAGCCGTGACGCTCGATCGCGTTGCAAAGTGGGCCAATGCGGGAGATCTCCAAAACCGGTTTGGCTGAGCAAAAGCTACAGTGAAAGCCGCTTGAAGATCGGTTCCGGAATCAGTCGGACGGCCAGCATGATCGGCGACCAAAACCAAGGTGTGTACGTGGTGTTCTTCCGCCAGCGGATAGCTCTGGCAATGTCCTTGGCGACGCGCTCGGGCGAGGCGACCAGCGGCGAGCGCGGGTCGAGCGAGCCCCACGTCATCGACGTATCGACGAAGCCTGGCTTCACCGTAATCACGTCGACGCCTTTGGAAAAAAGCCGATTTCGCAGGCCCGCCAAATAGGTAGAAAACGCCGCCTTCGTCGAGCCGTAGAAAAAATTGCTTTGTCGTCCGCGGTCGCCCGCCACCGAGCTGATTCCGCAAATATAGCCGTGCCCCTCGGCCGCCAGGCGATCGGCAAACAGATTGATGAGCGAGACCGCTGAGGCATAGTTCACATCGATCATCTGCCGCGCGAGGGACCAGTCGCTGGCCGCAGCTTGCTGGTCGGCCAAGTAACCTTGGCCGACGACAATTCCGTCGATCGGACCAAGCGCGGCAAAGCAGGCGTCGACGAAGGCTGCATGAGTTTCGTACGCCGTGACATCCAGCTCAATAGCCGTGATCATTGCCTTGGTGCGGACGCGCAAGTCTTCCGCCACGATCGCCAGCTCGTCCGTGTCGCGTCCCGCGATCACGAAACGGCCGCCGGAACGCGCCAATTCCAGCGCGACGGCCCGAGTGATTTCGGACGTTGCGCCAATCACAACTTGGCCGCCGGAGGTGCTCATGCCACTATCCCCAATCGCTTAGCCTGGGCGCTCACAAACTTTCGCTGCGGATCGATGCGGGCCTTCAGCTGTCGAAATTCATCTAACCGTGGATACATTTGGGCGATCATGTCCGGCGTCGTGCAGGCGTCCTTCGCCAAATAAAGTCGGCCGCCGTGGTCAACGACCAGGCGGTCCAAGCGCGCCGTCAGCTCGCGCAGCGGCATGCCGACATTCGGCAGGTCGAGTGCCAGCGTGACTCCCGGCCGGCAAAACGACAACATTCCCTCATCGGCTACGCCGGTCCGCTTGAGCACCGCCAAGAACGACGCCAATTGCGAGCGAACGATCTCGTCTAGCAATCGCGGGATTCCTTCGTTGCTCGACTCCATGGACAAGAGCGCCTGGTATTGAATGAAGCCGCGCTTGCCGTAAATCCGATTCCACTCGCCGACGCGATCGAGCGGATAGAAGAATTGTTCGTAGGATGTGAAGACGCCTGTCCGAGTGGGATGCGCGAGGTAGTAAAGTGAGTTGAAGGTTCCGACAGAGTGGCGATTTAGCGCGGCGGCGGGAAAATTGAACGGCACGGATAGCGGCCAAAGACTCGGCATGCGCAACGGTTCATCAGCGCCTTGGCCGGGCAGCTCGGCGCGGCGGGCATGTTCGGCGGTCATGAGCACAGCCCGCCCCGTCTTCTCGCCGCTTGCTACGCAGTCGATCCAGGCGACGGAGTAGGTTTCCTGCGTGCTGGCATCGCAGACGAGCGGCAATAATTCCGCAAGACTGCCGACGCGCCGGTAATCGACGCGCATCGTGCTCGATTCGATCGGCGTCAGGCGAATGCTGGCCGAGATGATGTAGCCGGTAAGCCCCATGCCGCCGATGGTGGCCCAAAACACGTCCGCATTTTCATTGCGCGAACAGCGGAGCGGTTCGTTCGCTCCCGTCCAGAGGTCGAGGCTTTCGACGAA
>DASYDU010000356.1:0-17965 GCA_036499445.1 Lacipirellulaceae bacterium
GGCGGCGACGACACCCTCAAAACCGCCAATAAATTCAAGCTCTATCAAGAGAAGCTGCCGCCCGATGCGCCCCGAATTCCCGTCGTCCATCTGCCCAAGACTATCGACAATGACTATCGCGGCATCGACTTCACCTTCGGCTATTTCACCGCTGTTCACTTCCTCGGCGAAGAGGTCCGCAATCTCATCGCTGACGCCGCCGCCAACCGCGCCTACTTCCTCGTCGAGTCGATGGGCCGCAGCGCCGGCTGGCTCGCCTATGGCGTGGCCATCGCCGGCGAAGCGAGCCTGGTGATCAGTGTCGAAGACATCAAAGGCTCCTACGCCCTCGAAGAAGATTCGACAAATCCAAAGACCGGCGAAAGAACGAAACGCAAGGTGATGGACCTCGACAAAGTGATCAAGCGCATCGTGCTCACGATGACTACCCGCGAAAAAGAAGGCAAGGAATACGGAGTGATCGTCATCGCCGAAGGGCTGGCCGAGCTCTTACCAGAAGTGTATTTGCAAGGCATTGGCCGCGACGAGCACGGTCACATCATCATCTCGGCCGTCGGTTTGCACGACATCTTCAGCGCGCAGATCGCCAAGGAATACACGCGTCAGACCAGTAAGAAGCGCAAAGTCACGCCGCTGCAGCTCGGCTACGAGTCGCGCTGCGCGCAGCCTCTGGCGTTCGACGTGATCCTCGGCTGCCAATTGGGCGTCGGCGCCTATCGCGCCCTCGTCGAGGAGCGGCTCAACGGCGTCATGGTCTCGATCTCCGGCCAATTCCAGCTTCACTACGTAAAGTTCGAAGAGCTGGTCGATCCGGAATCCTTGGTCACGGTCGTTCGCTTCATCGAGCCGGATAGCGACTTCCAGCGGCTCACCCGCTTCCTCGAAGTCTACGTCAACGAGGAAGAGCTCGCGCGAGTTTAGTGGCGTGGCTAGCTTATGTACCGAGCGTGCCCTTCGTGCTGGGGATACCAGTCACGCGCGGGTCAGCCTCGACCGCCATCCGCAGCGCTCGGGCCGCCGCCTTGAAGATCGCTTCGCTGATGTGATGGCTGTTGCGGCCGTAGTGGACGTTCACGTGTAGATTGCAAAGCGCGTTAGCCGCGAGCGCTTGCCAAAAATCTTCGACCAACTCAGTGTCGAAGTCACCGATCTTATTCGACGGAAAACTCGCGTTGAACACCATTGCGTACCGACCGCTCAAATCGATCGCCACCGTGGCCAGCGCCTCCTCCATCGGCAGTGTGAAGAAACCGTAGCGCCGGATGCCCGCCTTGTCGCCTAGGGCTTGCTTCAGCGTCTGCCCCAGGCAGATGCCAGTGTCTTCCACCGTGTGGTGCTGATCGACGTGCAAATCGCCCTTGGCGCGCACCGTCAGATCGATCGCCGCATGCTTCGCCAATAGCGTCAGCATGTGGTCCAGAAAGCCGACGCCAGTCGCACAGTCCGCCTGCCCGCTGCCATCCAGATCAAGTGTCAGCTGGATTTCAGTCTCGGCGGTTTTGCGATCAATCGTGGCGCTGCGTGCCATAAAAGCGTCCAAGTCAGCGGTCGGCCAGTTGCTACAAGCAATCGTAGCAGCGTCCAAGGGGGCGGGCGAGCATTCGCGACGCCGCGGACGGCGCCGTCTGCCGAGATTCCCGCGACGATTGTTGCCCAGGCGAATTAACTGCTACAACCGGCCCCGGCCAATGCCGTGCCGCGTTCCTAGAGAGACGCGGTCACAATCGAAGGTTCGGCAACTGAGTTCCGACTCCCCGCTCCCTGCTCAGAGCCCCCCGCTTGCTCACGCCCAATCGAGCCCGGTCTCGCGCCGCACTCGCTGGTCGAATTCGCCCAAGAGGCCGCCGATCACGTCCCAACCCGTCGGGCGGCGAACTTCGATGTCGCCCTGCTTGTTCACACGCACGATCGTAGCCTCTTGCACGCCCGCGGCCGGCAGATCGCCGTGGTGCAACTCGTCTTCGGCGATAATCCGCTCCAGCGTGGCGCCGGTCATTTCAATAAAAGACATAGTCATATCCGCGCGATGGGTCGCTATTTCCCCTTAATTCAGGGCGGCTCGGGACGAGCGGGCACCGAGCAGGATGCGTGGTCGCGAGCCCTAGTTCCCCGTCGTATGTGGGCCCCCGCCAATTCCTTCATTGTAATGATTCCGTCACCGAATGTCAGCCAGCCGTCCGATATTTTCGGCCGCCGTGCGAAGTCAGCCAAGCGTCCAATCCGGCGCCGTGGCCCGCGCTTTCTCCGCGAACTTCCGCAAAGTCTCGACGTCAAGTTGCTCGGTCCGCGTGTCGGGCGCAAATTCCATTTCCGCCAGCAGCTCGTCGACTTGCTCTTTGTTTAGATGCTCCTTCATCGCCGCCACCACGTTGGCCCGCAAAAACTTCCGGCGATGTAGAAAGATCGCCCGCGTGAAATCGTGGAAATAGCGCCGGTCGCCGATCGCCGCCCGCCGCTCCGGATCGATCGTCAGCCGAATCACGGCCGAAGTCACCTTCGGCGATGGCCAGAAAACCTGCGGCGCCATGAGCCTCACAGTTTCGGCCGAGCACTGGCTCTGTACCCAAACACTCAGCGCGCCATAGTCCTTCGTTGACGGCTCGGCCGTGATCCGGTCCGCCAGCTCCTTCTGAATCGTCACGATCATCGAGTGCGGCGCCGGCTCCCAAAACAACAGATTCGAAATCACCGGCGTCGCGATGTTATAGGGCAGATTGGCCACCAGCTTGAACCGCGCGCCGGGATGGGCGGCAAGCTGCTCGCGCACCGCCGCCACCACGCGATCGTCGAAGTTGTGTTTATTCCGCAGCGCGTCGAAATGCAGCATTGTCACATTCGGCCGCTCAAAGAGCTCCTCGCTGGCAAACTCAAACAGATGATGGTCGATCTCGACCGTCACGACCGCAGCCGCCCGCTCGGCCATCTGCGCCGTGAGCGCACCGGTTCCGGTCCCCACTTCCAGCACTACGTCCCGCCGAGTGAGATCGGCCGCATCGATAATCAGCCGCTGGAGATTCAAATCGATAAGAAAGTTCTGCCCATGCCGAGTGGCAGGCGCAATCCCCATCTCACGGAACCGCTCGATCAGAAAGGATTTGGTTTGCCGCGGCATTGTCGTTCCCATCCAGCCGCGCAGCGGCGAAATCTCTTAGCCGTGGGCGTGAGCCCACGGAACGCAAAGAAGAGTATTTTAGCCGCGAAGTGGCGACATCGATATGGGGCGACGACGATCCTTGATGCCGCCGCTGCGCGGTTGTCGCGCAATGGCGCATCTGACGCCGCCGGTTGGCTCCGAATGCTAAGCGATCGCGCCGCTCGACGGTCGACGTCTGCTACGCAGGCAGCAGAAGGCGAGAGCCGCGGCGCCCAATGATGTGAGTATCAGCGACCCCGGCTCAGGTACGTCAGAGATTTTCGCGACGAAAGCATCGTTACCGCCGGCATTAGGCGTATCGAGGCTCCCTGATGTTGCACCGGCGACATATACAATACGTGACCAATCGGTGGAAACCGCGTAGCCTAAATCGAGGCTAGTTGAACCGACAAGATGAGACCACAGTAGGTTTCCCGATCCGCCGTATTTGCTTACATCCGCGTCGTTGCTGAACGTCGGTGAAAAACCTTGCGCGAATCCAGTCGTAAATACATTTCCGCTATTGTCGGCTGCCAAACCGAAGATCTGGTCCGTATGTTGTGTCCACAGGTGATTGCCACTGGAATCATACTTGCTTATTGCGTTTCCACCATCATCTGCCACATAGACGAAACCGCGCCCGGCGGCCACGCCGTTATATTCAAGGATGTCTGCCGAGCCAAACTGACGAATCCACAACAGGTTTCCACCACTATCGTACTTGCCCAGAAACTCCTGCCGGTAAACTGAAATTGGACCAGCGAGATCACCGTATGTGGTTCCAGATACGTAAACGTCTCCCGCAGGATCCACGGAAACGCCCGCACTGAAGTCGCTTTGAGACGATCCAAATTGTCTAGTCCAGACAAGTTTTCCCGATGGGTCGACTTTTGTCAGGAACGCGTCGTAATTTCCCCCATTGGGTCCGCTAACATCTCCCCCTGTATAACCAACGACGAATACGTTTCCACCATGATCGGTTGAGATGCTGGTGGCGCCGGTTCCAAACTGTGTTGTCCATAACAAGTTGCCCTCTATGTCATATTTGGCAACAAACGCACGTCGGGTACCATCGCTAAGTCCCGCCAAACTGGCAGCTGTCGCGCCACAGACGTAAACATCACCCAATCCATCCGCGGACGTTCCGGTAGGCCCGAAATCGTTTGTCATGAGCTGGCGTGTCCAGATTAAATTACCGGCTGCGTCAAACCGCTTCGTGAATACTTGGAAGGAGTCGTTTCGACCTCCAATACCAGTGGTACCGGACACGTAGACGGCGCCGGACGGGCCGACCGATATACTATCGGCCTGCTCGTCACCGCTCGTTCCAAACTGCCGAACCCATTCCAATTGCTCAGCGCTCCCGACAATCGGTGCACAAATTGCTAGGAGCAGTCCCGGCGCCAGACATCGAAGCCTCAACCACGGATTCGGGACCATTACCTTTCTCCTCATCAGTCGTTAGAGATAATGGCGCATCACCTCGATTTAGGTATATATGTGAAAGTCGATCGCAAGACAACACAGAAATCGGCTTGAATCACCGCGAATACTCCGCTAATTCTCGGCTCGTGGTACCTTGTCGACGGATGTAGAGATTTCTTTTTATGAAACGACGTAAATGGGCCTTAGACTGCGTTCAAAGACCGCTCGACATACTTCGCCAGCACGTCGGTTTCGAGATTCACGCGATCACCGATCCCGCGGCGGCCGAGCGTGGTGGCCGTGAGCGTATGGGGAATTAACGCCACGCTGAAACGATCGGCTTCCACGTCGACCAGCGTCAAGCTTACGCCATCGACCGCGATCGAGCCTTTGCTCGCGATTTGACCGGAGAGTGCAGCCGGAAAGCGAACCCAGATCGTCGACCAATCGGCATCATCAATGCGCCAATCGACGGTGCCCACGGCATCGACGTGGCCGAGCACCAGATGGCCGCCGATCTCATCGCCCAACCGCAGTGACCGCTCAAGATTCACGTAGCTCCCAGCCGCCAACTCCCCAAGATTCGTCCGCGAAAGCGTCTCTTCGCCTGCTTGAAACGACAAGCAGTTGCCCTCAATCGCCACCACGGTGAGACAGCAGCCATTGAGCGAGATACTCGCGCCAATCGCGCTCGCGGCCGCAATCTTCGGCTCGCGAATCACCAGCCGCACACCCGGCGGCTCGGGAACCGCCGCCGCCACTTCGGCCAGGCACTCAACAAGTCCGGTGAACAATTCCGACCCGCTAAAACAGCGGCTCCTCTTTCGCCCGGCGATGCCGCACCAAGTCCCAGGCATACCTCAGCGGCGGCCCCAGCACGAACATCACGCATAAGAGCGGCACGGCGTACGCCCCGACGATCAGCACCGCCATCAGAAAAAACACGACCGCCACCACGTGGGCAAAGCTCCGCTGCCCGCTGATGATCTGCGAAAGCGGATGCGGATACGGAATTCGCGACACCATCAGAATCGCGATCGCGATTGCAAACAGCGGCAGCATCTGCTGCATCCGCAAATCGAAACCCGAAAAATTCTCCAGCGTCACATCGCTCCGCAGCCGGTACGAAAGAATCGCAAAGCTGGAAATCACGGCCGCAGCAGCAGGGGAGGGGAGGCCCGCAAACGTCGTGTGGTCGTCCTCTTCATCCATCTCGACGTTGAATCGCGCCAGCCGCAACGCAGCGCAGCAGACGAATAGTGCCGCGATGATCCAAACGCCCTGATTGTGGACGCTCGTAAATCGCGGACACATCTTCACCAACAGAAACGCCGGCGCCATGCCGAACGACATCAAGTCGCAGAGGCTATCGAGTTGAGCTCCGAAGTCGCTCGTCGATCGAGCCAGCCGCGCCATCTGGCCATCAACCGAATCGAACACCATGGCCAGCAGGATCAGGGCACCGCTCAGCATCAGGTTTTGCGTCGGATCTTCGCTCGTCAAGAGCTCGCGGGCCGACTCTACTCGCGGAGCCGGCACAAAGTCGGCCGTCGTCGGCTTCTCGATCCGCGACGCCACAACCACCGCAAAGAACCCGCACATCAGGTTCCCCAGCGTGAATAGAGTCGGAAAAACAGCAACAGCACGAATCGGTTTCATGATTGGAGAGTGAGGAATTACATCTGGGTGCCTGGGGACGAGGCTCGGCGAGCCCCCAGCAATCGACGGTCTCGGTGCTCGTCGACCAAAGCTGCGCGTCGGTGCCCGCTCGTCCCCAGCCACCCATTCAACTATTTCCAAACCGCGACGACGTCGCTGCCGGCATGGACATTGTCGCCCACGCGCACCGTGACCTCGACCGCCCCGGCCGGCAGGATCAGCTCCGTCCGCGAGCCCAGCTTGATCATACCAAACTTCTCGCCTCGTGTGACCGTCTGTCCCACAGTGAGCCGGCACACGATTCGCCGGGCAAGCGCGCCGGAAATCTGTCGCACGGCAAAGCGACGCGGCAAAACGTCCGCCGTTTCGAACCCGATCCACATCGACTCGTTCCGCTCGGCGCTGGCCGAATTCATCGCGTTAAGAAACTCGCCCGGTTTGTAGTGCATGTCGACCACGCGGCCACCCAGCGGAGCGCGATTGATGTGGACGTTGAAAATCGACAAGAAAATGCCGATGCGGACGGCCGGCCCGTCGAGGAAGTCGTAATGCGCAAGCTGCGTCACTTCGACGACCTTGCCGTCGGCCGGCGAGACGATGACGCCAGCCGTTTCCGGAATCCGCCGCGGCGGATCACGGAAGAATGACACCAGCCACGCGAAGAGCACCGCCGGCGCCAGCGCCAACCAACACCAATGCCCGCAACACCGCGCCAGCAATACGATCGCCAGCATCAGCGGCCAGCCATAGACGTTGAGCTCCGTCCAGCCCCACCGCGCGAGCGGCAATCGCTCGAACCAGCGCGGGCAATCAGTCGGCGGCGGCGAGGATGACATATCGTCCGATCCAGAGATGGTTTGAAGATTCATGCGCGCCAATCAACAAGCAGACTCGCGAAGCCATTACAGCACCGGACACGTATCAAACCAATGCCGTCCCTGCCCGTTCATCCACTCGCTACATTCCTCGGGGCCCCAGAAACCGCGTTCATAGAAATAAAGCGGCGGCTGATCGCTGGCCTGCCATTCTCGCAGAATCGGATCGCAAATCGTCCAAGCCGCCTCGACTTCATCCGCCCGCGCAAACAAGCTCGCGTCTCCTTCGAGTGCATCGAGCAGCAGTCGCTCATATGCCTCCGGCATCACGCCGCGAAACTCGCGCTGATAACTGAACTCCAGATCGGTCTGGCGAATCCTCATGCCGGCGTCCGGCACCTTCGTCTCGAAATGCAGCTGGATGCCTTCAGCCGGTTGCACTTGCACCACCAGCCGATTCGATTCCGTGCCGCGCGGCGGCCCATTCGGAAACAGCATGTGCGGCGGCTCCCGGAATTGCACGACGATTTGTGTCGTTCGGCACGACATCACCTTCCCGCTCCGCAAATAGAACGGCACACCCTGCCAACGCCAATTGTCGATCCAAAACTTGATCGCCGCAAACGTCGCGGTCCGACTGCCGGCCGGCACTTCCTCGGCAGCGGTGTACCCGCGATATTGGCCTCGAAGCGTGTCGGTGTGGACCTGTGCCGGCGTCAGCGGCCTGATCGCGTGCAGCACCTTCACTTTCTCATCGCGAATCGCGTCGGCCTCGTAGCGCACCGGCGCTTCCATCGCCGTCACCATCAACAGCTGCAGCAAATGGTTCTGCAACATGTCGCGCACCACGCCGGCCGTGTCGTAGTATCCGGCCCGGCGACCGACGTCTACTTCCTCCGCCACCGTAATCTGCACGTGATCGATGTAATTGCGATTCCAGATCGGCTCGAAGATCGTGTTGGCGAACCGCAACACGAGCAAATTCTGCACCGTCTCTTTGCCCAGATAGTGATCGATGCGATACACTTGCCGCTCGTTGAACACCTTGTGAACCGCTTCGTTGAGGCGCTTTGCCGAGGCCAGGTCGGTGCCGAAGGGCTTCTCGATGATCACGCGCCGCCGGCAATTGTGCTCCGCCGCCAGTCCGCACTGGCCCAAATGTTCGACCGTCGGTTCATAAAACCGCGGTGCCATCGCCAGATAATAAATTCGCGTGCTATCCGGCGCTTTTTCCAGCTCGTCGAGAAATTTGCAGAGATGCTGAAAGTCGTCGTTCCTGCCAATGTCGCCGGCGTGGTAAAAAATCTTTTCCGCAAACTGTTGCCACGTCGCCGCATCGAAGTCCTTGCCCGCGTGCTTGGCAGTCGACTTGGCCAGCTCGGCCCGCCACTCTTCGTGTGTAAACGGGCTGCGCGAAAAGCCCACGATCCGTGTGTCCGCCGGCAGACGCTTCTTGCGGTGCAATTGGTAGAGCGCTGGCACCAGCTTGCGGCTCGTTAGATCGCCCGAGGCGCCGAAAATGATAAATGTATGGGCCATGTTCCTCAAATCGTGATCGAGGTGAAACCGCCGTCCACGTAAACCGCCTCGCCAGTGATGAAACTACCCGCCACCGGATGAAGCAATAAGAGCGCCGTGCCGATCAGCTCCGGCGCATCGCCCAGCCGGCCCATCGGCGTGTGTCGCAAAATCGATTCGATGCGGCCCGGATCGAGGATCTTGCGGTTTTGCTCAGCCGGAAAGAAACCGGGGCATAGGCAATTAACGCGGATTTTGTGCTTCGCAAAATCGTGGGCCACGTTCCGCGTGAGACTGAGCACGCCCGCCTTCGACGCGGAATATGTAAACACCCGTGACAGCGGCCGATCGCTCGACACGCTGCCGATGTTCAGAATCGCGCCGCCGCCTGCTTCGATCATGTGTTTGCCGAACACCTGGCAACCCAGCAGCGTCGCCAGCAAATTGCCGTCGATGATCCGGTGAAATTCTTCCTCGCTGATTTCCAGTAGCGGCGTGGCCGAGTTGACGCCCGCGCAATTGATTAAGGCGTTGACGCGGCCATGCTGCTTCACCGTCGCATCCAAGAGCGCCTGAATCGAAGCCCGGCTCGTCACGTCCACTTCGCCAAAGCTGGCCGAGCCGCCGAGCTTCTTGATCGCCGCGACCCGCGCGTTGCCGCGCTCCGCGCTGCGGCCCGCCACGACGACGTGGGCCTCGGCCTGAGCGAGGCCATCACACAACGTGCCCCCGAGCGCCCCCGTGCCGCCGATCACCACGGCGGTCTGGCCATCGAATCCAAAAAGCTTCTCCAGGTAATCGGCAGACATAAGCGATATATAAGGGGGAAGAAGGGAGGGGAAGGGGAGGGCGGAGGACGAGCTTGGGTCTATTTCGGCGGGCGGCGCTCCCGAATCCAGTCGGTGTGAAACGTGCCCGGCCGGTCAAGTCGCTCGTACGTATGGGCGCCAAAGTAGTCGCGCTGCGCCTGCAGCAAGTTCGCTGGCAGTCGCTCGCGGCGATAACCATCGTAGTAGCAAAGCGCCGCCGAAAATGCCGGCACCGGAATGCCCAGTTGTGCCGCTGTCGCCACCACATTCCGCCAGGCCACCTGTGCCTTTTCCAGCGCGCCGCCAAAGTACGGCGCCAACAGCAAATTCTCCAGCTTCGGATCCTTGTCGAACGCGTCCTTGATCCGATCCAGAAACACGGCCCGAATGATGCAACCGCCGCGCCACAACATCGCGCAGTCGCCATAGTTCAGCGGCCAATCGTGTTCCTTCGCTGCGTATTGCAGCTGCACAAATCCTTGGGCATAGCTGCATATTTTCGAGGCATATAAGGCGTGGCGAATCTGCTCGACAAACGCTTTGCGATCGCCGTCATATTTGGCAGTCGGCCCGTGCAGCAACTTGCTCGCCCGAACTCGCCCTTCCTTAAGCGCCGACAAACAGCGGGCATACACGGCCTCCGTGACGAGCGTGCTCGGAACACCGAGGTCGAGCGCCAACTGGCTCATCCATTTCCCCGTTCCCTTGGCGCCCGCCTTGTCCATGATCTTGTCGACCAAGAAACCGCCCGCTTCCTTATCTTTCACGCTAAAGATGTCGCGCGTAATCTCGATCAGATAGCTGTCGAGCTCGCCCCGATTCCATTCGGCAAACACATCGTGCAGCTCGTCGTTCGAAAGCCCCAGCGCCTCGCGCATCATGAAATATGCTTCGCAGATCAGCTGCATGTCGCCATACTCGATGCCGTTGTGCACCATTTTCACATAATGGCCAGCGCCGCGCGGCCCAACCCACTCGCAGCAAGGGATGTCGCTCTTCGGACCGACCTTTGCCGCAATCCCCTGAAAAATCGGCTTCACCGCCGGCCACGCCGCCGCGCTTCCGCCCGGCATCATGCTCGGCCCCTTGAGCGCCCCTTCTTCGCCGCCCGAAACGCCCGTGCCCACATAGAGCAGCCCCTTGCTTTCGATGTATTTAGTGCGGCGCTCCGTGTCCGCGTAATACGTGTTGCCGCCGTCAATCAAGATATCGCCCTTCGACAAGAGCGGCAGCAGCGACTCGATCAGATCGTCGACCGCCGGCCCCGCCTTGACCATCATCATCACCTTCCGCGGCGTGGCAAGATTCTTGACCATCTCCTCCAGCGAATGGCAGCCGACGAATTGCTTCCCTTTCGCTCGGCCGGCAACCAGTTCGTCCACCTTGCTCGTCGTGCGATTAAAGACGGCAATCCGATAACCGCGGCTCTCGATGTTGAGCGCCAGGTTCTCGCCCATCACCGCGAGCCCCACCAAGCCGATATCACAAAGTGCGTTTGCCATAGTCATTCAATTCGTTTGTCAGTTAGTTTCTGCTGACCGCGGCCGCGATTTCTCCGCTGGCTCTCGACTTTCGACTCTCAATCCACTGGCCACGGTGGCCGATCCGGCAAATACCGCTCAAACTCGTCGAGCAGTTGCTTCTGATACACGCCCGCAAACGTCCCCGTGAAAAACCGCTCCATCCCCTCTTGAACCAGCTGCTTCCAGCTCGCCTCTTCATGGCCCGGATTCACCGGAAAGAACAGCGCACCATTCGCGGCCGCCGCTTTCTGATCGCCCGGCGCATCGCCGATCATCAGCACATTGTCGGCCTCAAACTTGGCCATCGCCGCCGCCAAAATCTCCCTCTTGCTCCCCACTTCCTGCCCGCATATCGCCTGCACAAAATGCGAGAGCCCGTGCTCGTCCCATTCGGCCTGCAAAGCCGCGTTCGGCGTCTGCGAGCAAACGATCATATCCGCCCGCTCTGAAAACCGGTCCAAACAATCGCGCACGTTCGGAAACGGCGGCACGCCCCGCACCATCTCGGCAATCGACTTGTTCACCGCTAGCGACCACTTATACGCCAGCTTCAAATCCGCATCGCCAGTCGCCGCCACCGCCTTCTCGAGCGTCGGATTGCTCAGCTTCGTCTCCTCGGCCATCCATTTAACGAGTCCCTTCGGATGCGGCACCGTCACGCCCCGCGCCTTCACCTCCGGCCGACGCCGCAGCCAATCTAGCTGCTCCACCAAACCGGGAAAACGGTTCACCCCGCGGCTCTTCGAATACAGATTGACGAATTCCGCCGCCTCGCGCGCAAACTTGCTGATCCCCTGCAGCTCGTAGCAATTGATAAAGTTCGGGATGAAGCACTCCTTGTGCTTCACCTCCATCGAGTCAAAAACGCAGCCATCCGAATCGATGGCCACCAGAAATTCGTGTCGCGGAGAGAGCGAGAACATCGGCCGCTTGGTTCCTAGTCAATCGCGAAACAGGAAGTGGGGCCGCGCGCGACGATCGAAGACGGCCCGCAAAGATAAACCACCGATTTTACTTATCTCACGCGCCGCGGTCGAGGGCGTGGCGATCCAACGAGGTCAGTGAGCCGCAGGCCTCTCCACCCCGCGATACACCGGTAAATCCAGCACGCGCTTATCGATCGCGTCGAGCTGTTTCTGAAAACGTGGATCGGCCGGCAACCCAAATCGCGCCATTAACTGCGTCGCCGAAAGGCCCTCTGGTATCTCGTCAATGGGCGGCACGTAAGATTCAACCGTAAAGTGCTCGGCCACCGTCGACAACGGGAATCCATTCCGCAGCAGGCCGCCCGCGAATAGAATCCCCGCGCGATTGGCCGTCATGTCGATAAAACTGAAGCCCTCGCTCCCTTCGGAATCCATCAGCTCCTTGGCCAAGCCGGTCTCCTTCGCGGTTTCGCTGCCCAGTGCAGCCGTCAGGTACGCGGAAACCACAAAATGCTGACACAAATCGCGCCGCCCGCGGATCGTCGGCGCGCCTAATACCGCCAGCCGCGCCACCCGAGCGCTCATCGGCTCGACCGCCTCGACAAACGGTCCTGTCTTAGGATGCACGCGCAATACATCGGACGAGTCCAGGCCAACGCCCAGCGCAAACACAAACGCCATCGGCCCAGTATCGCCCGGCAGCGACTTCGCCGCGTCCGCCGCCTCTCGCACCAGGTACTCTGTTAGCGCGTCTCCCTGCCGGCGAGTATCGCTTCCAGCCGGCTTCGCGCTCGCGACCGGTAAACCCTTCGTGCCCCCGAACGGCAAACTCACCGCGCCGCTTAGTGGCAAACTCACCGCGCCCGTCAGCGGCAGCTCAGCGTTGGCCCGCGCTGCCTCCGTGATTCGCTCCAGCACTTTCTTGGTATCAAGCTCGAGCGACGTCAGCGTTGCCGGCTTCACTGATTGAATGAACTCGCCGGCTGCGGGATCCGTCGGCAACGTCTTCGCGAGCGCGCCGTAAATCTGTTGCAGCCGTTCCTTCGTCCCCGCAGACATTGCCGACCAATGCTGAATTTTGCGTCGACCCATCTCCTCACCGACCATCCCAATGATCAGCGCGTTGACCGGGTCGAAGCGCACCTGAAACTCAACGCGAACCGCCTCGCGATTTCCCATCACCGGCCGCATCACGCTCGTCGGCTCCGGGCTATGGGCTGCTCCGAGAAAATGCCCCAGCTCGTGGACCAGCAGCTCCAGCCGCTCCGGCTCGCTGATGTGCTTCGACCACTCACGCACCAAAATATGCGTCGACAGCGGGCCATGCGTGCCGGCCAAATGAACCCGGCCGGTCACCATCTGATATTGGCTCGTAAAGCCGATCGCCAACTGGGCCGGAAACGGCTTCACCTTGCGCTCAAATTCATTCAGCGACTCGAAAAACTCGTTCGTCGCATTGTCCGATTGCCAGGTATCCGCCGCCACCACCTTGAGCTGCACCCGCGCATACTTCTCTAGAATCGCCGACGCGGAAGCCATCCGCTGGCGGAACTGCCGCTCCCACACGTTTTGCTTTAGCGGCTGCTCCTCGTCGACGAGAATCTTCACCGGGATCACCGTCGGCGGGAACGATTCGGCCCGGCCCGGCAGCGTCCGCCCCTCGCCCGAGTTCTTATCCTCCCCCAGCCCGATCTTCTGCAGGTCAACCTGCCCAATCGTATTTTGGCCAAAGTAATAAGCGCTGTTCGCATCCAGGAGATACCGCTTCGCCTCGCCTCGAACCGTGAAGTTGATGTAAGCCCGCCCGTCGACAAATATCGGCAGCACGTCCTCCGGCGAAAGCTTCACCGTCGTGGCGGTCCCAGAGAGTGGCTCAATCTGCCCGACGATCAGCACGCTCGAGCGATTCGCGAGCACGATCACGTCGGCGCGCGCATCCGGTGCGCCCCCAAGAATCCCGGCGACAATCACGGCCGCCACAATCAGATACTGGTGAACAACCGAGCCACGAGCGCGTTCGCCCGGCAACATAAGGCGAGAAGACATACCGCTATTTTACACGCGCCAGGCATTCTCGCCAAAGCTACGGTTTCGTCGCCGATTCAGCCGGCAAATGAGAGAGCGGGCCCGTCGACAGCTCTTCCAATTTGTCAAGGACGAAGATCGCGGGCGCCGGTTCTCCCTCCGGAGTCCACAAGCCGTTGCCGCGACGCCCTTCCGGTGCCCAGTAATACACGCCCAAACCGCTCGGCGAACGCTTGACCGTATTCAGCAGGTCCGCCATGAACTGCAACTGACCGGCCGCCGTCCCCGGCCATTCAATATATTTTCGAGTCATGATCTGGTCGCCCCCGCTTTGCGAATAGCCTGTCTCGGCGACCAAAAACGGTTTGTGGTAATGGCTGTCGCACTCCGCCATATTCTGCTGCAGCTCGGCCAGCGTGCCGTGGTAGTTCGGATAAAAACTTTGGCCGATGATGTCGTAGTCCACTTGCTCAGCCGTCAGATGGTCGAAATACCACTTTGTGATCGGCCAGTCGCCGCCACAATCGATGTGGATCACGATCTTCACCGGATGGTCCGCCGAAGCCGCTCGCACACCACGCACCCCGGCCTTGATGAATCCAATCAGGTTGCTCCATTGCTGCGCGTCATCATACGGATCGGGCAGCGGCTGAATTTTGCCCGCATCAGTCTTCACGTCCGACGGCGGAACCTTCACGTGACCCAGCGGCCACAGCATCCCGCCCGTGATTTCGTTCCCCACCTGAACCATGTCCGGCATCGCGCCCGCGTTCTTCAGTTGCGTGATCACGTCGGCGCTATACTCCTCGACCTGCTTCTCCAAACCGTCCACGTCGAGATTTCGCCATGCGACCGGCGTTTCCTGATGCTGAGGATCGGCCCACGTGTCCGAGTAATGAATGTCGAGCAGAAACGTCGCGCCAGCCGCCTTGATCTGCTTGGCTAGCGCAATCGTATTTTCCAAACTGTTGTTCGGCGCTTGTCGAACCGGCGAGACGAACACCCGCAACCGGAATGCGTTCCAGCCGTGACTCATCATGATGCCAATTTCGGTCCCCTCCTGGCCGTTCTCTTTGTAAGTAAACGGCGCCGCGGGACCGCCCGGGCCGCCGCCAGTTCCACCAGCCGCACCCGCTGCTGCATCGCCCATCGCGGCCGCCCGCCGGCCCGCCAACATCGAAATATCCGCGCCCAAATACTTAAGTGGCCGCGTTCCGGCGTCGCTCGCCGATGCGCCCGTCCCCTGGGGTGCTTCCTCTCCAAGTGTGTCCGACAGTCGCACGAACGTGAAAACGAGCATCATCGCAAGCGCAACAACGCGGTAGCGGCGGCCAACGAACTGCGAATACATGATCACATCCCCTATTCAGACTTTCATACTAAGCAATGCGATTGGCGAACCCTGGCGTTCCCTCGTTCAAGCTCCCCGCTCCTCGCTCCCCCGCAACGCGGGCCCCATTGTACACGCCGCGTCGCTCGCCCGTGTCGACCTGACTCGATACGGATATCCAACAACGCAAATTCGCAATCGCCCCGTCAGCCTGCACGGAGCCGCTCGCCGCGCCCGTGCCTTTCGCGTCCTGTTCAACCCTATAATCAGAAACTCTGAGCATATGGCTGGACGACTGCCGCCCCGCGGCCACTAGTAAACAGTGAATGGACCAACGCTCCCCCACCGATGCCGAGTTGGTCGCCGAGTCGCTCGCGGGCAACCGCGACGCCTTCGGCCAGCTCTACGACCGACACGCGCGGATCGTCCGCGCCGTCGTCGCTGGCGTCTCGGGCGACTGGCCATCCGTGGAAGACATGACTCAAGAGAGTTTTCTTCGCGCCTACCGGCTCCTTCCGAAACTCCGCGACGCCGATCGTTTCGCCCTCTGGATCGTCGGCATCGCCAGGCACGTCGCCCGGGAACGCAGGCGCTCATTGCGGCGTGATCGACATGAATTCCGCCCGCAGCCGACAGATACTATTTCACCAATTGACGCAGAGACCGAAGCAAGCGACCGCGACCAGTTGGAGCTCGTGATGCGACGACTGGCGCAACTACCCGACGACGAACGACTCGCCATCCATGTCTTTTTCCTAGAACAACAGAACGCGCGCCAGGCGGCCGAGCTCGCCGGCCTGTCGCGAAGCGGCTTCTACGCCCTCGTCCAACGAGCCCTTGCCCGGCTCGCAACACAGATACGACCGTCCGAATCCATCGAGAGCACAAAGACTTAAATGGCCTGTTTCACCCAAGAACAACTGGCAACGCTGGCCCTCGGCTTGACCGACGGCCTCAAGCAATCCGCGCACATCGCCCAGTGCGACGCCTGCCGCGCGACATTGGCCGACATGCTCGGACTGGCCGATCAACTATCCACGGCGCACATGGTGCTAAGCGACAACCACGCTGCTTCTCGCGCGCAGCTCATGGCCAGTCTGTCGAACTTCAAAGTGCCCGTTCATTCCACAAGCATTTGGAACCAACTCGCATCGACGCTCACGGCAATGCTGACGCGGCACCGATTTGCCGCCGGCGGCTTCGGCCTCTCGACAGTGGCGGGAGCGTTGCTTCTGCTCGCTATCTTCTCGAATTCCGCCACACGACTCGCTGCCATGGACCGCATGCTCACCGCCGTCCGCAAGGTCACCTCCTATAGCTTTAACGAGGTGGACCACATGGTGTTCCTCGCCTCAAACGGCAAGCCGCAGACCATCCGCCGCGAAACCTATTCCGCCTGCTGGCGCGCCCCTGACGAAGCCAACCGCGAGTGGCTTGGTGATCTCCACGCTGAAGTCAAATCCTGGCATCGCCCCAGCGCCTACGGTGAAGCGAGCAATTCGGACGTCGAGCGACTTGCGCTCCACCTCGCCGAAACTTACCCCACCGGCAAACCCAGCCTCATCGTCGTTTACACAGAAAGCTACTACTTCTGGACCGATCCTATGCCCGCCGGCGACCTACCAGTCGACAATACTATCGCCAAACTCCGCGCCGTTCAGCAGGGCCAAGGCAAGATCGTCCGCGAACTGGGCACCAAGCACGTCGATGGTCGCGAGGCCCGCGGTTACATCCTCTCCTTCGATGAAGCCGTCCCATTTCGCGGCGACGGCCCGGTCGAAGTCTGGGTCGACCCCCAGACCGACCTGCCGATGGAGCTCTCCTACAATCGGACCGACGAGAAACAGGAAGGCAAATACATCGACGAGCACTGCCTTACCGACATCCGCTGGAACATCGATTTCCCTCCCGACCAATTCGCCACGATCGCGCCCGCCGATCTCGTCAATACCACGCCGCCGAACGACAAAAAGGACATCGCCCAGATCATCGCGGCTCTCAAGCTTTACGCCGATCTCAGCGGTGGCCATTATCCGCCTATCCGCACGCTGGACCCCGCCACGAAAACTGACCCGACGGTGGAAGTCGATCCGCACACTAGATTCGATGGCAAGCTGATCCTCGACGAAATGCGGAATCTCGCCGGATTCAGCGGCCCGCCGAATCCCACTTGGTCACAAGACCCCAAATACCAACAAATTGAAGCCGTCATCCCCGGCCTCGATTGGCTCAGCCGCATACTCCTCAATAGGGTCCGCGCCGGCTTCTTCGGCACGGAGGTCCAGTCACAAGACAGGGACAAAGTCCTCTTCTGGTGCACAGCCGCCGAGAGGGGCCATTGGCGCATCTTCTACGGCGATCTTCAAACCGAGGTTGTGCCCGAGTCCAAATTTAAACAGCTCGTTCCAACCGCCGTTTTCCCCTAACGTCGGCGGCCAGAGTGTAATCGCGGTGGCGAGCCGTATCGATCGCCAATCCTCGCCGTCGCCGATTGCGGGTACGCTCATCCCGCAATCAATGTTCATCGATCGGAAAACAAAGTGATCAAAACTATTTACCGCCCGCAAATTGTTCTGCCCATTTCCCTGACCTGATTGTTTGCCCGTCTGTATTTCGACGCAGTCTACGTCAAGACGCCGCTCATCCGTGCGAACATTAGGAGACCGATGCCCACGATTAACGTCGCAAACGGGCCCGTCGCCATGCTCAGCATCCCGATCAGGCCCTCGCAGACGAACCAAATCGCCAAGATACGGAGCGCGACGACGTAGAACTCTTTGGCCGTCATTCAGCACCTCCCAA
>DASYDU010000357.1:0-9812 GCA_036499445.1 Lacipirellulaceae bacterium
ACCACGTACCTGGCGGAGATCCACGAGAAGGGTTCGGTGGGGCCGCTCTCGGCCAGGCTGCCGTCGCAAAACATTCAGCCGCAGCGGACGCTGGCCGATTTCTTAACGGCAATGCACCAAGACCAGGTCGCGGCACGGACGCCGGCGGCGACGTCGGTGCATTGACGCACTGGCTGGCGACTTTTGTCGCCGCTTTTGTCCGCTGACGTGACCGACTCGATGCGACAAAAGTCTCTGGCGCTCGGGAGTTTTTGACTTTTGTCCGCGGCTTTTGCGACGCGTTTGCGGTAAGTCTTGTGACAACCGTAAGTTGCGTTTTGTCGTCGCAACTGGGGTCCCACATTTTGGCTGCAAAACTCCTCTGTTTTGTCGCGAGCCGTCTGCGAACTTCACGTGAATTCCAGGGCAAACCGCGTTCGTCATGCGACAAAACCTACGTGACTTTTGTGCGTAACGCGTGTTTGCGTCAGACACAAAAGCGCCTCGCGCGAAGATGCAGAGCGAGCGCCGCCAGGCACGATCGTTCGGCGCAAGCGGTTATCAATAAATTGTCAAAGAACACAACCAGATTGCGGAGGATTGGGCCTCGACGCTTTGACGGAGGAAATTGCCTCGACGCACTCGCGGAGGAAAAAATGGCCTCACACGCAATCGGGAGCAAGGTTTGTGGCCTTCGCTTGTCACCCTAGCAAAAGCCGTGGCACAATTTCAACAAGAAAAGCAGTCGGCTCTTAATTTTCAGCTGTCGGCCAAAGAACGACTTTTGGCTGAAAGTCGACGACCGATAAGCGATAACTGTTGTCCGCGCGGCCAAGAATAGCGGCTTGACGTGTCGCACTCTGCCATCTCCCTCGTTATTTCGGGCAATATTCCGGTCGGCTCGACGAACGAGCAAGCGGGGCATCGGGTACAATTGGGGCCAAGCTACGTGCGGGAGGGATTGACGGAAATCGCATCACTTTGCTCGAGGGGGTCAAACGATGCCGAACATACGAATATCGTGTCGATCGCTAGTGACGTTGGCTCTCTTGACGTCGACCGCCGCCGTGGCGGCTGCCGATGAGCGAACTGCGGCGCAGCTGCTGCCGCCGAGCACCGTAATCTATGCGGAGATTCGGCAGCCCCAGGATCTATTGGCCACAGTCTATGATCATCCGCTCGTTCGGCGCATCGAGGATCTCGATCAGGTGCGTTTGGCGATGGAGAAGAAGGGATACCTGGACTTCAAGGCGGGTGTCGCGGTTGTCGAGTCCCAGATGGGGTTGCCATTGCGCAAGATCGTGGGCCAGGCAATGGGTGGCGGCATTTTTTTCGCGATCGATGCAAAGGCCCAGGGCGTGGTGGTCCTTGCCCGAGCGACAGACGCGAGTACGCAGTCCAAGCTGGTCGAAACGTTAGTCAACCTGGCGAGTCTGGACGCCAAGAATAAGGGCAATCCCGCGCCAGTGACGATGGGCGACTATCGCGGGATCAAGACCTACTCGGCCGATAAGAACCAAGTCGCCGTGATGGCGGGCTGGCTGGCGGCGACGAACAAGGACGATCTGGAAAAACAGATCGTCGATCGATTTCTTGATCCGCCCAAAGAGTCACTCGCCGAGGATCCTCAGTTTGCCAAAGCGCATGACGCGGTGAGTGCATCAACGACCGCCTGGGGTTATGTGAACATGGCGGCTCTTCGTGACGCTGGTTTGGCAAAAAAGCTGTTTGCTGGCCAATCGGAGAACGCGGTTGCCGAGCTCCTCTTCGGGGGAATTGTCAGCACGCTCCGGCAGACGCCGTACGTTACGGTTGGCTTGGACGTGAGCGATCGGCAGGTACGATTGTCGGCCTCCGCGCCTCATGACCGCGAGTGGGCGGGCGAATCGCGTGAATACTACTTCGGTCCGGAGGGACTGGGTGTTGCGCCGTCGCGGTTGTTGGAGGATGGCGCGATTGTTTCCTTGAGCACTTACCGTGACATCTCCGCGATGTGGCAAAGAGCCGGCGACCTGCTCAACGAGCAGTCGAACGAGGAGCTGGCGAAAGCGGACAGTGACCTGACAACGTTTTTTGGCGGCAAGGACTTTGGCGAGGACATTCTAGGCGCCCTGCGGCCGGAGGTTCGGGTGGTCGTGGCCCGGCAAGCGTTTGCCGAGGGTCAGTCCGCCCCTGCCATTAAACTTCCGGCGTTCGGCCTGGTCGCCGACTTAAGGGATCCGCTCAAGATGCAGCCGGAGCTACGCCGCACGTTTCAGAATCTGATCGGCTTCTTAAACGTCATTGGGGCGATGAACGGCCAGCCGCAACTCGACTTGGATATGGAAAAGACGGATTCCGCGCAGTTCGTGACCGCAAGTTATTTGCCCGACCCCAAGTCCAAAGACCAGCTCGGATTGAAGATCAACTATAATTTTTCACCATCGATCGCGTTTGCCGGCAGCCGATTCGTCGTGGCTAGCACGAATGCGATGGCCCACACGCTGGCGACCGCAATCGCAACGAACCCGCCGCCCGGCGATGCGGCGCGAGTTGTCAACACCGATGCGATTCTTCATTTCGACGCACTGCGTGAGATCCTCACCGATAACCGCGAGCAACTTGTCGCACAGAACATCCTCTCCGCAGGGCACAGCAAGGAAGAGGCGCAAAGGGATATCGGTGCGGCGCTGGATCTGGTTGGCTGGTTCGATCACCTTTTGCTGTCACTGGACACGACAGCATGCGAGTTGCGAGTTTCTTTCGACGTCGACTTGAAGCGAGCGGAATAGGACGGCCGCGGATTGCGAACGGGCAGCCACCCCGATTCCGCGATCCGATATTCGACAGAGGATTTGGAGCGTTTCTATGCCTTCGGCATTGGATACGATCGATCCGGCGTGGGCCTGGCAGCCATTTGAGCCAACCGCCGAGCAAGAATGGAATCGCACGTTGGCGGCACATCTGTTTCGCCGCGCCTCGTTCGGCGCCACCGCAGCGCAGATTGACGCCGCCGTCAAGCAAAGCCCCGCCTCCGTGGTCGAACAGATCGTGCGCGGCTCGGCGGACACGAGCGACTTTCGGCGGCAATGCGACGAATTGGCGACGACTCTGTTGGCGACGGGCAATTCCCAGCAGCTCGCTGCGTGGTGGGTCTACGTCATGCTCCACACGGCCAATCCTCTGCTGGAACGAATGACGCTGTTCTGGCACGGGCATTTTGCCACTAGCGCCGAAAAGGTGACCGACGCAGCTTCGATGCTAGCGCAAAATCGATTGCTCCGACGCTACGCGCTTGGGGACTTTCGGCCGTTGGTTCAAGAGATTTCACGCGACCCGGCGATGCTCGTCTATCTGGATTCGGCCACCAATCGCAAGGCCCACCCCAACGAGAATTACGCCCGCGAGTTGATGGAGCTGTTTTGCCTGGGTGAAGGCAACTATTCTGAACAGGATGTCCAGGAATTGGCCCGCTGCTTCACCGGCTGGGAAATCAAATCGGGACAGTTTCGCTTCAATCGATTCCAACATGATTCCGGCTCGAAGTCCGTGTTGGGCAAAACGGGGGCATTCGAGGAGGGAGAGTCAATCGACTGGATTCTAACGCAGCCGCAGACTGCGCTGTTCATCGTCGGAAAATTATATCGCCAATTCATCTGCGACGAGCCTACTCCGCCGCCGCAACTGCTTGAGCCGTTGGCAAGCGAATTGCGCGAACACGAGTGGCAGATTGGCCCCGTCGTCGAGCGGATTCTCGGCAGCCAACTCTTTTTTTCCGCGCGCGCCTTGGGACGCAAAGTGCGATCACCGGTGGATATGGCCGTCGGTTTGCTGCGATCGCTCGATGGAACGACAGACACGCACCTATTGGCCGCCGACTTAGAGCAAAATGGCCAGGGGCTCTTTTATCCGCCCAACGTCAAGGGATGGGACGGCGGACGCGCCTGGATCAACTCGTCGACGATTTTAGGACGCGCCAACATGACCGCCCGACTGGTTGGCAACGACAAGACGCGATTCGGCGACGGCACGCTTGACGAGTATATCGCCCGCCTGGGGACAGGCGGGCCAGAGCAGGCCGTTGATTTGCTGAGTAATTTGCTGCTCGCGGTGCCGCTGCCTCCGCCGTCCCGCGAAAGTTTGATCGGGATTTGTCGCAAGAATGCTAACCAGTCCCGCGGCGTCGCGGAAGCTGTCCACGCGCTGGCCACGTTGCCGGAATTTCAATTGGCTTGAGCCTCGCGCCTAAAAGGAGATCAACGATGTACACGACACGTCGCAAGTTCTTAGCCACGTTGGCCGGTGGGTCGGCGGTCATCTCGTTGGGCGCGCGCGTCCCGGGATTCTTGGCCCGGGCTGCCGCAGCCGAGTCGGGCGGCGGAAAGGACACGATCCTCGTTGTCGTGCAGCTAACAGGGGGCAACGATGGCTTGAACACCGTTGTGCCATATAACGACGACGAGTATCGCAAGGCCCGCCCTAAATTGGCAATTGCTGCGGATAAGGTGCTCAAGATCAATGACACGATCGGGCTGCATCCGGCGGCACGGGGATTTTCAGATCTGCTCGAAGCGGGAAAACTTGCCATCGTGCAAGGCGTCGGCTACCCGGACCCCAACCGATCCCATTTCGAATCGATGGATGTCTGGCACACCTGCGAGCGGAAAGGAAGTCCCCGTTCGACCGGCTGGTTGGGGCGATATCTCGATGCATCGCGGCAGAGTGCGGACGTCGATGCCCCGGCGATTCATGTCGGTTCTGAAAAGCAGCCGCTGGCGCTGGCGGCCGAAACCGTTCGTGTGCCTTCGTTTGGATCGCCTGAATCATTTCGACTCCAGGATGGCGACAACGGCCCGCTTCGCGATGCGATTCGCGCGCTTGCAAACGGCGGCACGGCGCCCGCCGATCCGCTGCTTGGCTACTTGCAATCCAGCACCACCTCGGCACTGGCGGCGAGCGATCGCATCGCCGAAGCGCTCCGCGACTACCAAACCCCGGTCACATATCCTGAGAGCGCGCTGGCCACTCGGCTCAAGACGGTTGCCCAGCTGATTGATGCCGGTTTGAAAACTCGCATCTACTACGTCGAATTGGATGGGTTCGACACACATTCCCAGCAGGCAGCGACACATGCCGCGCTGCTAAAACAGCTGAGTGGCGCCGTGCGGGCGTTCGTCGATGATGTCGCCCATCATGGCTACGGCGACCGCACGCTGCTGATGTCGTTTAGCGAGTTCGGTCGGCGGGTCGCGGAAAACGCCAGCGAAGGGACCGACCATGGCGCCGCCGCGCCGATGATTCTCGCCGGATCGAGTGTCAGCGCCGGATTGGTCGGCGAGCACCCAAGCCTGGACGAACTGGATAACGGAGACATCAAGTTTCACACCGATTTCCGGCAGGTTTACGCCACGTTGCTCGAGCACTGGCTCGGTTGGTCCAGTAGCTCTGTTCTCGGTGGCGAATTCAAATCCATCGATGCGCTTAAGGCCTAGACCCGGCGCCGCCTGACTAGAAGCAGTTTCAAAAACCCGCAATCGGGAGGGCGAAGCTCCTGCTGAGCCACGATGTATTAGCATTTCGTTCGGCGGGAGCCTCGCCCCACCCAGGTTTTGAAATTGGTTCTAGAATTCATTTAAGTCAATTGATTTGCAGTCGTAGCGTCGGACATAATGCGGCATGGCTGTGGCGGAATTGGACAAGCCGTATCTGTTGGACGAAGCGGTGGTCGACCGGTTTCGTGCCGACGGTTTTGTGCGACTGCCGAATGTCTTGAGTGCCGAGGTGCTGGCCGAGTTTTGTCCTGACATCGATCACCTCGTCGAGCAGCGCAACCGGTTGGCCAACGTGCCGCTCGCGGAGCGGACGCTATACGACAAGGCCTTTATTCAAGTCTGCAATCTTTGGCGAGAGAGCGAGCGAGTTCGCGAGCTGGCATTTAGCAAGCGGCTGGCGCGGATCGCGGCGGAGCTTTTGGGCGTTCGCGGTGTGCGGATGTGGCACGACCAAGCGCTTTATAAAGAGCCCTCAGGCGGCGTGACGCCGTGGCACGTCGATCAGCAGTATTGGCCGATGGCAAGTGCGCTGAGTATTACGGCGTGGATCCCGCTGCAGGCGGTGCCGATCGAAATGGGACCGCTTCTGTTTGGCCGCGGTAGCCATCGCAAGCGGATTGGGCGCGATTTGGAAATCAGTGCGGAGAGCGAGTCGCAGATTAGTGCCGCGGTGGAGCGGGAGAAAATTGCCGAAGTTCAGGAAGCGTTCGCGCTGGGGGACGTGAGTTTCCATCTTGGGTGGACATTGCATCGGGCCGGGCCGAATGTCAGCACCGCATGCCGACGAGTATTCACGATCATCTACATGGATAGGGACATGCGTCTGGCACCGCCGAAGAACCAGAATCAACAAAACGACTGGGAGAAGTGGACTCCGAGCACGACGCTGGGTCAGGTGATGGACGATCCACTGAACCCGGTGTTGTATTGCCGTTCGTAAAACGGTGCGACCCATAACGACGTGGCAGTGATTTTTTTGTTAATGGCGAGGGCGTTGGATGGCGAAGAACTCGGAAAACGGTTGGACGCGGCGGGATGTGCTCCGATCTGCGGCGAGCGCAACAGCGATCGCGGCGCTGCCGAGCTGGTTTTTGGAGGGTGGACCGTCCCGAGCGTTTGCCGGAGAGAAGTCGCCGAACGGTCGGCCGCGGGTGGCTCTGATCGGCTGCGGTGGGATGGGAACGGCCGACGGGAAATCTGCCCAGCGATTTGGCGATATTGTGGCTATCTGCGATGTCGATGCGAGCCACCTGGGCAAAGCTCAAGAGACATTCACTGGCGCCACCGCCTGTCACGATTACCGCGAAGTCTGCGACCTCGCAAACGTCGACATCATTCTCAACGGGACTCCCGACCATTGGCACACGCTAATCAATCTGCGGGCGATTCGCAGCGGGAAGGACGTCTACAGCGAAAAGCCGCTGGCGATGACGATCGACGAGGGGAAGCATATTGTTGCGGCGGTGAAGAAATCGGACCGCATCCTGCAGACAGGCACTCAGCAGCGGAGCGACAAGATTTTTCGCTTGGCATGTGAATTGGTGCGCAATGGCCGCCTGGGGAAGATCGAGCGGGCGCAGACTTGGCTGCCGCGGGGGCTCCGGGAAGGCCCGTTTGCTTCGAAGTCGGTACCGAAGGCGCTCGATTGGGACATTTGGCAGGGACAGACGCCGGCGGTCGACTATGTGCCGCAACGGTGCCACGGGAAGTTTCGCTATTGGTGGGATTACTCCGGCGGCACGATGACTGACTGGGGCGTCCACCACAACGACATTGTGCTATGGGGTCTTGGCAAGGACCGCAGTGGGCCGGTCAGCATCGAAGGCGAGTCGCTCGTCGAGCAGATTCCGGGCGGCTACACCGCGGCCAGCCAGTATCGTGTTACGTACGTCTACGATAATGGCGTGGAACACGTGTGCAGCACGACGTCGGCCAACGGCCCGGCCGGAGTGGTGATCGGCGAGCCGCGGCCGGGCGAAAAATATCACGGCGTGCAATTCGAAGGGCCCGCGGGTTGGATCTTTGTCAGCCGCGAAGGCAAGATCGAAGCCAGCGATCCGGCGTTGATTAGTACGCCGCTCCCCGCCGATGCCCAGCGGCTCTACGCGAGCGACGATCACATGGGAAACTTCTTCGAGTGCGTGAAAACGCGGAAGCCGCCGATCTGCGACGTCGAGATCGGTCACCGTTCGGCATCGATCTGTCATTTGGGAGTGATTTCGATTCGTCTCGGTCGGAAGCTGCAATGGGACCCGGAGGCGCAGGCGTTTGCGAACGATGCGGAAGCTAACGGCATGCTGGCACGCGAGATGCGGAAGCCGTATTCGTATGAGGAGGTGTGAGGCAGGCGCAAAGAATCGACACTGCGGTGAAATTCGCCGGCGAACCGAGTTGTAGACGAACGGCTGGATCGAACATGCGTTTAGGTGAGGATGTGATTGCGACTGAATTGGTACGCTTTCAATGACGATGCAATTGTTTGCTATTAACCGCTCCTACTCGCCTTTCCTAAACACATACCCGCTATCGACAGTTTGGAAGCCAAGCTTTTGGTACATCGCGAGGGCCGGCATGTTGCCGCGCATGGTTTGCGCTTCGACCAGCACGATGCCGCGATCGCGGAGGCGGCCGAATGCCTCGCCGAGCAGAAAGGTCGCCAGGCCTTGCCGGCGCGCCTCGGGCGAGACGTGCAGATCGAACATGCCGGCGGTGGCGGCGCCCCAACCGGTGGAGAGTGGCTCGATGTCCCAAAAGCCGACGCTCGAGAGCGGCGGACCTTGCGGAGCATTCTGCAGCGAGAATTCGAGCCGCTCAAACGCGCCGGTCGTGCACGCTTCCCACCAAGTATTTGCCGGTGGTGCGTACCGCTCGTTAAGGATGGCAGTCCGCCGCAAGCGGCGCTGCTCCCAAGACACGGCCGTGCGGAACTGCCCCAGCTCGCGCTGCAGCACGAGCACCTGATCGATTTCGCGATAGCCGTTGCGGCGACAGGTATCTAAGAAGATGGAGTCGGTCGCGAGAATGCCCGGCAGCTCGCTGCCGCCGTACAATCCCAGGTAGAAGGCATTAAGCGGGCGGATGCCGCCGCCATAAATTACTTTGGCGCTGCGCTCCTGCAAGTAGGCTTCGGAGTGGGCCAAGAGCTCGTCGGCGACGGACGGGTCGCGGTGGTCGCTCTCGAGCAGCAGCAAATAGGTTGTGCCGAGATCAGTCGACAGTTCGCTTTCTGAGTCGTTCGGGCCGAAACCGGCATGGGCAAAACCGATCGGCCGGCTGTCTTTGGTGGCGACGATGAGCCCTTCGCGATCGAAATATGGCTTCGAGAAGACGAGCTGCTCGAAGAGGCCGACCGACATCGGCTGCATCAGGCCCCGCTGCGAGGGCTGAGTTCGCCAAATCTGGGTCAGATGGGGCGGATCGGAGTTCAGAAATGGCCGAAAGCTGTACAAGTCAGGGCGGCGGGCGGGAAAATGGATCGGCGGCAGGTAATCGCCCATCCTATCCGCGCCGCCTGTTCTGTGGGAGGCGTCTGGAAAGCCTAGACCAGTCTATGACTGAT
Organism: Lacipirellulaceae bacterium; assembly: GCA_036499445.1. Classification (GTDB taxonomy): domain Bacteria; phylum Planctomycetota; class Planctomycetia; order Pirellulales; family Lacipirellulaceae; genus DASYDU01. The sequence continues at coordinate 9,070 of DASYDU010000357.1, forward strand.
GTCTGCTAGGCGCCGGATCGGGAAATCGGGGTTGGAGACGCATCCTACAGGCTCTACGCCGCGGCGCTTGTTATATTCGACCTTCGCAGAGCGCGTGGCGTCGGCTGACCCTTCCAGCGCTTGTGGAGCCACCAGTATTGATCGGGCAACTGGCGGATCAGCTGCTCCAGGTGATCGGTGTACCATTGGGCCAGCAGTGGCACCGAGCGCAAACTGAAATCGGCGGCACGTGGATCGACGATCGCCGCCGGGCCGACTTCGTACTCGAGCGGCCGGCCAAGCCGCCGTGCATAGCTGACCATGGTGGGTGCGTCGTTGCCAAGCGAGAACAAGGCGACGGCCTTGTGCGTTGAAGCGGGTCGGCCGAAGAAGTTCACCCAGCAGCCTTTCTTGCCGGCCGACTGATCGCCCAGCAGAGTGAGGATTCCGCCGCTGTGGACGAGCTCTTGAATCTGCCCGCTGCTGTCCTTCTTGGGGAGGATGTATTGTCCGGTCCGCCCGCGAAAGTCGTTGACGAAGCGGTCGAGATAGGGATTATCGAGTTTGCGAGCGACGGTGTACGTCGGAAAGCCAAACAATCCCATCAAGTAGCCGCCGAGCTCAAAGTTGCCGTAGTGGGCGGAAATCAAAACCAGTGGCCGGCCGCAGAGAAGCGTTCGCACAAACGATTCCAAATCAACGATCCGAGAATGCTCGCGCCAATTGGTGCGATGAACTTTGCGCGGCGTCTGCGCAATCTCAGC